>JBBITL010000054.1:0-11149 GCA_037440765.1 Solibacteraceae bacterium
GCGTGCTGCTGGAAGGCATCGATCTGAGCAAAGGCCGGCGCCGGAAGCGCTGCGCGCTGCCGGCCGCGCTGGTGGCCAAGGAGCACGAACTGGAGCGCGTGCGGCACGGGCTCCAGCAGATGTCGCGCCACCGCCACGGACAGAAGCGCGAGCGGGTGGATGAGAACCAGTTGTTCCTGTTCGCCGCCGAGATCGCCGGCCGGGGCCAGGAGCCGCCGCCCGAGCCGAAGCCGGTCGCGAGCGAACCGCGGCCGGCTCCGCCGGGGCACGGGCGGCAGCGGTTGCCGCAGTCGCTGGAGCGGCGGCGCGTGGTCTATGCCCTGGCCGAGGGCGAGCGGTGCTGCCCCCAGTGTCAGGCGGAACTGCGGCACATCGGCGAGGAGATCAGCGAGCAACTGGAGTACGCGCCGGCCTCGTTGCTCGTCGTACGGCAGGCCTGCCAGAAGTACGCTTGCCCCAAGGGTTGCACCGTGATCACCGCCGCCAAGCCGCCCGCGCCGGTGGAGAAGGGCCTGGCGGGACCGGGCTTGTTGGCGCACGTGGCGGTCAGCAGATTACGAACTGATGAAGCAGCGGACGCCTGCTCGGGCTATGACCAGATCTGCCAGGAGTCCGCGCGGAGCATTACGGAAGTGGCCTGCATCGCTCGCGCGCGACGGAAGTGCTTCGATGCGCAGTCGAGCGACATCATGCGTTCGACGGTGATGCTGGCTTACTTTCATCTGCTGTACGATGTCGAGCGCGAGGCGCGGGAGAAGCCACTGGACGCCGCCGGTCGTCTGGCGCTGCGCCGTGAGCGGAGCCAGCCCATGCTGGATGACATCCAGGCGTATCTGGAGCGTGAGCGGCCGAAGGTTGTGCCCAGGAGCCCCGTTGGCCAGGCGATCGGCTACACGTTGTCCAACTGGGAGGCGCTGGTGCGCTGCGCCAAGGACGGCGACCTGGAGATCGACAACAACGGCGCCGAGCGCAGCCTGCGCGGGGTGGCCGTGGGCCGGCGCAACTGGACGTTCTTCGGGAGCGATAACGGCGGACGCACCGCGGCGGTGCCGGGCAGTCTGATCGCCACGTCGAAGCGCCACCACTTGGATCCGTTCGCCTGCCTGCGCGATGTGTTCGCTCGTATCAGCGGGCATCCGCAGAACCGGCTCGAGGAATTACTGCCGGACCGCTGGCTGGCGAGCAGGTCACCCGCCACCGCCTGATTCGACAAGAGGACTCCGCCCCGCCCGCGCCGGCCCTACCTGGGTTCGCCGGGCGCGTGCAAGAACAAGTACTTCTCCCACTGCGCGTCGCCCCTGCCTGCCAGGCGCATCAGGTGACGGCTGGTGTGCAGGCTGAACGGCCGTGGCGGACGGCTGAGGCGCATGCCGGCTTCCTCCGGAGTGCGGCCGCCCTTGCGGTTGTTGCAGTCGTGGCAGCAGGCCACCAGATTCTCCCAGGCCGCCTCTCCTGCGCGGGAACGCGGCACCACGTGGTCCAGCGTGAGTTCGGTCGACGACAGCGTTCGCTGGCAGTACTGGCACGTGAAACGGTCGCGAAGCAGGATGTTCTTGCGGGACAGCGCCCGCGTCTGGTGCGGGATGCGCCGGTAACCCAGGAGCCGGATCACGCTGGGGAGCAGCATGGATTGAAGCGCGGAGCGCACCACCACGTGGCTCAGTTCTTCGGCCGTGGCCGCGCCTTTGAGCACCAGCACGATCGCGCGCCGGGCGGCGCAGATATTGATGGGCTCGTAACTGGCGTTGAGAACCAGCACGGGCCGGTGCAACCTCCCCCCGTTAACCATGGGCCGGCTCCCTGGGTTGCAGCGAGGCCGCACGCGCCCGGCGGTCCGCCCTGGCCACAGTCAGAACGGCCACATGCGCGGCGCCTGCCGACCTGAGCGCGCGCGCGCAGGCGGCCGCCGTGGCCCCGGTCGTCAGCACGTCGTCCACCAGCAGGACCCGCAGGCCACGCACAGGGCGGCCGGAGGGAACGAACGCGTTCGCCACGTTGGCCCGGCGCCTGGCGCTGGTCAGGCCGGTCTGCGGCGCGGTGGCGCGCTTCCGCCGGACAGCGCGCAGCAGGGGAATCCCCGAGCGACGGCTCAACTCCGCCGCCAGCAGACCCGCCTGGTTGAAGCCACGCTGCCAGTATCGCCGCCAGTGCAGTGGCATCGGCACCAGGGCATCGAGGCGCTCATCGCGCGGGCAGGCAGCGGCCAGCAAGCCGGCCAGCGGCGCCGCCAGCGGGCGGATCCCCTCGAACTTGAACAGGTGTATCAACTCCCGCAGCGGCCCCTCGTAACCCCCGAACGAGTAGGCCGCGTCGAACCCCTGAACTCCGCTCCGGCACAGGGCGCAGCGGCCGGACTCGTCGAGGGGGAAGGCGTTGGCGAAGGGCGTGCGGCAGGCGGCGCAGAAGTGCTCGGCGTCAAGCGGTTCGGGGCTCGTCAGGCAGGGCTGGCAGACCGGAATCCTCGACAACTGTCTGAGAGGCAGCCCGCACAGTCGGCAATCATCGGGGAAAACCCACCCCGCCAGTGTGGACGCGAGAGCCGTCGCCCGGCTGGCCAGCCCAACCGGAGAGAGTTGTGCGCCATGTTCGACGCTACTCGAGAAGACCCACCTCCCGGCCTCGACCTACTTATTCTACACCACGCCCGGGCGCCGCCGGCTGGCCGCCCTCTGTTATGATGGGTGCGGTTCCGAACCATGCCACCTGCTGTTCCCCAGCCCATCCGCTGTGCCCATAGCCCTGACTCCGATGACGCCTTCATGTTCTATGCGCTGGCTACACAGAAGATACGGTCGGAGTTGCTGTCGTTCGGCCACGTGCTGAGCGACATAGAGACGCTCAATCGCAAAGCCCTCCGGTCCACCTACGAACTGACGGCGCTCTCCTACCACGCTTATCCGTACGTGGCTGAGAACTACGTGCTGATGTCCAGCGGATCAAGCGTGGGCGACGGCTACGGACCCCTGGTCGTAGCCAGGCACCCGCTGGCCGCGGACGAACTGAAGGGCAAGCGGATCGCGGTGCCGGGGAAGATGACCACGGCGTACCTGGCGCTGAAGCTCTACCAGCCGGATTTCGTCGCGGTGGTGACGCCCTTCGACAGGATACTGGAGGCGGTGCGTGAAGGCGCCGTCACGGCCGGACTGGTGATTCACGAAGGCCAGCTTACCTACAGCAGCGGCGGATTCCACGCGGTGCTGGACCTGGGCCGGTGGTGGAAGCAGGATCAGCAACTCCCTCTGCCGCTGGGGGCCAACGCCCTGCTGCGGTCGCTGCCGCGCGAGGTGAAGGAGGAGTGCTGCCGCATGATGCGGGACAGCATCCGGTACGCTCTCGACAACCAGGCCGAGGCGCTGGCCTACGCGCTACAGTTCGCCGGGGACATGGACGCCACCCTGGCCGAGAAGTTCGTCGGGCTGTACGTGAATCACTACACGCTGGACTGCGGAGATCAAGTGCCCAGGGCGGCTCAGAGGCTGCTGGACATGGGCTACGAGGCGGGGCTCATCGCCCGCCGGGTGCAGGTGGAGTTCATCCGCTAGACTAGGGGTATGTTCAGGCGCATGGCGGCGCTGGCCGCCGCTTCGAGTCTTCTCTGCGTCCTGCTCCCCGCCCAGGATGCGGGCAGCCCGGACGCTCGCGAGCGCCGGCGGGCGGCGCGTGCTCTGGAGAAGCAAGGCTCCTCGGCTATCCCCCAACTGGAGAAACTGCTGTCGGATGCTGATCTGGAGGTCCGCATCGAGGCGGTCAAGGCGCTGGTCGGGATCGGCACCCAGCACAGCCTGGACCCGCTGATAGCAGCGAGCCGGGACCGCGATCCTGAGATCCAGATACGGGCGTCGGACGGCCTGGTGAACTTCTACCTTCCCGGGTTCGCGCGCGACGGCCTGAGCGCCTCACTGCGCCGCACCGGCAACCGGATCATGAGCCGCTGGACGGACACCAACGACCAGGTCATCGAGCCGTGGGTCGAGGCGCGGCCCGAGGCCTGCGAGGCCCTCGGCCGTCTTGCGAGCGGTGGCGCTTCGATGGAGGCTCGCGCCAACGCGGCTCGGGCCGCCGGCGTTCTCCGCTGCGGGGCGGCAGCGGAGAACCTGCTTGAGGCGGCCAGGTCCAAGGACTCCCGGGTGATTTACGAGGCCCTGGTCGCGTTCCAGAAGATCAGAGACCGCAGCGTGGGTCCCAAGCTGGAGTTCCTGCTGCGCGATCTGGACGAGCGCGTGCAGACAACAGCCCTGGAGACGATGGGCCTGCTGTACAACCTCGACTCGCTGCCCGCGCTTCGATCCGTGCTCGCGCGCACCGGAAGCCGGAACGTGCGCCGGGCCGCGCTGACCGCCATCGCAATGCTGCCCGATCCGGCGAACCGGCAGGTCCTGCTGCCTTACCTGCGCGACCGGGACGCGGAGTCGCGGGCCGCCGCGGCCGAAGGGCTGGGACGGTTGAAGCACCCCGAGGATATCCCTGAGCTCCGCGAACGGTTTGACCAGGAGAACAACAACCTGGCGCGGCTGTCGGCGGCCTTCGCCCTGGTGCTGGGAGGCAATCACGAACTGTCGGAGTTCAGCCCCCTCCAATACATGGTGAACACGCTGAACTCTGCCACGCGGGCCCCGGCGGCGCGGGCGCTGCTAATCGAGGCGGCGCGCGACCCGGGCGTGCGCGCGGCGCTTCATCAGTCGCTGGTTCGCGGCGGTCGAGATGAGAAGGCCGGCCTCATGCAGGTGCTGGCGGCGAGCGGAGACAGCGAGTCCGCGCGGCTTATCGAGCCGCTAACCCGCGATCCGGACCTGCACGTGGCCCAGGAGGCCATCCGGAGCCTGCGGGCCTTGAGGATGCGCCTGCCGTAAGGCCGGGCAGGCCCGGCCGCTACTTGGCCTTGCGCTGCTTCTGCTGGCCGACGCGCACCTTGTGGTGCAACTGCTTGGACTCCTTGAACGCCTTGTGATCGTGCCGCGCCACGGCGTCGGCCAGATAGGCGTCGAGGTTGGCGTCCTTCGGCAGCACCGCCATCAGGGTGAAGTTCTCCTTGCACTCCGGGCAGTAAGGCCGGAACCGCTTGACATTCGGTATCCCCATAAAGAACTACTGTAGCATGGCGCTTGACTCTGGTCCCAGGTCGAGTACAATCTGAGAGTCGTCCATTCTTGGACCGAGAGCGCCAGTTCATGTTGAAGCCAGCCAGGAAGTTCCGGCCGGAGGAGACTCCCGCCGCCAACACCTACTCCAGCAGCGAAGTCGCCCGGATCGCGCGGGTCAGCCTGAGGCAGTTGCAGTGGTGGGACGAGAGGGACGTCGTCTCGCCGCGTCATCAGGGACACAGGCGCAGGTACAAGGCCGAAGAGGTGCTCGAGGTGACCATGATCGCCGAGCTCCGGCGCAAGGGCTTCTCGTTGCAGAAACTGAGACGCGTGATGCGGTTCCTCCAGAAGGACATGAACCGGCGCCTGAGCGAGGTGCTTGATGGCGGCTCCAGCCTGCACCTGCTGACTGACGGCAGAAGCATCTACCTGGAGGACCGCCAGGAGCGGGTGATCGACATCCTGAAGAGCGCCCGGCAGCCGATGTTCCTGGTCTGCGTGAGCGACCACATGAAGAGGCTGGCCCCCGTGATGCGGAAGCCCGCGCGGCAGGAGACGCCGGCGCAGGCGAGCAAGGCGCGGACGGGCTGATCCCGCCCCGCGCTATAATAGCGGGTGCTGGGGAACCTCAACGCGATGAAGCAGACGCATAGGCTTTCCTTTGTTGCGCCGCTGGTAGTACTGGCTTGCGCCCTGGTGGCGGGCGGCCTCTACACGCCGGGGGCGGCGGGGATCTCGGCAGCCTCCCCGGACGACGATATCCGGGCCAGCCTGCGGACCTTCAGCGGTGTTTACGCGCAGGTGGAGCAGAACTATGCCGAGCCGCTCGACGCCGACCGGGCCATATACGGCGGGGCGATCCCCGGCATGCTACGCACGATGGACCCCCATTCGGGCTTCTTCGATCCGCGTTCCTTCCAGTTGATGCGCGAAGAGCAGCGGGGACACTACTTTGGCCTCGGAATGAGGGTCGGGCCCCGCGAAAACCGCACCATGGTGATGGAGATCTTCTCCGGCTCGCCGGCGCAGAAGGCCGGCCTGCGGCCGGGCGACCTGCTTTACACGGTCAACGGCAAGTCCACCGAGGGCCTCTCCACCTCCGACGTGGCGGATCTGCTCAAGGGCCCAAGGGGGACTACGGCGAAGGTCTGGGTCCGGCGCCCGGGGCGCGACCAGGAACTGGGCTTTGACGTGGTGCGGGACGAGATCAACCGCAAGAGCGTCCCGGAGGCCTTCTTCTACCGTCCGGGGATCGCCTACGTGCAGATCGCGCAGTTCACCGACACCACCAGCCGGGAGCTGGACGCCGGCCTGAGGGCGCTTGGCGAGAACAACATCCGCGGCCTGATTCTGGACCTGCGCTCCAACCCCGGCGGACTGCTGAACGAGGGAGTGGCCGTCTCCGAGCGGTTCCTGCAAAAGGGTCAGACTGTGGTTAGCCACCGCGGGCGTGCCAGTCCGGAGAAGCGCTACGTTTCCAGAAGCAGCAACCCGCTGCGTGACTATCCCATCGTGGTGATGGTGGACCGCGCCTCGGCCAGCGCCTCGGAGATCGTAGCGGGCGCCCTTCAGGACCATGACCGCGCCTGGGTAATCGGCGACAACACCTTCGGCAAAGGGCTGGTCCAGACGGTCTACCCCCTGTCGGAGAACACCGGCCTGGCGCTCACCACGGCCAAGTACTACACCCCCAGCGACCGGTTGATCCAGCGCGACTATTCCAGCATGTCGTTCTTCGACTACTACAACCGCAAGGACACCGGCACGCAGAACCAGAAGGACGTGAAGATGACCGACAGCGGCCGCACCGTGTACGGCGGTGGAGGGATCGCGCCGGATGAGAAATACACTCCCCCCCGGGCCAACCGGTTTCAAATCGAACTGCTCCGCGCCAGGGCCTTCTTCAACTTCACCGCCAGCCACTTCGGCGCGCAAGTGGCTCTGAAGCTGCCGAGGAGCTGGACGCCGGACCAGGCCGTCGAAAACGAGTTCCACCGCTACCTGATCGAACAGGGCGTCACCTTCACCGAGGCCGAATACGCCGAGAACCAGTCCTGGGTGCGCACCCAGCTGAGGCTCGCCGGACACGCTTACGCGTTCAGCGTGGAGAACGCCAACCGTATCGCGATCGAGTCGGATCCGGCCGTGGTCGCGGCCGTCGAGTCTCTGCCCAAGGCCAAGGCCCTGCTGGAGAACGCCAAGAAACTCCTGGCGCAGCGCAGCGCGAAGCGGGATTGACGCACCTGGTCCCCGAGCCGCAGGTTACGGTTCTCGACGCGGGGGGACAGTACTGCCACCTGATCGCCCGCAAGGTGCGCGAACTGGGAGTCTACGCCGAAGTCCGCCCGAGCGACACCCCCGCCGCCGGGTTGGCTGCCCGCAAAGGGATCATCATTTCCGGAGGGCCCGGCAGCGTATATGAGGCCGGCAGCCCCACGGTTGACCCCGGCCTGTTCTCGCTTCCGGCCGGCGTGCTCGGCATCTGCTACGGCCACCAGTTGATGGCGCACCTGCTCGGCGGGCAGGTGGACAAGGGCGAGAGGGGCGAGTATGGCCTTGCGTGGCTGAACCTGGCGGCCCAGGACCCGCTGTTCCACGGCGCCGAGGATCTCCAGCAGGTATGGATGAGCCACCGCGATACGGTCCAGCGGATGCCCTCGGGATTCAATCTCCTGGGCTTCACCTCCACCTGCCGGGTGGCCGCCATGGGAGACCCCGGCAGGCGGCTCTACGGGGTGCAGTTCCACCCGGAGGTGGCGCACACGCGGCGGGGCAGGGAGTTCCTGGCGAACTTCGTGTTCCGGATCTGCGGTTGTGTGGCGGACTGGAATCCAAAGCACCGGGTCCCGCTCATTGAGGAGCAAATACGGCAGACGGCCGGCGGCCGCAAGGTGTTCTTCTTCGTCAGCGGGGGAGTCGATTCCACGGTCGCCTTCACGCTCTCGCTGCGCGCCCTCGGCGCCGGGCGCGTCAGAGGCGTCTATGTCGACACCGGCCTGATGCGGGAGGGGGAAACCGATTTCGTCCGCGGCTTGTTCCGGCGCTGCGCCGGTTCGTTTCTGGTCGAAGATGCCGGCCGGCAGTTCCTGGAGGCGCTCAGCGGCGTCGCCGACCCGGAGCAGAAACGCCGCATCATCGGGGATGAGTTCATCCGCGTTCAGCAGCGCGCCATCCAGTCGCACCACTTTCTGGGCGACGAATGGATCCTCGGCCAGGGCACCATCTATCCGGACACGATCGAAAGCGGCGGGTCGGCCAAGGCCGCCGTCATCAAGACCCACCACAACCGGGTTCCGGCAATCGTGCGGCTGATGGAGGCCAACCGGATCGTGGAACCGCTCGGTTGCTTCTACAAGGACGAGGTTAGGGAAGTTGGCCGGGAGTTGGGCCTGCCGGAGGAACTGCTTGAGAGGCACCCGTTCCCCGGGCCCGGCCTGGCGATCCGCTGCCTGTGCTCTGAGACGTGCGAGGCTGTGAGCCGTATGGAGGGCGGCTGGCTCCTCCCGGTACGCTCGGTGGGAGTTCAGGGCGACTCCAGAAGCTACGCCAATGTGCTGGCGCTGGAGGGCGCCCCCACGCCGGATGCCGCGCTCCAGGATGCCGCCACCGGAATGATCAACCGGCTGGCCGGCGTCAACCGCATAGTGGCTCTGGTCCGAAGCCGGGTCCCTCCAGCCGGGTTGAAGGTGTCGCGCAGCGTTCTCAGCAGGGAGCGGATAGCCCGCCTGCGGCGCCTGGACGCTCTGGTGCGCGCGCACTCCCGCGCCGGCGGCTTCGACCGGCGGGCCTGGCAGTTTCCGGTCGTGCTGATCCCCGCCGGCACCCCCGGGTGGCCCGATTCAGTTGTATTGAGGCCCGTCCACTCGGTGGACGGGATGACGGCGCAGTCCGTCCCCATGGAGACCGGGCTGCTGGACAAGCTGGCTTCCGCCCTGCTCGAGCAGGAGGGCGTCTGCGCCGTCTTCTACGACCTCACCCACAAGCCCCCCGCCACCATCGAGTGGGAGTAGGGGCACGCGGCCCTACTTCATGTGGCCTTCAACACCATGGTGCTCGTGGCGCTCGCTGGTGGCGCGCACCAGCAGACCGTCTGTGCCGGGGATCCAGATCTCGGACAGGAACCGCTCCTGGCCCACCTGGTCGAATACCAGCCGGATGGTGCCGTCCCGCTTCGCCCCCGGCGTCGGCGCCAGCCTGGTAACGACGTTGACCCTGCTGATCAGAGCCTTGTCCTGGTTGAGCACCTCCACCTTGTCGGAAGAGCTCTCGAAGCGGAAGTAGTACAGGGCGGGCCCGTACGCCTTGTCCATGAGGTGGAACTTGAATGGTACGCTCACCCGCTGCGGCACGGACTGCGCCTGAAGGGCGAGCGTTGTGGCCAGCGCTGCAAAGGCAATTGCGCCGGTGACTTTCTTCAGCATTTGCATCCTCCCCTGGCGGGCGCTGATCGCTCGCGTCGGCATCGGGGGGCTTCCCAGTAGTCTCCCCCTTGCGAGGCGCCCGCTACGGGTCAAGCATAAGTCCAAACCGGCGCGGTGGCAAGTAAACTCATTGCAGGGCTCCCTCGCGTCCCGCCAGGCCGCTTCATGCTAAACTCTTTACGGCGCGCGGCAATCTGGCGCGTTGCGGTCACAAGGCGCGGGCCCTTAGCTCAGCCGGTTAGAGCAGCGGACTCATAATCCGTTGGTCGTAGGTTCAAATCCTACAGGGCCCACCACGCCACAGTCCGGCGGCTCTCGGCCATTAATGGGGACAAGCCGCGCTTCACCCCTTCCCCTTCAGGAACCTCCGGATGGAGGCCGTGGCCTGGCGGGTGCGGTGAGGGTTCTCTATCAGGGCGAAGCGCACGAAACCCTCCCCCAGCGGGCCGAAGCCGAGGCCCGGGGAAACGGCGACCAGGGCCTTGTCGAGCAGCAACTTGGAGAATTCCACCGAGCCCAGCGCCCGGTACTGCTCCGGGATGGGCGCCCAGACGAACATGGTCGCCCGCGGCGGCTCCACCCGCCAGCCCGCCCGACCCAGGCCGTCAATCAGCACGTCCCGGCGCTTCTGGTAAATGGCGCAGATCTTCCCGGTCTCTTCCTCGCACTCCCGCAAGGCCACGATGGAAGCGATCTGAATGGGCTGGAACACGCCGTAGTCCAGGTAGCTCTTGATGCGCGCCAGTGCCGCGATCATCTTCCGGTTTCCCAGGCAAAAGCCCACGCGCCAGCCGGCCATGTTGAAGCTCTTGGACATGGAGTAGATCTCCACGGCCACTTCCTTGGCCCCGTCCACCTGCAGGATGCTCGGCGGGGTGTATCCGTCGAAACCCAGGTCGGCGTAGGCGAAATCGTGCACCACCATGGTGCCGTGGTGTGAGGCAAGGCGGATGATCTGGCGGAAGAAATCCAGGTCCACGCACTGCGTGGTCGGGTTGTGCGGGAACGAGATCAGGATCATGGCCGGCTTGCGCGCCGACGCGCGGTAGTGATCCTCCAGGCGGTTCAGGAAGCTGGCCGGGTCGGGCATGGGCATGGTGCAGGCCTGGCCCTCGGCCATAATCACGCCGTACTGGTGGATCGGGTAGCAGGGATTCGGAGAAACGACTTCGTCGCCGGGGCCGATCACCGCGAACAACAGGTGCGCCGCAGCGTCCTTGGCTCCTATGGTGACGATAGCTTCCGAGTTGGCGTCCAGTTCCACCCCGTAGTTCTTCTTGTAGCGCCGGACGATCTCCTCGCGCAGATTGGGGATTCCGCGGGAGACCGAGTAGCGATGGTTGCGCTGGTTGCGCGCGGCCTCCACCAGCTTCGCCACGACCGGGCGCGGGGTTGCGCCGTCCGGATTCCCCATCCCGAAGTCGACCACGTCCAGTCCGGCGGCTCGCATGCGGGCCTTCATCTCGGTCACCACGGCGAGCACATAGGGGGGGAGTTTGCTGATCCGGTAGAAGTTATCGGTCATAAGATTCCCATTGTAGCTGAAGGCTCGGGTCCGGAACCCCATGATATATTGGGATTTTCCCATGGAAATCGAGAAGGTTTACGAGCCCCAGCGCTTCGAGCCGCGGTGGGCCGAGCGCTGGA
>JBBITL010000054.1:11211-29015 GCA_037440765.1 Solibacteraceae bacterium
CCTCCCAACGTGACCGGCTCGCTGCACATGGGCCACATGCTCGAGCACACCGAGATCGACGCCACCGTACGCTGGCGCCGGATGCGGGGCGACAGGACGCTCTGGCTCCCCGGCACGGACCACGCCGGCATCGCCACGCAGATGGTGGTGGCCCGCAAGCTTGCCGAGGAAGGCGTCGACCGGCGCCAGCTCGGCCGCGAGGCGTTCCTGGAACGCGTCTGGCAATGGAAGGAAGAGTCCGGCGGGACCATTAAGCGGCAGATGATCCGGCTGGGAGCAAGCTGCGACTGGGGCCGGGAACGCTTCACCATGGACCCGGGCCTGTCGCGCGCCGTGCGCGAGGTCTTCGTCAGGCTCTACGAAAAAGGGCTGATCTACCGCGGCCAGTACATGGTCAACTGGTGCCCGCGCTGCCACACGGCGCTGTCGGACCTGGAGACGGTCCGCGAGGAGACTCAGGGCGACCTGTGGCACATACGCTATCCGGTGGAGGATTCTGACCAGTGCCTGGTGGTGGCCACCACGCGCCCCGAGACCATGCTGGGTGATACCGCCGTCGCCGTGAATCCCGGCGACGGGCGGTACCTCCCGTTCCACGGCAGGCGGGCAATACTGCCCCTGATGAACCGCCGGATCCCGGTGATCCTCGACGAACTGGCGGACCCGAAGTTCGCGACCGGCGTGGTGAAGGTGACTCCGGCGCACGACCCCAACGATTTCGAAGCCGGCCGGCGCCACAACCTTGAGCGGATCAAGGTCATCGGCGAGGACGGATGCATGACCGCCGAGGCCGGCCCTTACGCCGGGCTGGACCGCTTCGAAGCCCGCCGCCGGGTGGTGGCCGGCCTCGAAGCCCAGGGCCTGGTGGCCAAGGTCGAGCCACATGCGCTGGCGGTGGGCAAGTGCCAGAGGTGCAAGACCGTGGTCGAGCCGCTGGTTTCCACCCAGTGGTTCGTCGAGGCCAGACCGCTGGCCGAACCCGCCATACGCGCGGTGGAGAGCGGCGCCATCAAGGTCACGCCGGACAACTACGCCAAGATCTACTTCGAGTGGATGAATAACATCCGCGACTGGTGCATCTCGCGGCAGCTCTGGTGGGGGCACCGCATCCCGGCCTGGCACTGTCGCGAGTGCGGCGGCCTCACCGTCGCCCGCGAGGATCCGACCGTGTGCGCCCGCTGCGGCTCGGCCCGGATCGAGCAGGACCCGGACGTGCTTGACACCTGGTTCAGCTCCGCGCTGTGGCCGTTCTCAACCCTCGGCTGGCCGGATGAGACCGAGGACCTGAAGACCTACTACCCAACGTCGCTGCTGATCACCGGCTTCGACATCCTCTTCTTCTGGGTGGCGCGGATGGTCATGATGGGGCTGGAGTTCATGGGAGACGTGCCCTTCCGCGAGGTCTACATACACGCCCTGGTGCGCGACGCCGAACGGCAGAAGATGTCCAAGACGCGCGGCAACGTGATCGACCCGCTGGAGGTGACCGAAAGGTACGGCACCGATGCGGTGCGCATGTCGCTGCTGCTCGGCGCCGCGCCGGGCACGGACATCGTTCTCACCGAGGAGCGCATGGCGAGCGCGCGCGCCTTCGCCAACAAGCTCTGGAACGCGGCCCGCTTCCTCTTCCTCAACATGGAGCGCTCCCGGGTGGCCCCGCGAGTGCCCGCCTCGCCCGCCGCCGAGAGGCTCGAGGACCGCTGGATGCTCAGCCGGTTGAATCGCGCGGCGGAGGCCGCCGGCCGCGCCATCGGGAAGTACCGCTACCACGAGGCGGCGCAGGTTCTGTGGCATTTCCTGTGGCACGAGTTCTGCGACTGGTACCTGGAAATCAAGAAGCTGCGCTTCACGGAGAACTCCGGGCCCACCGGCGACTGGCGAAACGTGCTCTACGTCTTTGAAGCGGCCCTGCGTCTGCTGCACCCGCTCATGCCGTTCCTGACCGAGGAGCTGTGGCAGCGGCTGGAGAGCGACAGCCCCCGGCCGCGGTCGCTGGCGCTCGCCGGCTATCCGCAGGCCGATCCGGCGTTTCTCGATGAAGCGGCCGAGGGCGAGATGGCCACGGTCCAGGAGATCATCACTTCGGCGCGCAACCTGCGGGCCGAGATGAAGGCCGACCCCAAGCAGCAGCTTCAGGGAGCGGTTTACTCCCGGACGGCCGTGCTGGAACTGGCGCGGGAGCAGGCCGGGGTGATCCAGAAACTGGCGGGCGTGGAGCTGGAGCTGGCGGCCGGCGCGGCGCCCCGCGGCGAGGGTGCGCTGCGCTCGACGCCCGAGTACGACCTGGTTCTGCGGCTGCCCGCCGCGCAGGCCGACGCCCAGCGCAAGAGGCTCGAGAAGCAGGTCGAGCAGCTCGAGAAGGTGATCGCCAGTTCCCGCGGGCAACTGGGCAACCCGGAGTTCCTGAGCCGCGCACCGGCGCGCGTGACCGAATCGCTCAGGCGGAAACTCGGCGACTACGAATCACAACTGGCCAAGAGCCGCGCCGCACTGGAGGTGCTCCCTCCGGCATGAGCTTCGACGTCGAACACGCCGAGATACAGGAGGCCGTCAGGAGGGCGCTGGAGGAGGACATCGGGCCGGGTGATGTCACCTCGGCGGCTTGCGTCCCATCCGGCCGCGCGGCCGAGGGGACATTCCAGGCGCGGGAGGAACTGGTGGTGGCCGGGGTGGAACTGCTGGCGGTCATTTACCGGATGCGCGGCGGGGTCGAGGAGCTCAGGCCGGCGGCTTCCAGCGGCGCGCTGGTCCCGGCCGGCGGGCCGATCGCAACGGTGCGGGGACAGGCGCGGACGCTGCTGGAGTGCGAGAGGGTGGCCCTCAACTTTCTCCAAAGGCTGAGCGGCGTCGCCACGCTGGCGCGGGCCTATGCCGGCGCGGTGGCCGGCACCCGCTGCAAAGTGCTGGACACGCGCAAGACCACTCCCGGGCTGCGGCGTCTGGAGAAGATGGCGGCGGCCGCCGGCGGGGCGGCCAACCACCGACTGGGGCTGTTCGACGCAATCCTGATCAAGAACAACCATGTGGCCGCGGCCGGTGGAATCCAGGCGGCCATGGAGCGGGCGCGCCGGACCGGCATGCCGGTTGAGATCGAAGTTCACAGCCGGGCCGAGCTCGAGCAGGCGCTCGCGTGCGGCGCCGAGCGGATACTGCTCGACAATTTCTCCCCGGAGGAGGCCGCCGGGCACGTCGCCCTCGTGGGCGGCCGCGCCAAGGTGGAGCTGTCCGGCGGCATCACGCTCGCCAACATCCGCCAGTATGCGGCGACCGGCGCGGACTTCATTTCCTGCGGCGCAATCACGCATTCGGCCCGCGCCGTGGATATCAACTTCCGGCTGCGCCTGGTTTGAGCATGCCGTTCGACGCCGACATGGTGCGGGCGCGCGTGCCCGGCCGTCAGATCGTATGGTTTGAGACCACCGGCTCCACCATGACGGATGCGGCGCGGCTGGCGCGGGAAGGCTGCGCGCCCGGAACGGTGGTGGTGGCCGACGAGCAGACCGCCGGCCAGGGGCGGCAAGGGCGGCGGTGGCATTCGGAGAAAGGCTCGGGGCTCTACGTTTCGATCATACTGGGCGGCGAGCTGCCGCCCGAGCCGCTCCAGGGCCTGACGCTGGCGCTCGGGCTGGCGACGCGCGAGGCCATTTTCCTGGCCACGGGACTGGCCTGTGACTTGAAGTGGCCGAATGACCTGCTGCTTGACGGCAAAAAGTGCGCCGGTATCCTGGTGACTAGGGCCCTGTCGGCGCTTATAGCCGGCGTCGGCGTGAACGTGAACCAGACCGGCTTTCCGGAGGAACTGGCGGCAACGGCCACGTCGCTGCGGATGGCCTCGGGCGCGGAGCATTCCCGCGAGGCTCTGCTCGTTCATCTGCTCGCCGCCATCGACAGGAGAGAAAGGAGGCGCCATGCTGTTGGCGTTGGACGCCGGCAACAGTAACATAACCATCGGCGCATTCGAGGAGAGGACGCTGACCGGGCGGTGGCGCCTCCGGACGGTCATCGAGCAGACGGCGGACGAATGGGGCGTGCTGCTGCGGAATCTGTTCTCGCTGGCCTCGCTGGATCTGGACAGGGTGGACGGCGTAGTCATCTCCAGCGTGGTGCCGCCGCTCGACGCCAGCCTGGCCGAAATGGCCGAGAAGTACTTCCACCAGACGGCCCTCTTCGTGACGCCCTCGACCGATGCGGGCCTCCAGATCTGCTACGACGTTCCGAGCGAGGTGGGCGCGGACCGCATCGTCAACAGCGTGGCGGCTTTCACCAAGTACGGCGGGCCATGCGTGATCGTGGACCTGGGCACGGCCATCACCTTCGACGCCGTATCGGCGTCGGGCCGCTACCTGGGAGGACTGATCGCGCCCGGCATCGGCATAGCCATAGAAGCCCTGTTCGCCAAGACCGCCCGCCTTCCCATGGTGGACTTCCGCGAGCCCGGCAAGCTGATCGGAACCAACACGGTGGGGAGCATGCAATCGGGGCTCTACTACGGCGCGGTGGGCCTGATCGACGGCATCCTGGAGCGGCTGATGGCGGAGCTGGGGCCGGGGACGGTTGCCGTGGCCACCGGCGGCCAGGCTCACCTGGTCACGCGCGGCTCGCGGTATCTCAAGGGGGTGGACGACAACCTCACGCTCGAGGGGTTACAGTTGATCTGGGAACGGAACCGGAGCGCATAGCCTCGCCAGGAGCTTCTTGCCTTCCGCGCACGGCGCCTTGTGGCAGACTAGGTGAGTAAGGAGATAACGGGATGGGCGGGCAGGCATCGCGGGCGTTTCTGACGACCGGCGATCCCTTGCTTGCCGGGCTGGTCCGTCGCCTGGCTCGCCAAGGCCAGGAAGGAGCTTTGGCGTGCGGGAACATTGCCCACATGGGATCCCCCTGACGCGGAAGCCCGCCTTTTCCACTGCCAGCAGCCGGTTGAGGCAGTGGCCGCTATCGAAAAGGACCTCCCTCCCCAGCCCCGTGGATGATGTGGCGGCTCGCAGGCCGCCCGATCGGAAGTTGCATGACGTGCGCTGACATCGAGCCCGGCGGGAGCTGGCAGTACAATTACTTCAATTACTTCACCGAGGTGGAGGAGCACTTTCAGCAGGCCCGGGGCACATCGCTGTTCCTGCTCTCCCCGCTGGACTGGGCGCTGATAGAGACCTGGAAGGACTCCGGCGTGCCGCTGGAGGCGGTGCTGCGGGGCGTCGATGCGGCTTTCGAGAAGTGGCGCAGCCGGAAGTCCAAGGTCCGGGCGGTGAACTCACTGGCCTACTGCGCTCAGGAAGTGCTGGCGGCTGCGCAGACCATGGCCGGCGCTGGCGCGGCGGAGCCGCGCCAGCAGGCGCCGGCTCCTTTTGAACTGGAGGAGTTCAAGTCGTTCCTGGCCGGGTGCGCCGGTGAGCTGCGGGCCACCCGGGACGCCGCCTTCGGGGAGATCGCCGGGGCCCTGGAGCAGATTCTCGGGGACGCCGAGGGCTGCTACCGGGACCTGGAAGAAACCGAGCGCCGGCTGACCGCGCTTGAGGATAAGATGATCGCCGTCGCGCGCAGCCGCCAGAGCGAAGAGGAAATGCTGGCGGCGCGCCGGTCTCTGGACATCGAACTTCGTCCCTACCGCGGCAAGATGACCGCCGCCCAGCTGGCGATGCTGGAGCAACAGTACCTGGAGCGCCGCCTGCTCGAATCCTCCCGCCTGCCCCGGCTGAGCTTGTTCTACCTGCGTTGAGGAGAACGATGCAGGATCCTTACCAGTACCGGAGTGAGGACGTCGCCGAGCCGCCCCGCGCTCTGGGAGAGATCCTCAGGAAGATCGGTCCGGGGATGATACTGGCGGCCTCGATAGTGGGGTCGGGCGAACTGATCGCCACCACGACGCTGGGGGCGCAGGCCGGATACACGGCGCTGTGGGTGATTATCCTGAGCTGCCTGATAAAGCCGGTGGTGCAGGCCGTCATGGGACGCCACACCATAGCCACGGCGGAAACCAGCCTGGAGAGCTTCAACCAGATGCCCGGGCCGCGCTGGCGGGTGAACTGGGTGGTGTGGGGCTGGGCTCTGGTGGTCCTGATGAGCCTGTTCCAGGTCGGCGCCATGTACGGCGGGGTATCGCAGGTCATGAACCAGCTTGTGCCGTGGGTTCCGGTGAACGTCTGGGTCCTGCTGTTTGCGGCGCTCAGCCTGGCGCTGCTGCTCGGCGGCGGGTATCTGCGGATCGAGCGCCTGGCCATGGTGAAAGTAGGGTTCTTCACCATGCTGACCTTCCTGTGCGCGCTGCTGCTGATGCGCATGCCGCAGTACTTCTCGTGGAGCCGGCTGGTCGAGGGCCTGACGTTCCAGATGCCTGGAGCGGGCCTGGCCACCGCGGTGGCGGTGTTCGGCATCACGGGCGTCGGCGCCACCGAGCTGTTCATGTACTCCTACTGGTGTGTCGAAAAGGGGTACGCGCGCTACACCGGGCGGCGCGAGGAGACGGCGGAATGGCGCGCGCGCGCCCGCGGCTGGGTGCGCGTCATGCACGTGGACATCCTGTGTTCGATGGGGATCTACACCGTGGCCACGGCCGCCTTCTACGTGCTGGGGGCCGGGATACTGAACGGCATGGGACTGGTGCCAGCCGCCGGGGACATGATTCCCGTGCTCTCCAACATCTACACGCAGACGCTGGGCGGCTGGTCGCTGTGGCTGTTCTACGCGGGCGCGATCGCCACCCTCTACGGGACCATCTTCGCCTCAACCGCGTCCCATGCCCGCATGTACGCCGACATGTGCCGGATCATGGGCGCGTTCCAGGCCGGCGACTACCAGGCGCGGCTCAGACTGCGGAACCTGTTTGTGTGGGCGCTGACGGTGATCCCCGTGCTGCTGTTTCTGCTGTTCCGCTCGCCCGTGAAGATGGTGGTGGCGGGCGGCGTGTCGCAGGCCATCATGCTCCCGGTTATCGCCGCCGGCGCCCTCTTCCTGAGACACCGCCGGATTCCCAGGGACATCCTGCCATCGCGGCCGGGGACGGTCCTGCTCTGGTTCGCCTCAGCGGTTATCTGCTGCCTGATGCTGTACTACGCCCTGTTCACCGTGCGGGGACAGTAGGCTCAGGCGTCCAGCAACAGAGGCCGGATGTGGCGCTCGAACAGGTTGGCCGTGACATTGCGCGAAACCGAGGCCTCGCAGGCCGCCAGCAGATCCAGGTACCGGCTGCCCATCCTGGCCGCCGCCTTGTAGCCCACGTGCAGCAACTGGCGCAGGCTGGGGTTGAACTCGCGGCAGGAGGAGTCGTGGCGCAGGGCGGAGACGTACTGCCCCGACGTCCATCGTTCAACCTCATCCGGACGCGGGAGCCGGTCCGGATCGATGTCTATCACCGTGGCGTATGGGGCGCATAGTTCCTCCCTGTGGGCGAAGGCTCCGGCGTAGACCTCCTTGGCCAGGGCCAGGCCGTCGCCGCCGGCTTCGGCCAGTCCTATCAACTCCTCCAGCCACGTGGTGCCGGCGGTCTTGAGATGAACACCCGCGCCGCTCTGCCGCAGGGCCTCGCGCATCGGCGCGTAGAGGGAGAACTTGTCGCTGCCCGAGTGAACGCTCAGCTTGAGGTTCGGCGGCAGGTTGTAGCGCCGGACCGCTTCGGCAATGGCGGCGATGTCGCCGGCGAACTCCTCGGCGAACCGGGAAACGTCGCCCACATAGTCCACGCCTTTGTTAAAGCGGCCGGTGAACTTGGGGGCGATAGTCTGGACAGGTATGCCTTCCTCGGCTATGGCGGCCAGGATGGCCGTCAGCTCCGCCGGCGTTTGCGGCGCGTCCGTCTCGTCCATCGAGATTTCGGTTATGAAGGGACGCCCGTCCCTGCGCGAGAGGATATGGCGGTAGACCCGGCCGGCTTCACCCACCGCCGCCCGGATGTCGCCGGGGCCGGCCGCCCCGCGCAACCGGTCGGCTACGTCCAGCGTGAAGAAGTCGCAGGATTCGATGAAGCCGTCCACGTTCGAGAGGTTGATGTGATCGGCGTCCACGTGAAACGGCTTGTTCCAGGCGAGCTTCCTGACCGCCGCTTCGGCGGCGGCGCGAACGCCGGCCGGCGCCGAGCCGATGATGGAGTGCTCCCGGAAGGACTTGTTCCATACCGGGATCACGTCCACTCCCTGCTCGGCCGCGAGCATGCACGCGCGGAGCTGCGCCTCGGCTTGGCGACTGAAACGGTCGCCCACGCCGATGGAGTACCTGGCAAGTGTGAGCATGCTGTCTACTCTACGCCTTCCGGCACCCCGTTGCGGACCTGGGCATGAGCGGGGACGCGGCGGCGTAACCAGCGGGTCAGCAGCGCGCCGAAATCGTCCAGGTACGTGTACACCACCGGCACCACGATCAGCGTCAGCAGGGTGGAAGTGATCAGGCCTCCGATCACGGCGCGGGCCATGGGCGCCCGGAATTCCGCGCCCGAGCCGAGCTCGAACGCCAGCGGCAGCATGCCGAAGATCATGGCCAGGGTGGTCATCAGGATCGGGCGCAGCCTCACGCGGGCGGCCTCGATCACGGCCTCGCGCCGCCCGGAGCCGGCGCGGCGCTGCACGTTGGTGAAGTCCACCAGGAGGATGGCGTTCTTGGTGACCAGGCCCATCAGCAGGATGAGTCCGATCATCGACATGATGTTGAGCGTGTCCTTGACCAGGTACAGCATCCCGGCCACGCCCAGCAGCGACAGGGGCAGGGACAGCATGATGGCCAGCGGCTGAGCGAAACTGCGGAACTGGGACGCCAGGATGGCGTAGATCAGGATCACCGCCAGCAGCAGCGACTGGGCCACGTAACCGAAGCTCTCCGTCATTTGCTCCGCTTCGCCGGTGTACATGATGCCGTATCCGGGCGGGAGGCGGAGCTCCTCGGCGCCGAGCTTGATCTCGTTAACCACCTCGCCGAGCGAGCGCCCCTGCGTGTTAGCCGAGATGCGGATCTCCCGCATCAGGTCCAGGCGCCGGATATTGGAAGGCGCCGCCCCGGTCTCCAGCGCGGCCACCTGGCTCAGCGGGACCAGCGCGCGGCCCGCCCGCGCGGGAACGTCCAGCTCCAGCAGGTCGCCGCTCCGGCTGCGCTGGGCGGGGTCGATGCGCAGCCGCACGTCGTAGCTGTCCCCGTCAAGATCCTCGAATTGGCTGACCACCTGGCCCGCCACCAGTCCGCGCACGGTGGCCGCCACCGTGCCCAGGTCCAGGCCCAGGTCGCCGGCGGCTTCCCGCTCCAGGCGGACCCGGAATTCGGGCCGCGGCTCCACTTCGCTGGTGTCCACGTCGGTGGCCCCCCGCGTCCTGCGAACCAGATCAGAGAGCTGCGCCGAGTAGCGCCGCAGCACGTTCAGGTCGTCGCCCCTCAGCGAAAGCTGGATGGGGGCTTCGGCGCCGCCCATGGAAGGCAGGCTCACCGAGGCGCGCAGGGCCGGAAAGCGTTTCATGCGTTCGCGCGTATCGGCCATTATGGCGAGGTAGTAGCGGCGCTCGGAGGGGTCCTTGAGCTTGACGTAGATGCTCCCCTCGTTGATCCCCTGTCCCTGCGTGCCGCCCACCGTCGCGTAGGTGTACTCGACGCCGGGATCCTTCCGGATCTCCTCGGCCAGCGCCAGGGCCATCTGCTCGGAGCGTTCCATGCTGATGCCGGGCTCGGCCCGGTAGGCCACGTTGAAGTGGCTCTCGTCCGCATCGGGCATGAAGGCGCTGCCCAGGCCGCCGAACAGCGAGAAGCTGGCCGCCACCGCGCCCGCGGCGAGCAGGATGACGGCCCAGCGGTGCGAGAGCGACCACCGGAGGGTGACCGCCAGCACGCCGCGGAGTTCGTCCACCCGGTCGTTGAATTTGGCGAGCAGGCGCCCGAGCCACCCGCGGGGCGCCCGAGGGTCGGCCGCCGGGTCGTACCACCGGCTGGAGAGCATGGGATCCAGCGTGAAGCTCACGTACAGCGAAACCAGCACGGCGAAACCCACAGTGATACCGAACTGGTAGAAAAAGCGGCCGATGATGCCGCCCATGAACGCCACTGGAACGAATACGGCGATGATGCTGAAGGTGGTGGCCATGACCGCCAGGCCGATTTCGGAGGTGGCCTCCCGCGCAGCGGTGTAGTGATCCACCCCCGCGTGCATATGGCGGACGATGTTCTCCCGGACCACGATTGCGTCGTCAATCAGCAGGCCGATGGCCAGCGACAGGCCCATCAGCGTAAGGGTGTTCAGCGTGAAGTCCAGGGCCCGCATGATGATGAACGTGCTGATGACCGAAACCGGCAGCGCCAGCCCCGTGATCACCGTGCTGCGCCAGCTGTTGAGGAACAGGAAGACGATCAGGACCGTCAGGATGCCGCCCAGGATGAGGGTGATCTGGACGTCATGCACCGAGTCCCGGATGAAGATCGAGTTGTCCACCACCGCCCGCAGGCGAATGTGGGGCGGAAGCTCCGCGTTGATCTCCGCCAGAGCGTCGCGTACGCCGTCGGCTACGCCAACCGTGTTGGCGCCGGACTGCTTGACCACGTCCATCACCAGCGCCGGCTCATTGTTGACGAACGCCGAGCTGCGGCGGTCTTCGATCCCGTCCACCACCTGCGCCACCTCCGGCAGGTAGATGGGGCGGCCGCCGCGTACCGCCACGATCAGCCCCCGGAATTCATCCACCGAGCGGAACTTGCCGGTAACCCTGACCAGCGGCTCGCTTCCGCCCTGCTCCAGTTTCCCGGCAGGGAGTTCCAGGTTCTCCCGCTCCAGCGCGCCGGCCACCTCAGCGTAGGTGAGGCCGAACGCCTTGAGCTTCTCCCGGTCCACCAGGACCTGGATCTCGCGCCTGGCGAGCCCGATCAGATTCACCTGTCCCACTCCGGGCACGGTTTCCAGCCGCCTCTTGAGAACCTTCTCCGCCAGCGAGGACAGGGTCTTGATGTCGGCCGTCGGGCTCTCGACAGCCACCGAAACCACGGGCAGCGCGCTGAAATCGATGCGCTGCAAGACCGGCTCCTCCATATCGCGGGGGAAACTGGCCCGGATAGCGTTGATCTTCGACTGGGCGTCCTGCTGTGCCGTGGTGATGCTCACTCCCAGCCGGAACTCGATGACCACCATCGAGAGGCCCTCGGTGGTGGTGGACGAGATGTGCCTCACCCCGGGGATGGTGTTGAGGGCTTCCTCGATCCGCTTGGTGACCTCGCGCTCCACGGTCTCCGGGGAGGCTCCCGGGTATGCCGTTTGAACGGTGAGAACCGGGATCTCCACGTTGGGCATCAGGTCCACGCTGAGCTCCCGGTAGGAGTAGATGCCCAGCACCACCAGCGTCACTGCCAGCATGGTGGCCAGCACGGGCTGTTTGATGGAAAGGTCGCTGAGGAACATATCAACCTGACTTCCGGGGCGACACGCTCACGCCCTCCGCCAATTCGATCTTCTGTTCGGCTATGAGCACATCGCCGGGCCTCAGGCCCTCCCGGATCTGGACCCTGCCGCCGGTCTCGCGCCCGATGCGGACCGCCCGCCGGGCTGCCTTTCCGTTCTCGACCACGAAGGCGTATGCCTCTCCGCCCGAGCCCGCGCTGCGGTAGACCGCCACGGCGGGCACGACCACGGTGTTGTGCTCGACGCCCGTCTGTATGGCGCCCTGCGCGAACATTCCGGCTCTGAGTCTGCCGCCGCTGTTGTTCACACTGATGCGCACTCTGGCCGACCGGGTCAGCGGATCCACCGCCGGGTTCACCTCTACCACCGTCCCCTCGAAGGTGGCGCCGGGGTAGCTGTTCACGGCGAAGGAGACCCGCTGAGCCTGGCGGATCTGCGCCAGGTCCGTGGAAGGAACGGGGCTCTCCAGCTCCAGCCGCTGGTTATCGACGATGGAGAACATCTGCGTGGGGGCTTCCACGTAAGCGCCCGGGTTGACGAACCGCTGCTCGATGACGCCGCTTATAGGAGACCGGATCACCGTATCCCGCAGCCGCTTCTCTGAGCCCGCCAGCACGGCGCGCGTCTGTGCCAGTTGCGCCTCGGCCAGCGCCACCTGCGCCCGCGAGTCGCGCTCGGTCAGTTCGGCCGCCTTCAGGTCGCGGTCTGTAATGCCGCCGGACTTGAGCAGGTTCCGGGCGCGTTCCAGTTCGCTGGCCGCGTGCTCGGCTGCGACCCGCGTCCTGGCCAACGCCGCCTCCGACACCTGGACCGCCGTCTGGTCCTGCCTCACCGCGAGCCGGTAGTTCTCGTCATCCACCCAGGCCACGGCCTCGCCCGCTGTGACGGCGTCCCCTTCCTCTTTGGCGAACTTCAGCAGACGCCCCGCGGTCTCGGCCTTCACCACCACCAGGGCGCGGGACACCAGCGAGCCAGTCACGGGCACGGTGAGGGCCAGCGGCTGGGCTTTGACCTCAACCACCTCGACGTCGAGGGACGGCAGCTCGCTGCCCTCAATGGTCGCTGCGGACTCCTTCTTGCGGCAGCCGGAGGCGGAAAGCAGAAGGCAAAGGGCAAGAGGCAAAAGGCGAAAGTGGCGGAATGATCCGGTTCTTATTCCCATGGGTTCCTCCCGGCAGTCCAGAGCAGGTTGGCGCGGGCGATCGAGTACTCGTGCATCCCGCGCAAAAGATTGGTTCTGGCTTCCGTCAGGGCGGTCTGCGCGTCCGTGATGTCGAGCGTCGTGGCCGCGCCGTGCCTGTAATTGTTCTGCGTCATCTCCAGCACCCGTTCGGCCTGCGCGATGTTGGCCCGGGCCGCGGCGACCGTCTCGGTGGCGGCCCGTGTCCCATCCAGCGCCTGCTGTAGCGCCAGACGGACCTGCTGCTCGGCCTTCTCGCGCTCCAGGCGCGCGGCGCGCTGGCTGGCGGTGGCCTGGTAGACCAGGCCGCTGCGCCGGAAGCCGTCAAAAACGGGCAGAGTGAAGTTCACGCCGACGCTCCAGCGGGCGTACAGCGGATCGAACAGGTTCTTCGGCCGGCGCGACACGACCCCGTAGGCGCCGCTAAGATCCGCGCGCATGCGGTTCTCAGCCCTGGCAAGCTGCAACTGCCCCTCCGCGCTGCGCTCGGCGATCCTCAACCTCTGCACCTCCGGCCGGCTGCGCAGCGCCTGCACGGCCAGGACTTCGAGGTCCCACTGCTCCCAGGGCTTCTCCTGGAAGCCGCCGGCGACCCTGGTCGGGAAACCCAGCGGGCGGACCAGGTAGAAGTTCAACAGCGCGCGCACTTGCCGGATGGCGTTCTCGGCGCGGACCAGTTCCGGTCCCATGTTGGCCAGCGCCACCTCGCTGCGCAGCACATCCACCTCAGTGGCCACTCCGTTGTTGAAACGCGTCCGCGCCATATCCGCATGCAGCTTGCGCTGGCGCTGCGTTTCGATCACCAGGAGCCGCGCGTGCTCGGCCCAAAGCAGGTCGAAGCAGGCCCGGACCACTTCCAAAGCAAGATCCTGCCGGGCGCGGTCGACGTCAAGCTCGGCGCCCTCCGATTCGATGGAGGCGATGCGCAGCGCCGTGCCCACCTTACCCGCGGTATACAGCGGCTGGCTCACGCTGACGCCGTAGTCGAAGAGGTTGACCGCCGTTGGAACCAGCGCCAGGCGCAGCTCCTCGGGGAATTTGTCGAGCCCCGACGCGTTCAGGAAGCTGGGGTCGCGCCAGCGGGTTCCACTGGAGGCGATCCTGACGTCAGGCAAAGCTTGCGCCCGGACTTCGCGAATCCGGCCCTTCAGAATCTCGGCCCCCGCCCTGGCCTTGGCCACGTCCGGGTGCCGCGCCAGCGCCAGGCCCACGGCCTCTTCGACAGTCAAGGCCTCATTCTCGGCCATGGTCTGCGCGGCCGCCGGAAGCAACAGAGCGAGAAAAAGAAATGAACGCAACTTCATTTGGCACCTACCGATCGGTAGAATTACGGGCACAGCCGCTCAGCAGCAATTGCACGATCCGTCCCGCCAGGCGGCGGTCCAAAGCCGGCTTGCCGCGAGCCAGATGGCTGATTGAATAGATCATCTCGACGCCGAGGAAGGCCACGGCGGTTTCCCGGGGCTCGCAGCTCAACTCCCCGCGGCGCACCCCCTCCCGCAGCAACCCCTCAATCAACTCCGCCAGGCTCGTCCCCACCCTCACGTAGTCGACGGCCGGAGCCTCGTGGTACGGGGCCAGGACCATGCGAAAAAGAAGCACGGAAAGACGCGGATTGCGCCTGGTCATGGTGAAACTCGCGGAGAGGACGTCCCGCAGTCTCTCATGCGCCGTGCCGCCGCGGTGCGATGCCAGAGTGAGCTCGCGCAGCCTCTCCCCGAAGGCCTCCAGGACGATCTCGCGGTAAAGGTTCTCCTTGCTTGTGAAGTGGTAGTAGAGAACCGGCTTGGTGACCCTGGCCCTCTGGCAGATCTCACGCGTGGCTGTCGCGCTGAAACCCTTCTCGGCAAAGAGCGTGGCGGCCGCCTGTCGGATGCGGTCCCGGGCAGAGAGGTTCATCTATACCGATCAGTATACAGCATGCGCACGGGGCGCGCGCAAGTCGGCGGTGCTAGACTGTGGGTGGAGACAAGAGGAGGTTGCCGTGCCCGAATTGCTTCCGGCAAGAGGGTCTTCAATGGCGTCGCGCATCGGCATGGCCGTGCTCTGGGGGCTGGCCATCGCGCTGGGGGCCGCGTCGGTGTATCTTTTCCTGGAGGTGGACCGTATGCGGGCGGACGTGGCGCTGGTCCGCGAGTCGGTGGCGGCGGAGGTTCGCAAGGTGCGCGAGGCGTCCTCACTGCTGGACTCGGCCAACCGGCGCAATCTGGACCAGTTGCGGCAGGAACTGGAGAACGCGCGGCGCACTTCGGCGCTGGCGGCCGGACAGGCCCGGGCGGAAGCTCTGCAGCGCGCCCGGGAGCTCGCGGAGCTGCTGGAACAGGAGCAGGCCAGGCAGCGTGAGCAGGTGGCCGGGGAACTCAATGCGGTGCGGGAGTCGACCAGCAGCGCGCACTCGAAGCTCGCCGACGTGTCCAGCGAACTGACCAGTGTGCGCAGTGAAGTGGCCTCCGCCAGGAGCGAGCTCGAGAAGACCGTCGCCGAGCTTAAGACCGTGCGCGGCGACCTCGGAGTGCAGAGCGGCCTGATCGCCACCAACGCCAGGCAGCTTGCCGCTCTCAGGGCGCTGGGAGACCGCGAGTACTTTGAGTTCGACCTGAAGAAGAGCAACCGGATGCAGCGGGTCGGCGACATCTCGATGCGGGTCACCAGGGTGGATACCAAGAGGAACCGCTATACGCTGGAGCTGATTGCGGACGACAAGAAGGTGGAGAAGAAGGACAAGAACGTTAACGAGCCGCTCCAGTTCTATGCGGCCAGAGCCCGCCTACCCTACGAGATCGTTGTTAACGAGGTGCGCAAGGACCAGCTCATCGGCTACCTGTCGGTCCCCAAGGCGCAGGAGGCTCGCTAGCGCCGCCATGCCGCGTACAAAGCTCCTCATGAAATGCGTGCTCGCCGCCGGGCTTCTGGCGGCGCTCGCGGTGGGCCGGCCGCCCGGCCCCCAGCAGGCCTCATCGCCGCTCACAGACACGGCCGGTTTGCCTGAGCCCAGGAACTGGCCTACCGCCGAAGACCACCGCAACATGAAGGACCAGCTCGGCATCAAGACGCTCCGTCCTGGTCCCACCGCGAAGGAAGGCGCTCCCAACAGCGCCAACTATGACGAGTCCAAGGCCAATCCGTTCCCGAACCTCCCCGAGGTGCTGACCCTCCGGGACGGCAGGAAGGTCACCACGGCCCAGGTGTGGTGGAAGGAGCGCCGCCCTGAGATCGTCGAGGAATTCGAGCGGGAGGTGGTTGGCCGCGTCCCCCGGAACGCGCCCGCGGTGAGGTGGACGGTCACCAGCACGGTGAATGCGAAGGTCGGCCTTCATCCGGTGGTCGGCAGGCAACTGGCGGGGCGCGTGGATAATTCGTCCTATCCCCAGATCAGCGTCGAGATCGAGATGACCCTGGTGACGCCCGCCGAAGCGACTGGCCCCGTTCCGGTGATGATGATGTTCGGCCGCGGCGGTCTGCCCCAGCCTGCCGGGCAGCCTGCGGCTCCCGGACGCGGCGGCGCCGCCGGGCTTGGCGGCGGCGACCGGCCCGCCACCGAGCAGCTCATCGCCGACGGCTGGGGCTACGCCTATATCAACCCCGCCAGCATCCAGGCCGACAACGGCGCGGGCCTGACCCGGGGTGTAATCGGCCTTGTTAACAAGGGGCAGCCGCGCCGGCCCGATGACTGGGGCGCGCTGCGGGCATGGGCCTGGGGAGCCTCGCGCGGCCTGGACTACCTGGAAACCGACGCGGCCGTGGACGCCCGGCGCGTCGGGATCGAAGGCGTGTCGCGTTATGGCAAGGCCGCCCTGGTGACCATGGCGTTCGACACCCGCTTCGCGGCGGCTCTGGTCGCCTCCTCCGGCGAGGGTGGCGCCAAGCTGCACCGCCGCAACTTCGGCGAGGCGGTGGAGAACCTGACCGGACCGGGGCAGTACCACTGGATGGCCGGCAACTTCCTGAAGTACGGCGCTGCGGAGGCCGTATTCGGCTCCAGGAACGCCGGCGACATACCGGTCGACGCTCACCAGTTGATCGCGCTGTGCGCTCCCCGTCTGACCTTCATCAGCTACGGCGTCCCGGAGAAGGGTGACGCCAAGTGGCTCGATCAGCAGGGCAGCTTCATGGCCGCCGTGGCCGCGGGGCCCGTATTCAGGCTGCTGGGAGCAAAGGATCTTGGCACGTCCGACGACTACAACAGAGAGAGGATGCCGGCGGTGAACGTCGGCCTGCTGGACGGCCAGCTGGCCTGGCGCCAGCACGACGGAGGACACACCAGCGGCCCCAACTGGAAGCACTTCATCCCGTGGGCCAACAGGCTTCTCGGCCGCAGGTCCCCGCTGGAGGATCGGGCGGTGGCGCGGACGGACCAGAACTCGCTCACGGCCCACCAGCAACTGCTGGCCAAGGCCAGGCAGGGCCGCATAGACGTCTACTTCGCCGGTGACTCCATCACCCGCCGCTGGGGTGCGATCGATTATCCGGAACTGCTCGCCAACTGGAACCGGAACTTCTTCGGGTGGAACGCCGCCAATTTCGGATGGGGCGGCGACACCGTGCAGAACGTGCTCTGGCGGCTGCTCAACGGGGAACTCGACGGGGTTTTTCCCAAGGTCATCGTGTTGCAGGCAGGCACCAACAATTTCGGCGGCGCACCGGCTGCAGGCAGCCTCGACGGAAAGATCACGGAAGTGGTCAACGGCATCCGGTCAATCCTGGATGTCATGCGCGCCAAGGCGCCGGACGCCACCATCATCCTGACCGGGATCTTCCCACGCAGCGACAACTCGGCGGTGATGCCGGCCATCGACAGGGTGAACGCCGAACTGGCAGGATTCGCCGACGGAAGGCGAATCCGGTACCTGAACATCAACGGCCGGCTGGCGGGCAGGGATGGCGTGCTGTTCGAAGGCATGATGAACGCCGACGGACTCCACCCGACCCTCCAGTGCTATCAGATCTGGGCGGATGCGCTGAAGCCGCTTTTCACCGAACTGCTCGGCCCGCCGGGTGACGAGGACCGCGCCCCGCCTCCCACCGGCGACCCCAGCGCGCTGCGCCGCTAGCGGAAGTCCGCAGGCCTGCCAGCCCGCTCCCTCACGGTCGCGGTTCTGTGCAACACCTCGAAGGCGCAGAACCGCGCCCGTCAGAGTGTGCGTGAGGAGTCGCCGGGGCAGGGCACCCAAACAGGGATGGGTGACGCCTTAGACAATAGTGGGCAAGTACATTTGCTGCACACCGGAGCAAGACTGGCTGCTGCCGCCGCGGGTCGATGAGGAATCGGGGGCA
>JBBITL010000055.1:0-15696 GCA_037440765.1 Solibacteraceae bacterium
GGCTTCCAGCAACCGCCGGAGCCGCACCAACATTGGCACATCGATGTTTCCTACAGTCCACCGGGAAGGGTGCCCACTACGTGGCGACGGGCTCTTGGGACCTCTTGGGCGGCTACGTGGAAGGACCGGAATACGGGAGGTGCGTTGGGTTGGTTGCGGGGGGTGGATTTGAACCACCGACCTTTGGGTTATGAGCCCAACGAGCTACCAGACTGCTCCACCCCGCAACCTGATCTTAACGCAGCCTGCCCGCCCGGTCAATAGCGGATTGCGGGCGGCTGCAGGTCTTCTGTATCCTTACTGAGGTGCTCAGCGGAAACGGCCGGCGGGCCGGAGTGCGGTTGGACCCGCCAGAGAGAATCACCCTGAAGGAAGGAGCGGCTTGAGCCATGCATCTGGTTCCAACGCAAGAGGAAGTAGTCACGCTGCTGGAGCAGACCGGGGCGCTGAGGCACGGCCATTTCCAGTACCCCGACGGCCTGCACGCCTCCGAATACCTGCAAGTCCCGCTCGCCATGCGCTACTACCAGCACGCCAAGACCCTGAGCGTGGGCTTGAGCCGGTTGGTGCGCGCCAACGCCGAGATCCGGGCCATGATCCCGTCGCTTTCGATCGTCACCCCTGCCACCGGCGGGCTGCCCGTGGCCTATGGAATCGGCGAAGCCCTCCGCGCCCACCAGGTGTACTGGGCGGAAGTCGAGGATGCCAGCGGGACGCTCCGCTTCCGGCAGTTCCTGGAACAGGTCGAGGGCGAAAGAGTGCTGCTGGTGGACGACATCCGGCGTAGCGGCACGAAGCTGGCCGGGCTTAAACAACTGGTCGAGGCGAACGGCGCCGAAGTGGTCGCATTGGCCACGGTGGTGTGGCAGCCGGCCCCGAACGGGCACGACTTCGGCTCACTTCCGTTTTTCTACCTGGCCAGGCTGGACGGGATCTACTACCAGGACGCCGCCTCCTGCGATCTGTGCCGCAAGGGCGTGCCGCTCGTGAAGGTCCGCATCTGACGGCCCACTGTCACGGCAGCGGCGTTTCCCGCTTGAGCAAGTGCAGGTAGTTGCCCTCCGGGTCCTCGAAGAAGACGACCTTCACGCCCTTGCTGTCCAGCGGCTCGGAGATGAATTTCACGCCGGCGGCCTTGATCTTCCCGTAAGCGGCCTCGAAGTCGCTCACGGTCAGGGCTACATGGCGCAGACCGGGGTCCTTCAGGGTCGCCGGGGCGCGGGCGCCCTCCGAAGCGATGATCTCGAACATGGAGCCGTCCGGCGCCTTGATGAACACGGCCTTGCCGGCGTCGTAATTGATGACGAAGCCCAGCGTCTCGACGTACCACCGGGCCAGCTTCTGGGGATCGGGCGACGCGATCGCCACGTGTTCAATGCCGACGATCATAACAACGGCATTGTAGCAAGGCTACATCAGCGAGAAGCTCACGTCGATCTGCGTCACCACTTCCACCGGCTCGCCATTGAGGAGCGTAGGTTCGTAGGTCCACTGTTGGACCGCCTCCTGGGCGGCGGGGACCAGCAGCGGATGCCCGCTGATCAGCACGAGGTTCGCCACCCTGCCGTCCACGCCGATCAAGGCCGTGAATCGTACAGTGCCCTGAATGCGCGCCTGCCGGGCGAGCGGCGGGTATTGCGGTTTCGGCTGGTTGATCAGCTTGGCTTGCTGCATCGCCCGGCCGACTGGGATCCGCTTCGCGCTGGAGGGCGGGAAATCGGCCTGGTCGGCCACTCCAACCGGCCGAGGTCCGCCCAGGCCGGCCGCGACGATCAGAGTAGACATCAGCGTGCCCTCAGCCGTCTCAGACTGCGACATCATCAGAATCCGCGCCGTGGAGTCAACCTCCTGTGCGGCCTTGAGGATCTCCTCCCGCAGTTCCGCCGTAAACGGCCGTCCCTGGAAGCCGGCCAGACGGGCGCGCAGGTTGCTGCGCAGTGGCTCCGGCAGGTTGGGGAACAGTTCCACTCTGGCCAACATCGGTGAAGGGTAGCCTTCCTGCATCCCCATCATCGGGCTGGCTTCAAGGGGGAACGACACGGTTGTCAACCAGGCCGCCGTCAGCACCACTGCGGCGGTCAAGACGTACGACGAGATCAGCCTTCCTCTGGACATGCGGACCTCCTTCAATAACGAGTGAACACGGCTCGCCAGGTGGCGCTTGCGCAGAAACAGAGTCGCCGGCGCCAGATCCAGTTGCGGCCGGCCGCCGCCCATCGCCAGCAGGGCGTGAACGTACGGCTCGTGGGCTTCGGTGATGGACACCACCTCGCGGTCCACCACCTGCTCGCGAGCCAGGCGTATCTGCCCCAGCAGCCACCACACGGCGGGATGAAACCACACCAGCGCTCCCGCGAACTCCTCCACGACCGTGTACAGCCAGTCGTGCCGGCGGACGTGCAGAAACTCGTGACAGGCGATGCCGAACTGGGCCTCGTAGGGCTGTTCCAGCAACGCAGGGGGCAACAGAACCACCGGACGCCGCGCGCCGAACGTCACCGGCCCTCCCACATCCTCCGACACGCAAACGCCCGCCTCGGCGCCGGTGCGGAGCCGGGCCGCCTCGATCGCCTCAGGCAACGGCTCAAGCGACAGGGAGCCGGTCTTCAGACGGCGCAGCCGCCACATTCCCACCAGAAGCCAGAGGACGCGCAGCACGGCGCCCGCCACCACAACCACCAGTCCGGCTTCTTCCCAATCAACCCTGGGTCCTGCCGGCGAAGGGCTCGCAGCCGGAGCCGCGGTCACCGCGGGGGCGGCCGAAGGCGGGGGCAGCGTCACCACCGGCCGCCGCCACGGCTGAAGCACGGGCAGAAGCAGACTGCCCGCCAGGAGGAGCCGGAAGTAAAGCAGTTGCGTGCGGGGCTGGTGAATCCGCAGCAGGCGCGGGAGGAGCCCTCCGACGGCCACCAGCACCAGAACCTGCAAGCTGTAGGCGACCAGGTTGTCCCACACCAGCGGAACGCTCACGACGGCTTCCTCCTGTCCCGCATCAGCCCGGCGATCTCCTCCAGTTCGACCTCGCTGAGCTTCTCGTTCTCGAGCAGGTGGACCATGAGCAGCTTGGCCGAGCCGTTGAAAACACGCCCCACGAAGTCGTTGACGAGCGACCGCAACACCCGGCTCTTGGGATGTGTGGGCCGGTAGAGGTACGCCTTCTCGCCGCGCTTCTTCTGGAGGTGCCCCTTCCGCTCCAGGATCCCCATCATGGTCATGACGCTGGTGTATGCGATCTTGCGGCGCTGGAGAAGTTCCTCGTACACATCGCGCACCGTGACGCTCGGGTGCCGCCAGACCACCTGCATGATTTCGAGCTCATGCCCGGTAAGCACCGGTTTCGGCCGTCTCATACTAAAAGATTAGTATGAATTGTTTAGTGTGGCAAGAGGAAAATGGGCCCGCTCCCTCACGGTCGCGGTTCGGCGCCGGCACTGAACCGCGAGCGTAAGCGAGCGGACGCAGGTCAGCGCAGCGCCGCCAGCAGGTCCCCCGTACGCGCCAGCAGGTGAAGCCGGGCCGTTTCCAGGGCATAGTTGGCGTCGAGAAACGCCAGCCACTTGTCATCCTCGGCCAGGCGCGCTTCTTCCAATTGGCGGAGCGAAGCCCTGCCCTCTTCCATCTGCGCCAGCAGCACCGAGACCTGGTCGCGCGAGAATTCCATGTCGAGCCTGGCCACGTCGCGCGCCGTCTCCGCCTGCTTCACCTGCTGGTACAGGCGCCGGGCATCAATCGTGATGCGGTTCCGCGCGTTCTGCAACTCCAGCCGGAGCCGGGCAGCGTCACTTTCGGCCTGGAACCGCTGTGCGTCCATGGCGGGCCCGGTGAACAGCGGGACCTGAAAGGAGACCCCGATCTGCGTGTTATGCCGCTGGAACTTGCGGAAGAAGTCCTCATAGTTGTTGAATTTTCCCAGCAGAGCGTACTGCGCCACCAGGTCCACGCGAGGCAGTCTGGCGGCCTTCTGAGCCTGTATCTCGAAGCCCTTGGCAGTGAGCGCGGACTCCAGCCGGCGAACCTCCTTGCTGGCCGACAAGGCCGATTCCACCGCTGTCCCGGCGTCGGGCGGCAGAGCGGCCGGCGCCCGTTCCTCAATGGCCACTCGGACGCGCACATCGGCGTCCATGCCGACGAGCGCCCCTAGGAGCGCCTCGGCGTACTCCCGGTCGGCCTCGAGAGACTGGAGCAGCTGCCGAGCCCGAGCGAGGTTCAGGTTCGCCCGCTTCGCCTCGACCGGCAGTTCCCTGCCCTCGCTGACGCGCAGGCTTACCGTCTGCGCGATCCGCTCCAGGCTCTGGATCTGTCTTCGTGCGGTTTCCGCCATGCGGGCTACCCGCTCGGCGTCCAGGTAGGCCAGGGCTGCGCGGCGGACAACCTCGTCGCGCTTCGCCGACGTGTCGATGGCCGCGCCGCGCTCGTTCTCCCGAGCCCGGGCCACCAGGTGGGACTGCTGCCGGTTCCAGAGGAACTGGCTGGCCTGGGCCTGCACGATCGAGGGAGTGGCGCCGCCGACGCTCATGGGGATGCCGCTGCTGTAGGCCAGCCCGCTCCCGGCCGCCAGCTTGGGCGAAAAGGGATCGCGCGCCGCCCGCACCGCCTCGGCGGCCTTTCCCTCGTCGAGCCGGGCCAGCACCACCTCGGGGTTCTGTTTCGCGGCAAGCTCCACGGCCTCTCTGAGCGTGATTGTCCGCTCCTGGGCCGCGGCCGCGCAGGCGGCCAGTATCAAGGCACATCCGGTTCTATGCATGGGGAGTCTCCGCACTATTCGTATCGAAGGGCTTCGGTGGGGTTCAGCCGGGCCGCGCGGTTGGCGGGCAGCAGGCCGAACACCAGTCCCACCAGGCAGGAAACCGCAAAGGCGACCACGATGGACGTGATGGAAACTGGAATGCGCACGCCTTCCACGAAGTACTGCACGCTGAGGGGCATGGACACGCCCACCAGTATGCCGACAAGGCCGCCCGAGAAACTCAGCAGCATGGCCTCGAGCAGAAACTGCCGCAGCACCGCCCGCCGCGTGGCTCCGATGGACATGCGTATGCCGATCTCGCGCGTGCGCTCGGTGACCGTCACCAGCATTATGTTCATGATGCCGATCCCCGAGATGACGAGCGCGATCGCCGAAACCAATATGAGGACGATGGTCAGAATCAGGGCGATGTTCTCGGCGGTGTCCAGGATGGAGGTCAGGTTCGCCACGTAGTAGCGCGCGCCCGGCCGGTGCCGGCTTTCGAGCAGCGACTTGACCGCCGCCGTCACCGCCACGACGTCGCTGTTCTGCCTCACCTGGACGTACATCGGATCGATCCGCTCCACCGGAGTGAAGTAGCGGATCACGGTGACCGGCGTCAGGACGGTCTCGCTCGACAGCTCCGACAGGCCGAAGCTGGCGACTTTCTCCTTGAACGTCCCGATCACCGTGAACTGTATGCCGTGGATCTTGATGGTCTGGCCAATGGCGGCGCTCTGGCTCCCGTAGAGCCGCTGGGCCAGCTTCTCGGTGAGCAGGGCCACTTTCTGACGGAGCGAGACGTCGCTCCAGTCCAGGAAGCGGCCCCGGAGCAGAACCAGGTTCCGGACCGCGGCGTAGGCCTCGTCCGAGCCGATGACCTTGACGTCCTCCTCGCGGCCGTCGATGAGCATCCGGTCGTACTGGGTCATGACGCCGGTAGCGGCCACGATGCGGTCGCCCAACTGGTCTCTGACGGCCTGGACGTCGGCGAGCTTGACGAAGTCCGCCTCCACCTCGGCGCCGGCATGGCCGGCGGTCTCGTAGTAGGCGTACACCATGTTGGAGCCGATGCCGCGGATTTGTTCCAGGATGTAGTCGCGGCTGGTGAGCGAGATCGTCACCACCAGGATCACCGACGCGGTTCCGATCACCATGCCCAGAGCCGTCAGCAGGGAGCGAGCCGGGTTGGCGGCTAGCGCCCTGAAGCTGAACCGGATGGCCTCGCCGATGTTCATGCCTGCCTCTCAGCCCGCGCTGACCCGTTTCAGCAGTCTCTCCGCTTCGCTGCGCGGAGGGTCGTCAGGCGTCAGAGGCGAGTTCAGGTAGCGTAACAGCAGTTCGCGCGCCGCCTCCAGGTTCCTTCCGGCCTGCGCGTAGGCGCGCGCGCGCTCGAACATGACCCTGACGCTCGCCGGTGCAATCCTCTCCGCCTTATCGAACAGCGCGTCGCTCTCCTGATAGCGCCGCTGCCGCGCCAGCAACTGCGCAACATCGATGATTCTGCCGGCGTCGCCCGGCTCAGCTTCCATGGCCCGGCGCAGCTCCGCCTCGGCGGTCTTGAGGTCGTCCCGCTTCCGGGCGAGCCGCGCCAGCCGGTAGTGGTATTCCGCCCGGTCGGCACCCTTGTACTTCTCGGCCAGGGCTGCCGCCTTGTCCGTGCCCCCGCCCAGAAACCCCGGCGCGCCCATGTAGTACTCGAAAAGGTCGCCGATGGCCTCCCTGTTGTTGGGGTCGAGTGCCACGGCCCGCTCGAAGCGTTCCCGCGCGCGGCTGGCCAGGCCCGGCGCGGTGACGAAACTGGAGTTCTCGGCCCTTCTTCCATAGGCCCTGCCGAGCCAGTGCTGTATCCGGCTGTCATTGGGGGCCAGGCGCGCCGCTTCCTCCAGGGCATCGGAGGCCCGCTTGAACTCGCCGCGCATGAATTCGCATTTGCCGCGCAGCAGGAGCAGCTCAGAGCTCTTCTCCTTGCGTCCGTCCAGCAGGCGCAGCGCGGCTTCGTACTCGGTCCGCTGATAGAGGCCCTCGGCCGTCTGCCCCAGCGCGACGGCAACACACAACACAGCCAGAATCAATGACTTGCGCACGAGCACCTGCCGCTCTCATTCTAACGCAGCAGGCAGCGTCCGCTACTGGATCTTAATCTTGACCTCGTTGCTGCGGCGCGAGTTTGTCTCTATTGAGACCTTCTGCTCTCCCGTGAGGCCCTCGGGAATCTGCACGTTGACCTGGTAGAGGCCGGGGTACACCGGATTCAAGCCGCTGTGCGAGGCTGCCAGCCGCAACGGCCCCAGGTTCACCGTCACCGGCAGCACGGTCAGATTGGAAGCGTCGACGGCCCCAAGCCCCGTGCCGTAGATCTCGATGTACTCGCCGCGGCGGACGGGCCTGGTCAGCGTGGTCTCGGCAGTGCCGTGCACCAGGATCGCCCCGTAGCCGGAGACGTGGTCGGCGAAGATGCCCGGTGAAGCCGCCACCAGCGGCACTGTCACCGCGTTCGAAGTCCCCTGCGGAGTGGAGACGATCACTGTCGCCGTTCCTTCGGTCACATTGGACGGAACAAGGAAGTTGATCTGCTGATCGCTCAGGTAGACCAGTTGCACCGGGCTGCCGTTCAGCGTCACCTGCACCCCCTGCACCGCTGTCGGATACGGCAGCGTGCTGGCGGCCGTCACACCTCCCGAGAGCCGGGAACCGAAGATGGTGGCGAATGCGCCCGGCGAGAGCCCCGGGGCAAAGGAAGCCGCGTTCACTATGTAGGCCGCCTCGAAGTCCGGCTTGGCCAGGTTGGTCAGGTCGGTGAGGCGCACCGAGGTGCTGGAAGCGAACTCCGCGTTCCCAATGTACTGGGCGTCGATTGCGAGCGGCGGAGCTGGGTTCAACCTGACGGCCAGCGTGGCCACGCCCGCCTGACTCAGGTTCGCGCCGCCCAGGACGGTTTCGCCGTTCCGGAAAATCACCTCGCCGGTCGGCGCGCCCGTGCCCGGGGCGAGCACCTGTGTCACCGCCGTCAGCACAAATGCGCCGCTCGCGCCCGAGGGCGCGGCCGCAACGCTGATCACAGTGGATGTGCCGGCGGGCTGGACCATCTGCTCCAGCACTCCGGAGGCCGCCGCCGGGCAGACTGCTCCACCCGCGTAGACCGCAGTCACCCGGTGCAGGCCCACGGCGAGTCCGGATGCGGTGAACCGGGCGCGTCCGCCCTGCCCCAGCGCCACCGCGCCCAACCAGGTCTGCCCGTTCATGAAGCTGACGGTTCCCTCGCACATCGGGGCCAGTTGGGCTTCAAACGTGACAGGCTGGCCTCGCATCGACGGGTTGGACGAGGAACCGAGCAACGGGCGGGAGTCTGCCGGCAGCACCGTGAGCTGCACGGTCGATGAGGTGCTGCCCGCGAAGTTGCTGTCCCCGGTGTATGTGGCGCGGATGAAGTGTATTCCGGGGGCCAGCGACGAGGTCGTGAGCCGGGCCTGCCCGCCCGCCAGGCTGACGGCGCCCAGCACCGCCCCTCCGTCCAGGAACTGCAGGCTCCCCGTCGGCGTGCCTGATCCGCCGCTGACAGTGGCCGTGAAACTCACCTCCTGCCCGGCGGTCGTTTGAGTTGCAGAGGCTGCCATGGAAGTTGACGTAGGCGCTCCAGGTGTCGCGTTCACCACCTGCGTGAGGGGCGCCGAGGTGCTCCCCAGGCGGTGGCCGTCGCCGCCGTAGACGGCCGTAACCGAGTGGCTTCCGGTGTCCAGGGCGGATGTGGACAGCAGCGCCCGTCCGCTGTTCAGCGAGCCGGAGCCAAGCAGCAGGGCTCCGTTGTAGAACTGCACGCTGCCTGTCGCCGTGCCGGAGCCGGCGGTGACCGTAGCGACGAACGTGACGTTCTGCCCCAGTACGGACGGATTGCGCGAGGACGCCAGCACGGTCGATGTCGGGCTCATAGTTTGTGCGCTGACCACGTGCATGAATTCCGGCGACGCGCTCTCGGCGAAGTGGTCATCGCCACCGTAGCGGACGGTGATGGCGTGGCCCCCCACGGCGAGGCCTTCGACCACGATCGAAGCGCGCCCGCCCGCCAGGACCGCGTCCCCAATCCACTGGCCTCCGTCGGTGAACCGGACGCCGCCGGTGGGAGTGCCGCCGCTGCCGGTGACGGTCGCAGTGAAGCTGACAGCCTGGCCCGAAGGCGACGGGTTGGGCGATGAGGTGACCGATGTGGACGTGGGCTTGCGAGGCGGGGGGATCACCACCTGGGTCAGTACCGGCGAGACGCTCCCTACGTAGTTGCTGTCGCCCTCGTACACGGCCGTAATGGAGCGGCTCCCGGCCGGCAGGGTCGAGGTCGTGAAGGTCGCGCGGCGGTTGCTCAACGTAACGCTCGCCAGCGCTGCCGCCCCGTCCATGAATCGCAAGTTCCCGCCCGGAGTCCCCTCGAAGGAGAAGACAGTGGCAGTGAACGTCACCGCGGCCCCCAGGCTGGAGGGGTTCAACGAGGAGAGCAGCGAGACCGAGGTCGGTTCCCTGCTGCCAGGGTTGACGGTATGCACCAGCGGCGCGGATGTGCTCGGGGCATAGTCGCCGTCGCCGCCGTAGACCGCCGTGATGTTGTGCGCTCCCTGCGCCATGAAGGTCGTGGTTAGCTGGGCCCTGCCGCCGCTGAGGCTGCCGGCACCGATCATCGTCGCGCCGGTGTAGAGCTCAACCGTTCCCGTGGGGGTTCCCGCGGCAGAGGAGACCGTGACCGTGAACGTAACGCTCTCTCCATAGGTGGTGGGGTTGGGAGCGGAGGCAACGGTAGTGGTGGTGGTGGCGAGCGAGGCGGCGCTTGCGCAACAAACCTGCGCAATGAGAACCGCAAACCCAAGCAGGCTCCGGGCGTCCATCCTCGGAATGCTACCCCGCCTGTCTCGTTTCTTCAATATTGTCAATGGAATACAAAACGATGCTAACTTTCGTGAGTGACCCTCCACCATTGGCGGCCAGGCGGGGTTCGGTAGACTCAAAGCTGGACCTCCGTATGCCGCGTGCCGAACGGCCCATGACTGTCCGCGACTTTTTCTCCCCGCGAGGGCCGCTCTCCCGGTGGCACCCCAACTTCGAGTTCCGGCCGGGACAGCTAGAAATGGCGCTGGAGGTCGAGGCGGCGCTCAGCGAGCGCAAGTGCCTCATGGTCGAGGCCGGCACCGGCACGGGCAAGACCCTGGCCTACCTGGTGCCCGCCATCCTGTCCGGACGCCGCGTGGTGGTCTCAACCGGAACCCGCAACCTCCAGGACCAGATCATCTACAAGGACATCCCGTTCCTTCAGCAGCACATCGGCCGCCCTCTGCGCGTGTGCTCGATGAAAGGCCGGGCCAACTACGCCTGCCGCCAGAAAATCTACGACGCCGAAAAAGAACCCATCTTGGCCGGCCTCGAAGAGGTCGCCGACTTCGAGATCATACGCGACTGGGAGAGGACCACGCCCACCGGCGACCGCGCCGAAATCCGCACGCTGCCCGAATCGAGCGCCGTCTGGGCCAAACTCGATGCCCGCCGCGAGCTGTGCCCCGGCCAGAAGTGCCCGCAGTTTGAGCGCTGCTTCATCACGGCCGTCCGGCGCGAGGCGGCCGCCAGCGACATTATCATCGTCAACCATCACCTGTTTTTCGCCGATCTGGCGGTGCGCGAGGAGGAATACGGCGCCATCCTCCCGGAGTACGCCGCGGTGATCTTCGACGAGGCGCACGAAATCGAAGACGTCGCCGGCCAGTATTTCGGCTTTACCGCGGGCAACTACCAGATCAGCGACCTCCGCCGCGACATCGCGGCACTGGCCCGCCGCAAGGGCTTCGCCACGCCCGGCCTGGCGAGCGCCCTGGAAACCCTGGACGAGCGCGCCGCCCGCTTCTTCAGCCTGTTCGACCACCTGGAAGGCCGCTCACGCCTCCCCACTGGCAGGGCGTTCTCGCTTCGTCACGCCGAGTACTACACGGACATCCAGGAGTCGCTCAAGCACCTTGCCGCGGAGCTGGAACTGGTCGATGATGCGCCCGAAGAACTGATCCCATTGCGGGGCCGCCTGAGTGAGATCTCCGGGAACCTGCGCCTGCTGGTCGAGAAACGCGAGGAGACTTACGTCTACTGGGTGGAGCGGCGAGGGCGCGGGTGCTTCCTGCAAGCCACTCCCATCGACGTCTCGGCGCTACTGGCCGAGCGGCTCTTCTCGAACCTGGGAGCGGCCGTGCTCACGTCCGCCACTCTGACCGTGGCCGGCAGCTTCGCCTATGCCCAGAAGCGGCTGGGCCTCACGTCGGCGCGAACCCGGTCGGTGGCAGGGCTCTTCGACTTCACCAAACAGGCGCTGCTCTATGTGCCCGAGCACCTGCCAGCCCCGCGCGGCGACGGCTACCAGGCCAAGGCAGCGGCCGTGATCAGCCGGCTCCTGGATTACAGCCGCGGGCGCGCCTTCGTGCTCTTCACCAGCTACCAGCAGATGCAGCAGATTCACGACCGCCTGGCCTACAAGCTGGAATACCCGGCGCTGCTTCAGGGCTCCGGCCCCCGGGGGGCGCTGCTGGAGGAGTTCCGCGCCACGCCCAACTGCGTGCTGTTCGCCACCGCCTCTTTCTGGCAGGGCGTGGACGTGCCCGGCGATCAGCTCAGCCTTGTTATCATAGACAAGCTGCCGTTTGCGGTTCCGAGCGATCCGGTGGTGGAAGCGCGCATCCGCCGCACACGCGAGCAGGGGGGCGATCCGTTTTACGACTACCAGATCCCGCAGGCGGCCCTGGCCCTCAAGCAAGGCTTCGGACGGCTCATACGCAGCCGGTCGGACCGCGGGGTTCTGGCGCTTCTGGATAACCGTATCGTGAAGCGGCCCTACGGGCAGGTCTTCCTGGACAGCCTGCCCGCCTACGGCTTCACAACCGAACTGGGAGACGTGGAGAAGTTCTTCGATGTTTGAGATCTCGGTGGAAGAGAGCTTTGCCGCAGGGCACTCCCTGCGCAATTACCGGGGCAAGTGCGAGAAGGTGCACGGCCACAACTACAAGGTCCGCGTGACGCTGGAGGGCGAGACCCTGAACGAAGCCGGGCTGCTGGTGGACTTCACCGAGCTCAAGCGGGCGCTGCACTCCGTGATCGAACGGCTGGATCACGAGTTCCTCAACGACATCCCCCCCTTCGACAAGCTGAACCCCTCGGCCGAGAACATGGCCCGCTACTTCCACGACGAAATCGGCAAGAGCATCAGCGCCGAACGCGGCGTGCGTGTCTCCTCGGTAAGGATCTGGGAAACCGGCACATCCGTGGCAACCTACCGCCGGACGGCCTGAGCCTCTGTGCGGGCCACCGCGGAGTCGGGCTAGAATTGACACGAGGGGAGGGTGTATGGTTTCTCGAAGGGAAATTCTCGGCGTATTGGGCGCTGTGCCGGCAGCCGGATTGCTGGGCCCGGGAGCGCTTTACGCGCAGGCCGCTTCCAACTTCCAGCGGCGGCTGTTTGGGAGAACCGGCTGGATGGTGACGCCGCTCGGGCTGGGTGGCCAGGCCTCGCTGCAATGGACACGGCCCGGAATCGACGCGCCCGACATTATCGTGCGCGCCGTACAGCTCGGCGTCAATTACCTGGATACCGCCAACGCGTACGGTCCCAGCCAGACCAACTTCGGCGAGGCCTTCCGGCGCATGAACATTGCTCCCGGCGCGCCGGGCTATGACGCCGCGCTGCGCTCGCGGCTGTTTGTCGCCACCAAGACCGGCCGGCGGTACGCCGCGGACCCGGAGGCGAAGGATCCTGCCGCAACGGCCATCGGGGACTTGAGGCGCTCGCTCACGCAGATTTTCGGCGACGGGAAGGGCCACATCCCGGACGGCGCGTACCTGGACTCCATCCAGATACACAACCTGACCACCATGGCTCAGGTCGATCAGATCTACGAGGGTTACGCCGAGAGGGCCGCGCGGCGCCCGGAGCGGATCGGCGCGATGGCCGGCCTGCTCGACTACCGGGACGGCACCAATTACACCGGCCTTAACCCGGAGCACCGCCGCTGGGTGCGGCACATCGGCATCAGCGGGCACCTCAGCTCCCCGGTGCTGATGAGCGCCATTCGCCGCGACTCGGAGCAGGTGATCGACACGGTCCTGGTGGCGCTCAATCCCAATGACCGGGCGTGCAGCTCGCACCAGAACAACGTGCTGCCCCTGGCCGTGGCGCGCGGCATCGGCGTCGTGGCCATGAAGCTGTTCGCCGACGGCGCTTTCTACGGAAAGGAGCCGCGGTTCTCCAAGACACCGGACGACGTAATCATGGGCGTGGGCAAGCCGGGCGCGGCCGACTACACTGACCTGGTGCGCTACCCGCTCGCGCTCCCGGGCGTGGGCGTGGCTATCATCGGCATTGGCCAGATCGCCCGCGAGAAGCCCGAGTCGGACCAGCTTGTCGCGAACCTGGCAGCGGCGCTGAAGGACATGCCCTCGCCGCTCGAGCGCGCCCGCATCGAGAAGGATACCCTGAGCCGCCACCCGGCAGCCGCCAATTACTTCCAGGAAAAAACCAACACCCTGGTGCAGCCGGCAGCCGTCGCGGTCAAGCGGGACGGCGACCGGGTGATTGTCCAGTGGAACACGGCGCTGGCGGGTCCCGAGCCGATCCGCGCTTACGAGATTCGGGCCGGCAACCGGGTCCTGCTGTCTTTGCCTTTCCGGCCGCAGCTTACCGAGGCGCCTTACTCAGTGGCGGTTCCTGCCTCGGCGGTGGGGGACGCTACGCCCACCGTGGTTGCCGCAGTCTGAGCCCCGCAGGCCAGGAGGCCTGCCGCACGCCGGACAGGCGTCCTCGCCTGCCCCATCTGCTAGTTGGCCTGGAGGACGAACCGGTCGCGCCACCTCAAGGTGCGGCCGGGACTCTCCAACTGCAACGTAAGGACCGAGGACTTGGCTTCGGGCGGCAGCGCCACGTCCACCGAGTAGTGGGAGGCGATGGTCCGCAGCGCGGCATCCATCAGGTCCGGAATGTCCTTCTGGGAGCGGCAGAAGTAGCTGGCGCCGCCGGTGGTGGCCGCCAGCGTCATCAGTCCGGTCTGGTAGGCGTCGTTCAGGCTATCGTTGCGATAAGCCAGGTGCAGGATGAATACGGGCACGCGGGTTCTGGCCAGCGTGGAGTCCAGCTTGGAAATCCTCTCCCGAACCAGGACGTCCGGAAACCGCCGGCTCATGTCTCCGCGATCACTCGGGTTGACCCGGGGGTTGACCAGGTCCTCCCGGTAGTTGGCCACGTCGCTGTCCGTGACGTAGAGGATTGCCAGCCGCACGGCCGCCTTGCTCAGTATCCCGTCTCCGATCCGCGCGGCCGTTTCGATGGTATCCAGCAGCCCCGCCCGGCCGCTTACGGGCACGGCCCTTACGGCTTCACTAAACCGGTCACGGTCGGCGGTGGGATCCATAAGAACCCGCAGTCCATCCTGCGACCTCAACATGGCGAGGAGCGTGTGAGGCGGCAACTGCCGGCTTGACTCGATCAGTGAAGTCTTGGCGATCTGTGCCGAGGTCAGGTCCCCGACCATGTCGGAGATCACCATGACCATCAGGTCGTCGGCCGGGCCCAGCGCGCTTGCCGCGTGTGCCGTGGCGCCGCCCGCCCGTATGTTCAGGTTCAGGGGGGTCAGCGCGGAAGTCCCGTCGGACTCACTATCCACCCATACCGGTACGCGCAGGTTCTCGCCCGCCGCCGCCAGCGCCAGCGCCATCATCAGCCACAGACTCTTGTGCATCAGAAACTGTACCTCGCTTCAAGTTGCATCACCCGCCCGCCGGTGGATCCTATTATTTTACCAGCGTTCACGTTGGGCGATTTCGCCGGGCCGATCACCACGTCCGGCAGGTTCCAGTTGGCATGGTTCAGGAAGTTCATGGCCACAGCGCCGAGTTCCAGAGTCTTGCCCGTGCCCAGCGAAAAACGCTTGTTCAATGAGAGATCGTGCGACTGGAAGATCGGGTTCCGCAAAGTCGGATGCGTGCGCCAGCCGTTCCCGATTGTGAAATCCGCGGGTTGATCGAAGGCCGCCGGGTTGAACCAGAGGCCTGGGCCAGGGTTTGCTACACCGGGGTCCACACCCGGCACCACGTTCACTCTCAGGCCCGTCACCACACCACCTGTGTTGTTGAACAACGGGCGGAGTTGGAGCGGCTCGCCGCTCATCACGCTGGACATGCTGCTCAGCGCCCAGCCCTCAAAGACGTGCCTCACCCAGCTCGTATAGGGCAGGAAGGCTTTGCCGCTGCCGAAAGGCAGCTCGTAGCGGGCGCTCAGCGTGACCCGATGCGGCGGGTTGAAAGTGGACAGTGACCACTCGTTGCGCCGGTTGTAATAGTCCTGAAGTCCGTACATCCCGGAGTAATCGTCATAGGCGCGGGAGAACTCATACTCGAACCTCAGTCCGAGCCCGGTCCGGGAGCGTTTCTCGACCGTCACCGACGCCTCGTCGCGGCGGCCGCGGCCTATCGGATAGACGTTCCCCGTTTCAAAGTTCTTGTACTGCGGATACGGGCGCAGGGACGCGTTGAACGCCTCGTCGTTGAGCAGGTCCCTGTATTGCAGCGCCGCGAGCGGTATGGCGTTCAAGTCGATCGCCGCGGCCATGACCGGGAAGTTTCTTGACCGGCTGTGCCCCAGCGCGAAGGTGACGATGATCGACGCGCGCAGCCGCCGTTCCACCGACAGGGAAGCCAGTTGCCGCGTGGGCTGGCGGTTGCTCTGGTCGATGTAGTCGGCGACCGTGCCGTTGGCCGCCTCAGGCCGCACGTCAGGCAGCGGATGCGTAAGGGCAGGCAGGCCGTTCGACAGGTAGACGGCCGGCTGAAGCTGCACATTGGGCGACAGATAAACCGGCGCCGCATTGAACGCCTGCGTTCCCAACTGAAGACCGCCGAAGGCTCCGAGTCCCCCACCGCCGCCACCGCCACCACCACCGCCGCGCACGCCGGGGGCAAGGTAGGAC
>JBBITL010000055.1:15793-28698 GCA_037440765.1 Solibacteraceae bacterium
CCGCCACCGCCGCCACCGCCGCCACCGCCACCACCACCGCCGCGCACGCCGGGGGCAAGGTAGGACCGGCTGAAGGTGGCGCGCACCACAGTGTTCGGATCGCCAAGGGGACTCCAGGCCAGCGCGAGGCTGGGCTCCAGCTTCACGAAACTCTGCTGAAACGCGCGCCCCCGGCCGTTCATGCCGGCCACAACCAATGCGCCCGGCCGGCCGTTGGCAGGGTTGATCACGTTGAAGTCGATCGTGGACTGGCGGTCGTACTTCTCATAGCGCGGGCTCCAGTGGGCCAGGTTCAGGACCCATGTGAAACTGAGGCCCTTGCCGGCGTCGTACTGGTGCCGGACCGCGGCGTTCGACCAGTTGCGTCGGAAGTAAGAGGGCGAGACAAAGACGCTCTTCTCGGCGTATTCGGGCAGACCCAGAAGGAGGGACGCAAACGCGTGGCCGGTGTTCACGATCCCCGGCAGACTCGTCAGTCCCGCCGCGAAGCGGAAACTGCCCGCCGGGTGTCTGGATTGAAAGACGGTGCTCTGGTCGCGGAAGTGACGGGCGATCACCTGCACGGTGCTGCTGCCACGGCGCGTGGAGAGCAGGTTGGTCCAGGAGTAACTTGTCTCGGCGTTCGTCGAGAAGGGATGTGAGGCCCCCATGGCGACGTAGGGCAGAATCTGGAACACGGGGAACCCGACCGCACCGACACCCCTCAGGCCGATCTGCCCCGCGTAGTCAGACTTCTTTTCATCGCCGAATACCGATCTATCCAGCCCCGCCCTCATGGTGAGGCTGTTCACCGTCTGGGGCGATTTCGTGAAAACGTACTGCACCTGGCCGTCCCGGTTGCGGTAGTGGCGCTCCGGCCGTCCGGGATTCGCGGGGCCATCCAGCAGCCGGGGGAAAGACTGAAGCCCGTTGGAGTAGCCCAACTCCGCCGAGAGCCTGTGACGTTCTCCGACCGTGTGATCCAACCTGCCAATCAGGCCGTTGGCGTCGGCCGACTGGGGCGAGACGAGGAAGTAGTTGTTCTGATAGAACGGGCCGACCGCCGCGTTTGGCGACGGGTAGAAGCCGAGCGCCCGTTGCGCCACGGGTTCCAGAAGCGCGGGCGCAATGCGGTTGCCGGGGAACGGATCTCGCAGGTACTGGAGATTGTCCACGCTGACGGCTCGCGCCGGATCGAAGTTGGGGTTCAGCCTGGTGGTCCGCTGGTCGAATATCGGAAGCATGGCGCCGGCCGCATCCACCGTGGCGGAGAAATCTCCGGTCCTCTCCAGCAGGGTGGGGATGGTGCTCAGGTTGGAACGCGCCACCCTCTCCCGGACGCCTTCGTAGGAGATCGAAAAGAACGTCGTGCGCCGCCCGTGGTAGAGGCGGGGAATCACCACCGGCCCGCTGAGATTGAACCCGAATTGGTTGCGGCGCAACAGGGACTTCGTGCCGCCGCGCTGCACGATCTCATGGGGCACGGCGTCCAGGAAGTCGTTGCGGAAGTTCTCAAAGACCCTTCCGCGCAAGCCGCCGCCGGCGGCGGACCCCCCTGACGCGCGCCTGACCGCCGGAGCGTCGCTGCGCGCCGTGAGGGCTGCCGTGAGCCTCCGGAACTCCTCGACCGCCTTCTGAGCCTCTGTCTGAGCCACGGGCGCCTGCGCCAGGAGCAACTGTGCTCCCGCCACGGCGCACACCAAGTGCACTATTCCCTTAGCCATTTGTTATGAGTTTACCCGCTCGGAGGCAGCCCTGTCAACAAAGCTGCACTGCCGCTGTGGAACGCGGGCCTGGGCCGGCCCATCAGCCGTGGCGGCGGGAGCCCCTGTTGGCGCGGGCAGGCCGGCCTCAGAACCTGAATGTGTAGTTGAGCTTGACGCGCGCGCTGGTCTGGCCAGTGACGAAACGATCGAAGCGATCTTCCTGCCAGGCGTGGTTGACCACCACGAAGATCTCGTTGCCCGGCTTCAGGATCCAACGCAGACGGCTCTGAAGCCCGATATTCCCCGAATCCGAGTCGTACTGGACCAGGCTCGAAAGGCTGATCAGCGGCGTGAACGAATAGTCCAGGCGGTAGCCGAACAGGCTCGCCTTGAAGTCGCCTTGCTTAAGCCTCACCCAGTTCCGCTCCACGTTCAGCGCCGTGGTCAGGTGGCTGTTCTTGCGCCAGGTCAGGTCCACACCGGCCTGCTTCCGGGTCCCGCTGTAGAAGGTCCCGGTCTCCAGGTCCAGGCGGACGGAAACAGGCCTGCTTCCTGAGGTAAAGGCGCCGAGCCGGTGCATCCCCGTCCAGTAGCGTCCCACCGGGATCACCACTCCGTCGCTGATCTGGAAGGACCTGAACAACTGCTCGAAGTTCGGACTGTACGAATAGGAGACCCGGTCGCCGCTGTCGAACTGGACTTCCAGGGGGGTCACCTGGATGCGCGTTGTCTCCGAGCCGCGATTGACAATGCTGTAATAGTCCTGGAAACTGGCGCCGAACATGATCTGGCGGATGCCCCACGCCCTTGGGCGCGGCCCGAATTCCAGCCGGCTGGAGGTCATGCGGACACCGGTGCGGGGAACGAAGCCCAGCGCCGGGTTGTAGTTCTCGCCGATGATCAGCCGCCTGAAATCGGCGAACACCAGATCGTTGGGGTATATGATGTCAATCCCGTAGGCGGCGTCCTTTCCCCGTATTCCGGCCGTGCGCGTCCTGGTGGCGTACAGGGCAAGCACGAGAGTCTTGCCGCGGTTCAGGAAGTTGGAGGAGGCCATCCGGAGGTCCAGGCCCTCCAGGCGGTTGCTCGGTCCGCCTTCGGGGTTGCCGTTGGTGAAAATCGCCCCGAGGTAGGACTGGCGCCAGAAATTGGTCTTCACGCGGCCCACGGCCAGGTTCTGTCCGCCGAGCGCCCCCGTCTTGCCGGTCTGTATGTCCATGAGACCGAGGTCGAACCGCCCCACCTTGCCGGTAAGCTTCTGTCCCACGCGGATAGGGACCTCAATGGTGTTGCCGCTAGCGTCCTCAGCCAGGCCGATGCGCCGGGAAAAGAACGGCATCAGGTCAACCTGGCGGCGCCGCCCTCCGCCGCCCTGCTGTCCCTGGCCGCCTCCGCGCCCTCCGCCGCTCATGCCGCCGGCGAAATCGAAGATGCCGGCGTCTTCGAGGAAGAAAGTGCGCCGCTCGGGGAAGAAGAGAGAGAATCTTGTCAGGTTCACCTGGCGGGCGTCCACCTCGGTTTCGGCGAAGTCCGTGTTGATCGTCGTGCTGGACACCAAGTTGGGAGTTATGCGGTAAAAGATGTCGGCGCCGGCGTCACGAGCCCACGAGGTCCGCCGGGCGGCCTCCACATCGCGGTTCCACCCGCCTATGGCGTACGGCTTCACGTCGAGACCCACGCCCTGCGACAACCCTTCAAGGCCGGTGATGGCCCCGGCGCGCGCGATCTGCGTGAACCTCACGTCCAGCGACGGGGTCGCCCACCGGGAGAACTCCCTCAGGCGGCCCAGGTGGCGGGAGATATTGAAGCCCCAGCTATCCTTGCCGGCATCGAATCCCAGTGTCTTGAACGGTATCTCGAATTCGGCCGACCAGCCCTTGTCGTCAACCGTGGCGCGGACGTTCCAGATGCCGTCCCACTCCCGGTTGGCGAAGCGGTTCTCGGTGACGCGCCCGTCCACCAGAACCCCGACGGGGTTCGTTGCGAAGTAGTAAGCGTTGCGCTGGTCGTGAAACGTGTCGAGCACGATCTCGACATTGTCGTCGCTTATCAGGAACCCGTCCCGCAGCATCTCGGTGGCGACGATGCGGCCGGGCTGGCTGTCCTCGCACCGGACAGCGATATAGAGAGCGTCCCTGGTATAGGCCACCCAGACACGCGTCGGCTCGGAGGGAGGAGCGCCGGTCTTCGGCTCCACCTGGACCAGGTCGCCTATGCTGCCGTTCCGGAGCCAGGCCGCGTCATTGAGAACGCCATCAACTCTGACCGGCTCGGCGATCCGTATCGCGGCTGCCTGCCGCGCATCGCCGGCGCGCAAACCAGGCAGCACGACCATCAGCGCCGGCAGGAAGACCAATATGATTCGCATGAAGCGCAAGGAGGATTCCATAATGGGAGCCAGCCCGGAGGCGGGATATATGCTACATGGTAAGGCATCCGCCCCGGCTCCGGCAATCGCAGCCGGACGCCGCCAGGCGGCCGCCGGACCTGCGACACACTCCGGATGAAGCGATTCCACTACCATGGTAGATTGCTGAGGCTGCGGGCTTGGTTACCGCTCATGAGTGAAACATCGTGGTCCACGCCGGAGAGGGCTCCCTTGACCCTGCACGTTGACATGGGCCGTCTCTGGCGCGGGGGACAGGGCCAGGCCCTGCTGCTCATGCAGGGCTTGCAGGCCCGGGGATATCGCGTGGAACTGGCGGCCCCCGGCCAATCGCCGCTGGCCGAACGCGCGCGGCGCGCCGGGCTGCCCGTCGGCACCCTGGGCGTCTCGTCCGGACGGCTGAAAGCTGCGCTGGCGCTCAGCCGCAGGCTGAGGCGGGGTGGCGTCGGCGTGGTTCATTGTCACGATGCCCACTCGCTGACCGCTGCCTGGCTGGCAGGTGTCCACCGCCGTTGCCCTCTGGTCGCATCCCGCCGTCTGGTGCACCCGCTCAGTGGCGGCTGGCTTGGGCCGGCCCGCTACCGGGCGGCAGACCGCATCCTGGCGGTCTCTCAGTCTGTCAGCAGAGCGGTGGTGGCCGCCGGCATACCACCGGACAGCATCGAGGTGGTGTACGACGGAGTCCCCGTTCCGCCCCCCGCCTCGCAGGCGGAGCGGGAGCAGGCCCGGCGCCTCTGGCTTGGCGACTCGGCCGGGCCTCTGGTGGGATGTGTCGGGTATCTGATCCAGGGTAAGGGACAGGAGGCGCTGATTAGGGCCATGCCCCTGCTCCTGAAGGAGATGCCTGAGTGCCGTCTGCTGCTGGCGGGCGATGGGCCGCACCGGCCCCGCCTGGAGCGATTGGCGGCGGACCTCGGCGTCATTTCGAACGTGCGTTTCGCCGGCCACGTCGAGGATGTCTCGGCCGTTTACCGTGCGATCGACGTGTTTCTGTTCCCGTCCGTGGCCGAGGGCCTGGGCAGTTCGCTGCTGGCGGCCATGGCTCACTCCCTGCCAGCCGTCGGCGCGGCATCCGGCGCCGTTGCGGAGATCATCGAAGACGGACGCAACGGGCTGCTTGTGGCCACCTCCGAGCCGGCCGGCTTCGCCGCCGCCGCGCTGCGCCTGCTTCGGGATCCCGGCCTGGCGCGCGCCCTGGGAGCCGCGGCACGGCAGACCATCGCGGGACGCTTCAGCGCGGACCGCATGGTCGAGGAGACTCTTAGCGTGTACCGCCGCCTGCCAGGCCGCTGAAGGCCAGGCTGGGCTGCGCCGCGGGAATCAGACGGCGCCACAGGGAGCCGGGATACGGATCGAATACGTCGCCCAGACTGCCCTCGACCACGTGCCAGTATCGTCGCGCCACCTCACCCTCCAGGCGGCCCGCGCCCCACCCCGCATAGCCACGGTACACACGCAGGGACTCCTGGTCCGCGCCGGCCTCAAGCGCCTGGGCCAACTCGGCCCGGCCGGAGATCAGGTAGAGTCCCTCCATGACGCGCGCCGCCCTGGGGGGCCCGCTGCGCGCCCGCAGAAGGGCGAGGGCTCCGCCTCGTCCCACCGGGCCGCCGATGTAGACGGGATCAACCCTGCCCGCGGCCTGTTCCAACCCTTCCAAGACCGCCGACAGCGGGACGCTGGACGGGCGGTTCAGAATGAGGCCCACGGCCGCGTTGCGATCGTAGCGGACCAGCAGCACCACGGTCTGCGTGAAATTGGCGTCGGTGATATCCCGGCTGGCGACGAGCATCTTTCCCACCGCCAGTTCCTGCGCTGTCGCCGGCGGCCCGGCCGTGAGCGCCAGCGCAAGGAGCACAATGGCGCACTGAACCTTTCCCATGGACACCATTTTCGCTCCGGGCGGGCTATCCGCGCTGGAAGGAGAAGAAGCTGCTGACGTTCTCCCACAGAAGCCGCGGGAAGGGTTTGTCAAGATACGAGCGGATGGACACGTAGCACTGGTCGCACGTATTGGTGCGCGTGAACTCCTCGACCATCCGCTCCCGCTCGCCGAGGGGGTAGCGTTTGAACTGCATCGAGCAGGGCTGCAACTGGCCGTCGGCGGTCACCACCAGGAATCGAAGGCCCGCTTTGCACCCCGGGGTCCCGCCGTCTTCGAAGTAGCGCCGCGTGGCCTCCAGCGTGGTCCGGGAGTTCACGATCCAGCGACTGGCGTCGCGGCGCGCCTCCACCGCGTCCAGGCCGCGGACCATTTCCGCCAGTTGCCCGGCGGAGTTGAGGAAGTAGTCGCGGCAGCCGGTCCGGCGGGCGGAATAGGCGCTGTAGCAGATGTTGACGCCCCACTCCCGCGCCTTGCCGGCCACGGCCTCTATCTCCTTCACGTTCCGGCTGGTGATGCAGCAGTTCAATACAATGTCGTCGAAGCCGTGGCGGGCGCACCGGGGGACTATGCCGCGAAGGTGATCGTAGAGCCCCGGAAACGCCCGGAAGTCGTCGTGCCGCCGGTCGGGGAAATCCAGGCTCACCGAAAACTGGTGAACGCCCGCCTCGCGCAGCTCCAGGTAGCGCTCCTCGGTCATCCTGGCCCAGTTGGAGACCAGGATCGTGTAAGGAAGGCAGCCCTCGTACTTAATGTTGCGGACGACCTCGGCCACGTCGTCGCGCGTCAGGGGCTCGCCGCCGGAAACCTGCACCACGCAGGGACGCAGGACTTCCATGTAGCGCCTGTAATCGGCCGGCTTCAGGTTGCCGGACTCATCCTTGGGACCGCCGTGATCGCAGTGCTTGCAGTAGCAGTTGCAGGAGTCGGTAATCTCGAAAGAAACCACCAGCGGACGCTGGCGCAGCCAGTTCCACGATCCGCGACCGATGACCCGCAGTGATTCCTTCAGAGTTACTCTTCGCATTCGATTCAACGGGATCGTAGCAAAGTATGCCGTTGAAAGGCAACCACATGTCAGCGATCAGCCTCTGGTGCTGCCCGGGCGGCGTCAATTCTCTGTCGAATGGAGCCCGCCGGCGCCGGCCCGAAACTCAACGGTGGTCCGCTCCGGGTCGCCCGGAAGCGTCCGTTCGCAGTTCCAGACGCAAGCGCCGCAGTGGACGCACTTCTCCCGGTCGAACTGCGGCGCGCCACCGGCGACGGCCCTGATCGCCTCTCCCGAGCAGACTTCCACGCAGATGCGGGTCCCGCAGGCCTCGCACAGGCTCGGATACAGGAAAGCCACGTGGTCCGCATACCCAGCCGGCGCCTGCACCTTGCCCCCAACCAGCAATGCATCCTGATGAGAAATAAGCAACTTGCCGTCAAATTCGATGGCCGGCCACCCGGCGCGCTCCATCAGCGCAGCATGCGCCGAAGTGCCCCGGCTCAGGCACTCCTGCCGTATGCGCTCGACCTCCTCAGCCGACATCCGATTCTTGTAGTATTCAGCAAGGGATGGCGTATGCTCCTGAGGTGAGAGGACCTTACCTGGCATCGTCAGCCTGCCTCGGGTTAAGCCCGCCATGGCCATGCCCACCAGACCCGGAACAAGCCCGGCGTGGAAACCGACCCGCGCCCGTTCGGCGACCCGGCCCTCCTGTTCCACCCAGCTCGCCCGCCGCCGGGAGACGTAGGTCTTCTCCAGGTTATGCCTGGTGAACGGCTCACCGGCGCGGGCCAGTTCGAGCACCGCCTCGGCCAGTTGGGCGCCCGTAGCCCAGGCCTCATCCACGCCCGAGCCGGTCAGCACGTTGGTGCTCCCCGAGCCCTCCCCGATCCGCGCGCAGCCGTCGGCCGCCAGGTGCGGCTCGCCAACCCTGCCCGACTCCATCAGGGACTTCGCGCCCCAACTTCGCAACGTGCCGCCTCTGAGCAGCGGCCACAGGTACGGATGCTGAATATAGTGCTGCAAGTAGCGATAGGTGGTCCGCACCGGGCTGTCCAACCACGACGGCACGAAGATCCCCACCGAGACCACCGGCCCGGGGTGGACGTAGAGAAAACCGAAGATCTCAGGCTCAGGGTAGCCGAAGGTGTGGTAGACGGTGCCGGGCTCCAGACTCGAGCCCTCGGGAACGTCTATGACCATCTTCGCCCCGACAGCCCAGTCCTTCCGGTGGTGGCCAGGTGGCAACCCGAAGTGTTCGTCGATCTGCCGCCCGACCGGGCCGAGCGGCCCATCTCCTACAACAGTGAGAGAAGCGTGAATGTCCATGCCGGGGAGGAAGCCCGCCTCCGGATCCCCGGCCCTGTCCACGCCCTGGTCCAATAGCCTTACACCCGTCACGCGGCCGTTTTCGATGAGGGCCCCGGCTACCGGCGTGGCGGGCCAGACCTGGACCGCGCCCGCCGCCATCACCTGCTGGCCCACCCATTGGGTGAACTGCCCCAAGGACAGGATCAATCCGCCCTTCTTGTGCAGGAACTCGGGGATATAAGGAAGCTCGACGGCATGGAGCCGGCTGACGGAAGGGGACAATCTGACCAGCCGGTCCAGGAGCCTTAAAGCGGGGGAGCGGCGGCTTGCGCCAGTGGGGTCGAGCAGGTACAGCACCTTCTCCTGGCCGATGGCGGCCGCCATGGGGATCTGCGACGGGTCCAGGCCGGGAAAAGTAGTCCGGATGGCGCGGGCCTTGGTGACCACCCCGGAGACGCCGAAGCCGATGTCGTCGGCGCGCTCATAACACAGTACCTGGAGGGGCAGCCCCGGGGCGACTTTGCTCTCTATCGCCGGGCTGCCGTCGGGGTTGATCAGGCCGTGGGAGAGGGTAGTCAGGAAGCCGCCCATGGCAGGGCCGAAGCCCACGCAGACGACGTCCACATTCATGGCGGGGCGACCTGCGTGAGAGTCGCCGCTCATGCCGGGTAGTCCAGCGCCTCGGGGATCATGACTCCGGCCACAGCGTCGGCGGCCCGGTCCTTGGCCAGGTGGGCGCCTGTCAGGCAGCCGTCGAGCTTAGCGCGGAGCCGCACGAACTGCTCGAGGCCGTCAAACCGCGCGCACGGCCCCTCCTTCGACGGATGGGAGCCGCCGGCGCCCACGACATCAGTGGTGGCGCTGGCCAGGCCCGGCATGACGCCCTCAAGGGCAACCAGTTCCTCGGCGTCGTAGCAGGAATCGGGGCCCCCGCTCCAGGCCGGATGCGCCCTGTAGCCGAAGACCAGCTCCGCCAGAATCCTGCCCACTTCGCCGGCGGCTCTGGCCGACTGGACGTGGGCCAGGTCGGTATAGAAGGCGGCCAGCCCTGGCAACCCCTCCGCCAGCACCGGGTGGGCCGGGCCCTTCTCCTCCAGCTCCATAACGTCCAGGATCAAATACCTGGCCGCCAGAAGCCAGCAAAGCGCATCGGCCAGAGGGAAGGTGACCCCGTGCCGGGAGCTGTGGTAGAGCTTCGATCCGCCGGGGTCTGCGGTCTCCTGGAGGTGGTTGAGCGCCCACAACCAAATCTGCATGGCCGTCGCCAGGGTGCAGGCCCCTGTGCCGGGCCTCCGGGAGGCAATCTCGCGCATCTCGGTGATCCACATGTGGAACTGCGCCAGGAACAGGTCGTTGGTCATGGTGACGCTCAACTGGCGCCGCTGCACTGCCTCGGGCCCCTCGTAGGTGGCCTCCAACTGGGCGTCCATCCACTTGTGGCCGAGGAAACCTGGGCAATCCTCGGTGATGCCGTAGCCGCCCATCAGGCTTACGGCCTCGCGCATCATGTTGGCGCCGTGGCCGGTGTTCCATAGCTTGGCCGCCGGGCACAGGACGTTGGCGAGCGAGTCCACCAGCACGAACTGGAGCATGGGGTCCTCGCACACCTCCCCCTGCTGCAATCGATCCAACGCCTCCTTCTGGTACCGGCGAAACGCCTTAAGCAGGGCTGTGCCTCGGCCGACCTTCTGTGCCGCAAAGACCTGGTCCTTCTTGCGCTCCAGCGGGTCCAGTTCGTCGAACAGGCGCGCGGCGGCGAAACCCAGCGAGGCGCTCGCTTCCCCGGCGGCCCAGACGTCGATCAGGCGGTGCAGCACGTCCTGCTTCATCTGTAGCCCCAGGTCGTGCCGGGGCGTTCCGGGGCTGGCAACGTCCCCGCCGCGGAACCGTCCCCGGTGGTAGCGGATCACCGGCTCCACGGCCGAAAGCAGCTTGGCCGAGGTCATCACTCCGACAGTCACCCGCGTGCGTTTGAAGACGGCTTCAATAATTTCCCCGTGGCTGTAGTTGGGGACGATCACGCCGTCCCTCACCTCGTAGCCGCCGATGATGCGGCTGGCCGGAACGCGGAGGCTGAAGGCCGGGTCGCGGGTGGAGGAAAGCTGATGCACCAGCTTGCGGGCCGGCGTGCCGCGGTCAAAGGTTCCCGGGTCGGTATCCTCCAGGATGACCATGCAGCTCCCCTTGATGCGGGGGTCGGCCGAGTCGACGGCTGCGGTGACGAACCTGGCAAAGGCCATGTTGGTGATGAAGCGGCCGCGCTTGTCCACCCGAAGGACGGGCTCCTCGCCTTCCTTCCACTCGGCTATGCGTACTTTCCCGCCCAGCAGGCCGGTCTCGACGCCTACGTAAGGGAGAGGCTCGGTGAGAGCGAAAGCGCCGCGCCAGATCTCCCGGTCCTCGCCGGGCGCCGGGGGCGAGCAGCGGCGGAAGTATGTGTCACGCTGTTCGGGGGTGCCGCGCTCGTGTATGGGGGCCAGCGCCAGGCAATTGGCCAGACTGCTGGTGGCCGCTCCTGCGTCCACCCAGGCCAGCTCGAAGGCCACCAGGGCCAAGGCCATGTTCTTGGGGCCCTCCAGGAACCCGCCCTGCTCCGGGTCCAGGAAGACCGCCGTAATTCCAGCTTCGTCGAAGACCTTGAGCAGGCTGTTCTTCTCCGCTGTCCACTCGTGGGTGTTCCGGGCCCCCTCGGCCACCAGACGCGCTACCGGCCCCCTGGCCGCGGCCCTGGCCGACTGCACGACCATCTGGAGGTCGTAGCGGTCCGCAAAGCGCCACATGAGCTGGCGCACATCGTCGCCGGGCAGGGTTCTGATGGTCTCGATGGAAGGGTTAGCCAAACCGGATGACATCCTGAAAAATCCTCTCCTCATGGTAACTTAGCGGCCCGGGGCTCTGTTTGGGCGGCGGCGGGCGGCCGATATGTGGCCTGGAGGTGCATGCTTGAGTCACGCCCTGATTACCGGAGGAGCCGGCTTCGTCGGGAGCCATCTTGTCGACAGACTCCTGTCGGAAGGCTGGAAGGTGACGGTCCTGGACAGCTACGACCCGTCCTACCCCCGCGCCGCCAAGGAGGCCAACCTGGCCGGGTGCCGGGCAAGGGGCTGGTTCCGGCTGGTCGAGGCGGACGTCCGGGACATGGCCTCCCTCCAATCGCTTCTGGAGGGCGGCTACGACGTGATCGTGCACCTGGCGGCTCGCGTCGGGGCAGGCGCGTCCCTGGCCGATCCGTGCGGGTTTCAGCAGACCAACGTTGGCGGCACCCAGAACCTGCTTGAATGCGCCAGGATCTGGGGCGTCCGGCAGTTCGTGTACGCGTCCTCGGCGAGCGTCTACGGACTGAATCCGCGACTGCCGTGGCGGGAGGACGACGCGGGACTGATGCCGGCGAGCCCGCTCGCCGGCACCAAGGCGAGCGGCGAGGTGATGGGCCGCATCTACAGCCACCTGTACGGCATCCGCTTCCTGGCCCTGCGGCTGTTCACGGTCTATGGGCCGAGACAGCGGCCGGATCAGACCATTCACCGCGCCGCACGGGCCATGCTGGAGGGACGCACGATCCAGGTCCACGGCGACGGCGGAGCGCCAAGGGACTACACGTTCGTCAGCGACGCCGTCGACGGAATCCGCACCGCCATGGACTACGGCGACCTGGCTCACGAGGTCATCAACCTGGGCAGCGGGCGCGCAGCCAGCCTGTGCGACGCCATACGTGCGCTGGAGGGGGCGCTCGGAGCGACCGCGCGCGTCGAGTTCAGGCCCGCCCAGCCCGGTGACCTTCCGCAGTCTCTGGCCAACATCAATAAGGCGCAGCGGCTGCTTGGCTACCACCCCCGCACGACCCTGGAGGAGGGACTGCACCAGTTCGCCACGTGGCTCACCGGCTCCTCAACCAGTTCGCTCATCGCGCTGCACCAGGCGCTGGGTGGGGCCGGCATCCCGGCCAGCCCGTTCCCTGACGCTCGCGGTTCGGTGTCAGGTCTCATGAGGTAGCTGCTGGTAGGATGAAGGCGTGAGCGCTCAAGGGATCAAGGATTCTGTCAAGGAGAAATACGGGCAGGCGGCGCTTCGCGTCACCAGCGGCGGCAGTTGCTGCTGCGGGGACGCGCCGGCCGACGCGCACTGCGCCGACCCCATCACCGGAAACCTCTACGACGCCTTGCAGCTCGGACAGCTTCCGGAAACCGCCGTCCTGGCGTCGCTCGGCTGCGGCAACCCGACGGCGCTGGCCGAGCTGAAGCCCGGCGAGGTGGTGCTCGACCTCGGCTCGGGCGGCGGCATCGATGTGCTGCTCTCGGCGCGGCGGGTGGGCCCCAATGGCAAGGCCTACGGCCTGGACATGACCGACCAGATGCTGGCGCTGGCCGAGGAGAACAAGCGCAAGGCGGGACTGGCAAACGTCGAGTTCCTGAAGGGGGAGATCGAGAACATCCCGCTGCCGGACAGCACGGTGGACGTCATCATCTCCAACTGCGTCATCAACCTCTCGGCCGACAAGGACCGAGTACTGAAGGAAGCCTTCCGGGTTCTGAGGCCCGGCGGCCGCCTGGCCGTTTCCGACGTAGTGACCCGCGGAGAGATTCCGCCCGAAATACGCCAGAGCGTTCTGCTCTGGGCGGGCTGTGTCGCCGGCGCGCTGGATGTGGGCGAGTA
>JBBITL010000056.1:0-28690 GCA_037440765.1 Solibacteraceae bacterium
GCGGCCTTCACCCGCACCTGTGGAGGCGAGTGCATACGCATCAGCCTCAGGTCATCGAGCGTCGCGCCGCCGGGCCCGAAGCCCGTAGAGGTCTTGACGAAATCGGCGCCGGTCTCGGCGCAGATCTCGCACAGCCGGATCTTGTGTTCATCCAGCAGGTAGCAGTTCTCGAAGATCACCTTGACAATGCCGCCCGCGGCGTGAGCCGTCTCGACCACGGCCCGGATGTCGTCCCGGACGAAAGCCCAGTCCCCGCCCATCACTTTGCCGATGTTCACCACCATGTCCAGCTCGGTTCCGCCGTCCCGCAGGGCCTGCTGCGCCTCGGCGGCCTTGATCGCCGTCAGGTGGCCCCCGTGGGGGAAGCCGATGACCGTGCTCGGCTGCACCGTGCTTCCGGCCAGCAGCTCCGAGCACCGCCTGAGGAAGTGCGGCTTCACGCAGGCCGAGGCGACGGCGTAGGCGGCCGCCAGGCGGCATCCGGCTTCCATCTCCTGGTCGGTGAGCGACGGGTGGAGCAGCGAATGGTCGATCATCCCGGCGATATCAGCGTAGGTGTAGTCCATCGGTTCAGACCTTCACAACTGCGCAGTGTACAACAGGGGCAGTTGCGGCGGGGCGCGGTCATCGCTAGAATCAATGAGTTTGCAGCTACTTGGGGAGGTTTCATGTCGGTTGAGCAAAAAGTCAAGAAGATCATCGTGGAGCAGTTGGGAGTAGACGAGGGCCAGGTCGATGGAGGCGCGTCCTTCGTGGACGACCTCGGCGCGGACTCGCTCGACATCGTCGAACTGGTCATGGCCTTCGAGGAGGCCTTCGAGCTGGACATTCCTGACGAGGACGCCGAGAAGATCAGGACCGTCAAGGACGCCATCGATTACATCGAAGCCAAGGGCGCGAAGAAGTAGTTCGGCTCCGCGCTGGACGCCGCGCCAACCGAGGGGGATTCCATCTTGTCGCGAAGAGTCGTTGTCACCGGCGTAGGTCTGCTCTCGTCAGTGGGAGTGGGCACCGAACAGTGCTGGAGCGCAATCTGCGAAGGGCGCAGCGGGGTGGCCCGCATCACAGCATTTGATGCATCACAGTTCGCCTGCCAGATCGCGGGCGAGATCACTGCGTTCCAGCCCGAGGATTTCGTTGAGCGCAAGGAAATCAAGAAGATGGGCCGGTTCATCCAGTTTGCGCTGGCGGCCTCGGACTTCGCCGTCCGGATGTCCGGCCTGCGCGTGACACCCGAGGATGCCGAGCGTGTGGGCGTCTATATCGGCAGCGGCATCGGCGGGTTCGAGGTGATCGAACGCGAGCACCGCAACCTGCTGGAAAGGGGCCCCGGCCGCATATCTCCATTCTTCATTCCGGCCACCATCATCAACCTCGCCGCCGGCTATGTTTCCATCCGCGCGGGCGCCAAGGGCCCCAACTCGGCCACCGCCACGGCCTGCACCACCGGCGCTCACGCCATCGGCGATTCCTTCAGGATCATCCAGCGCGGCGACGCCGACGTGATGATTTGCGGCGGGGCGGAAGCTCCCATCTGCTCCATGGGCATCGGCGGTTTCGCCGCCATGCGGGCTCTGTCCACCCGCAACCACGAACCGGAGAAGGCCAGCCGCCCCTGGGACAAGCAGCGCGACGGCTTCGTCGTCGGCGAAGGCGCGGGCTTGCTGGTTCTGGAGGAGCTTGGACGGGCCCGGCAGCGCGGAGCGCCGATCATAGCCGAAATGGCCGGCTACGGAATGAGCGGCGACGCCTTCCACATCACGGCGCCTTCCGAAGACGGCGACGGAGCCTGCCGCGTAATGCGCAACGCCATGCGGGACGCCGGCATCGCTCCCGAGCAGATCGATTACATCAACGCGCACGGCACTTCCACCGACCTCGGCGACAAGGCCGAGACCCTGGCCGTGAAGCGGACTTTCGGCGAGCATGCCTATAAGCTGGCCGTCAGCTCCACCAAGTCGATGGTGGGGCACCTGCTCGGGGCGGCCGGCGGCCTGGAGACGGGGGTCACGGCCCTCGCCGTCAGGGATCAGATCGCCCCGCCCACCATCAACTACGAGTTCCCCGATCCCGACTGCGACCTGGACTACGTCCCGAACCAGGCGCGGCCGATGCGCATCGAGTACGCCCTCAGCAACTCGTTCGGGTTTGGCGGCACCAACGGGTGCCTGATCCTGAAGCGATACCGGGAGGACGAAGGGCAGAGGTAATGAACTTTCAACGTCTCTCCGCCATCGCGCTGGGCGCGTGGATGGCGGGGAGCCTGCTGGTGGCGTGGTTCAGGGTGGAGAACTCGCGCGCCACCGATCAGTTGATACGCACGCCGCCCCGGGAGGCGGTCGACGTGCTCGCCAAGTTGCAGGAACTGGAGTCGCGCGCCCTGCTGCGATACCACGCCTACGAGACGAACCGGCTGGTCACCCGCAACTGGGAGTTGACGCAATTCGCGCTGGGAGCCGTCGTGCTGGCTGGGTTGTTTTTAAGCCCCTCCGGAGGCCGGTTCCCCGCCCTGATGTGCGTGCTGATGATGGCCGCGGTGGCTTTCCTGCACTGGTTCCTCACGCCTCAGATGAACAGCCTGACGCGCGCGGCAGCGTTCGCCCGGACGGCCCAGGAAATGGTGGCGCAGGACCGCGTGCGCTCCTTGCAGACGGGCTACCAGACCGTGGAGTACCTGAAGCTCGGAGCCGGCTGCCTGCTGGCGCTGGCGCTGCTGAAGCGCGTCCGGCGCAGCAGTCGCCGCTCCCGCCGCAGCCGCGCCGCAACTCCGGCCGCCGGCGCCGGGTAGTCCGGGCTCCGGCTGCGGAGCCGGTTGCGGCCATTGGCCCGGTAGGGTAACCTGTGAGACAAGAGAATATCGGCATTTGCAACTGACAGCCTCACAATCTCCCGCCATGCGGAGGCCGAGGCAAACACTACTCAAGCGACGGAGGCTCTGGATATGTCGATAAAGCCGAACAGCAGCGAGGAGGAATACTTCGCGCGCCAGGAAGCGGAACGCAGGCGCAAATGGGCTGAGGAGCGTCAGTCGGCGCTTGTGGCTGAAGAGAGGGAGCGGGAACGCGCGCTCCATTTCATGAAGTGCCCGAAGTGCGGAATGCAGCTTGAGGAGATAGCCTTCCTCGACGTCCGCGTCGACAAGTGTTTCTCTTGCGGAGGCATGTGGCTTGACAACGGGGAGCTGGAGGTCATCCGGGCGAAAGAGGCCGGCTTCATGGGCAGATTGTTGAACGTCTTTCGCTGACGCTGAGCAACGCTGCCGGGGAGCCCGCCTTTGGAACTGAAGACAGAGAGACTGGAAGCGCCGCGGGCCCCGGCGGCCCGCCCCTGGCACCAGATGCGGGCGGAGGAAGCGCTCGGCGCGCTTCAATCCGACCCTGAAGCCGGACTGCGCGAGGAGGAGGCCAGCGCCCGTCTCCAGCAGTACGGCCCCAACAAGCTGACGCCGCCCAAGACCACCGGGCCCTTGCTGCGGTTCATGCTCCAGTTCCACCAGCCGCTCGTTTACATCCTTCTGGCCGCGGCGCTTATCACGGCCCTGCTCGATGAACTGCTTGACAGCGGAGTGATCTTCGGGGTCGCGTTGATGAACGCGATCATCGGATTCCTCCAGGAGTCCAAGGCTCTGCGCGCCATCGAGGCCCTGGCGCGGTCCATGACAACCGAGGCGACGCTGCTGCGCGATGGCAGGAAGCGGCAGGTGGACGCCAGCGAACTGGTTCCCGGCGACATTGTGCTGCTACAGGCCGGCGACAAGGTGCCGGCGGACATCCGGCTGCTTCATGTCCGGGGCCTGCAAGCCGACGAGTCCGCATTAACGGGCGAGTCGGCGCCTGTGTCCAAGAGCACTGCTCCACTGGCCGCCGATGCCGGTCTTGGCGACCGTCTGAACATGGCGTTCTCCTCCACCCTGGTGACCTATGGCGTGGGGCGGGGCGTGGTGACGGCTACCGGCGATGCGACCGAGATCGGCCGCATATCCAGGCTCCTGGCGGCCGTTGAGACGCTGGCGACTCCGCTGACCCGCAAGATCGCCCAGTTTTCGCGGTTACTGCTGTACCTGATCCTGGCGCTGGCCGCGGTGACCTTCGCTGTAGGCGCGCTGCGGGGGGAGGCCTGGCTGGACATGTTCCTGGCCGCCGTGGCGCTGGCCGTGGGCGCGATTCCGGAGGGCCTGCCAGCCGCTTTGACCATAACGCTCGCCATCGGTGTCAGCCGCATGGCGCGCCGCCACGCCATCATCCGCAAGCTGCCCGCCGTGGAGACCCTGGGCAGCACGACGGTCATCTGCTCCGACAAGACCGGAACCCTCACACAGAATGAGATGACCGTGCGCTCGGTTTTCGCGGGCGGAGGCGAGTACGGCCTCACCGGCGCCGGCTATGGCCCGGACGGCGCCGTGGAACACCTGCGCGGCGCCGGCCCGCTCGAAAACATCGCGCTGCGGGAGTGCCTCCGCGCCGGGCTTCTATGTAACGACGCCGTCCTGCGGAGGGAGGGCGGCGACTGGCGCGTGGAGGGCGACCCGACGGAGGGCGCCCTGATCTCTTCGGCGCTCAAACTTGGCTTCTCCCCCCACGAGGAGAAGCATGCGCGGCGGCTGGATGCGATTCCATTCGAGTCCGAGCATCAGTACATGGCCACACTGCACGCGGACGGTGAGCGCGGGCGGCCGATTGCGTACGTGAAGGGCGCGCCGGAGAAACTGCTTCCCCGGTGCGAAGCGGCGCTCACGGCGGAGGGCGTCCCAGGGGCCCTGCCTCAGGCCGAAGTGGTCCGCCAGTTGGAATCCATGGCCGCCCAGGGCCTGCGCGTTCTTCTGCTGGCGCGGACCACGCTGGAGGCGGGACGGACGACCCTGGATCCAGCGGACCTGGCCGAAGGGCTCGTTTTCCTGGGCCTGCAAGGCATGATCGATCCTCCCCGGCCGGAGGCCATCCCGGCCGTCCGCGCCTGCCAGCAGGCGGGCATCCAGGTCAAGATGATCACGGGCGACCACGCCAGGACCGCCGCCGCCATCGCTTCCCAGGTCGGCCTGAACGCAGGCGGTCCGCATGTCCTCACAGGCGCCCAGCTTGCTGCCATCTCAGACGCCGATCTGCCGGCGGCGGCCCAAGACACGGTGGTCTTCGCGCGGGTGACTCCCGAGCAGAAGCTCCGCCTGGTCACCGCGCTCCAGGAGCGCGGACACGTCGTGGCCATGACGGGGGACGGAGTGAACGATGCGCCTGCGCTGCGCCGGGCCGACATCGGCGTGGCCATGGGCATTACCGGGACGGAGGTCGCCAAGGAAGCCGCCGACATGGTGCTGACTGACGACAACTTCGCCTCCATCGAGGCCGCGGTCGAAGAGGGCCGCAGCGTCTTCGACAACCTGGTCAAGTTCATAGCCTGGACCATCCCGACCAACATGGGGCTGGGCATGGTGATCATGGCCGCGGTTCTCAGCGGGTCGACCCTGCCGGCTCTGCCCTTGCAGATCCTGTGGATCAACATGACCACCGCGGTGTTCCTCGGACTCACGCTGGCCATGGAGCCGAGAGAGCCCGGCTTGATGACGCGGCCTCCGCGCGATCCGTCGGCGCCGATTCTGACGCGCACGCTTCAGTGGCGGACCGCCCTGGTGTCCGTGATGCTGCTGGCCGCCTCGTTCGGTTTCTTCATGTGGACGCTGGCGACGGGCGGCTCGGTCGCCGAGGGCCGCACCATGGCCGTCAACGCGATCGTGTTCGCCCAGACCTTCTACCTGTTCAACTGCCGGTCGCTGACCCTTTCCATGTTTGCCCTGGGGCCGTTCTCCAACCGCTGGCTGGTGGCCGGCGTAGCGACGATGACTGCGCTCCAGTTGCTGTACACTTACGCCCCGTTCATGAACATCGCGTTTGAAAGCGCGCCGCTCAGCGCCCGGCAGTGGTTCCTCATCCTGGGCTCCTCGGTGGTGGTTTGGGCGGTTGTCGGAGTGGAGAAGTGGATTCGCGGCAGGTATGCCGCCCCCGCTCCTGGCAATTCCGCGGCCGCATTACGCCGGCCTGGGCGCACGGGGGCTGAAGGGAATTCCTGGAGGGATCTGAAATGAACGAGCAGGAACAAAGAGCGGTCCTGACGATCTGCCTGATTGCGGCGTTCGCCGACGGCGCCAAGAACGAGCAGGAACGCGCGCAGATCCGGCGCATAGTCGAAAGCCTCGCGCCCGGCGCTCCCATCGATCTGCCAGGGCTCTACCAGGACGTCCTGCTCAAGCGGCGCACGCTGGAGGACGCGGCGGCCAGCCTCACCACCCGGGAGAACCGTCTGCTGGCCTACGAGATGGCCGTATGTGTGTGCGACGCCGACGGCGTGGCGAGCCAGGCCGAAGCCGGGTTTCTGGAGCGGCTCCGCAACCTGCTCGCGCTCGATGCCGCGCCGGCGCAGGCCTTCGCCCGGCAGGCGGATGAGATCGCCGCCGCGCCGCTGGAACCCCCTGGGGCGGCGGCGCAGGCCACACCGGCGCCGCCCGGCACGGCGGAACTGGACAAAATGGTGCTCAACTACTCGCTGCTTAACGGAGCCCTGGAGCTGCTGCCTCAATCCCTGGCGTCGATGGCCATTCTGCCGCTGCAAACCAAGATGGTCTACCGCATCGGCAAAGCTTACGGGTACGAACTGGACAGAGGCCATATTAAGGAGTTCGCGGCCACGCTGGGCGTCGGGTTGGCCGGACAGTACGTCGAGCAGATCGGGCGGAAGCTGATCGGCGGGATGCTCAAGAAGGCCGGCGGCACGCTGGGGCGGCTGGGCAGCACCGCCACCGGCTCCGCCTTCTCGTTTGCAACCACTTATGCGCTCGGCCAGGTGGCCAGGCAGTACTACGCGGGCGGGCGCACACTCGATGCCGCCCGGCTCAAGCAGATGTTCGCGTCACTGCTGGAGCAGGGCAAAGGCTTGCAGGCCAACTACTCGGGAGCCATCCAGGAGAAGGCCCGCACGCTGGACATCAGCCAGATCGCCGCACTCGTGCGGCAGCAGTGAGCCGGGGCCGCGCGGCCGCCTGGCTCGGGAGACCACCCGCGTGACACAGCGGAAGAAAGCCTCGAAGCGGGACATCGAGAAGGATTACCCCAAAGACCAGTTCGTCGCCAAGCTGCGCCGCCTGGCCGACTGCATCGAGCAGGGCAAGCGCTTTCGGATTCAGGTGGCGGGAGAGCGGATCTCCATACCGCCGGCCCCCGTTATCAACATCGAACACGAGCGCGGAGCTTCGGAGGAGGAGGTCGAGTTCCAGCTCAAGTGGCCGGTCTGAAACCGGGGAAGCTCTGAGAGGCGTCGTCCAGGATCAGGACCCAGTCGTTGCCGGGGGCGGGAGTGCCCGGCGGCGTGAAGGTGCGGACTCCCTGGTTCGGAAACGTCCCGATGGGCTGGAGGCTGCCGTCCCGCGGGCTGTACCACGCGGCGCGAACCTCGCTGCCCGAGACCGCCCCCATGCGGATCTCGAAGGGACGGCCCGTGTAGGTGTAGGCCAACAGGTAGGACTTTCCCCGCGTCGCGACGACACGGTTGTAGCGCACGCCATTCTCCCCGGCGATCACGCTCTGATCCGGGACGCGCTCGAAGAACGGCCTTGACAGGATCAGGTTCTTCAGATGCTGCATCTGACCCGAGCCCGGTTCGTCGATGGCTTCGTGCCAGAAGTTGCGGACGCCGTAAGAACCCTTTCCCACGCCCGGCTTGTGCATCTGCATCACCGCGTTGCTGCCGTAAGTGTGTCCGAAGGAACCGGCAAACACCGACCAGTAGGCGTACCGCCGGCAGTCGGCCGCCGTCCAGTAGGGCTGAGACGGGTCGTGCAGGCCCTGGGGAATGTTCTCGTAGGAGGGCTCCGCGTCCAGCGTCGGCTTGGCTGGAGTCATGGCGTAGTCCTCCGCCACGAAGCGCCAGTTGTCCTCCCCCCTGCGCTTGGGCGTATCGTCCTGGTCGTAGCGCCGGTGGCCGGACTGGAACATGTTGAAGTCCAGCCACGGCTCGTTGTGGAACCACTCGGAGGACTGCGTGCGGCCGAAGGGATGAAACGTCACCAGGCGCGCCGGGGCCGTCTGTTTCAACGTCAGCCCAAGCAATCTCCACACTTCCATCTGGTCGTCTCCGCGGACGTCGCCTCCGTTGACCAGGATGATGTTGGGCCTGTCGCCATAGCGCCCGGTCAGGAACCGGGCATAGGCGGCAGCGTTACTGAGGTTGAGCCCGCCGCTCTTGACCACGCTGCCCCAGGTCGGCAGCAGGGCGATGAAGATGCCCTTCCCGGCGGCGCGATCCACCACCCAGTCGACATGGTCCCAGTAGTCGTATTCGCCCGGCTTGGACGGGTCCCGGCCCGGCGTCAGGTTGGGCCGTGCCGGGTCTCTTCCGATCAGGGCGGGGACGCCGTAGGCGCTCTGGTCGGCCAGGCCGTGCAGAGCCACGGCCTGCACCACGTTGAAGCCCTTGCCGCGGCGGTCCTCCAGGTACCGCTCCGTCTCAGCGCGATCCAGCCTTTGGAACAGCAGCCAGGCCGTGTCCCCGAGCCAGAAGAAGGGCGTTCCATCCTGGTGTTGGAGGAACCGCCCGTTAGGTGACACCGCCAGGGGGCCGGTCCTGGCCGTGCCGGCGTACCAGCCGGCCAGGCACACGCCCGCCACAAGGAGAGCAGCCACGCCTGTCTTCATATGTCCTCACACGGTATCGGACGGCAGATAGTCCACACGGTCCACAATGCCGAGGACGGCCATGTCCACGGGTGAGGGGCCCAGCCCCACGGAACTGAATGCCGCGTAGCCGTCGGTGGTGAGGAGCACGGTCTCGCCGGCGCCCGCGCCCACCGCGTCCACAGCCACCACCGCGTCGCCGCGGTCGGTTCCGTCCAGGTTCAGCGGCTGCACCACCAGGATCTTGCGCCCCTCGTAGGAAGAGTGCTTCTGCGTCGCCACCACCTCGCCGATAACGCGGGCGATCAGCACGACGCGCCTCGCTTGATGTGGAGCTCATCCACAATGGCCACTATGGTGTTGTCGCTGGGGACATCTGCCGGAAGGAAGGCGTAGCTGGCTTCCCTGCCCCTGGTGTAGTAGACCAGCTCGCCGGCGCCCGCGCCCGTGCAATCGGCGCAGACCAGGGGCTTGCCGGTGTTGTTCAGCTCCGGCGTGAGCGGTTGGACTACCAGCAGCCGTTTCCCCTCGAGCGCAGCCGCCTTGACGGTGCACCAGACCCGGCCAACGACCCTTCCCAGGAGCATGCGGTTTACCCCGCCGGGCTGTCCAGGCTGACTGTATCCACGATGCCCACGATGACGGTGTCCACCGGCCGGTCCTTGCAGCCTTCCGCCATGCGGGCGCTGCTGCCGGACACGGCGATGACCATCTCGCGGCTTCCGGCTCCCACCGTGTCGACGGCCACCACGTAGCCCGCTTCCGGCTTGCCCTCCGGTGAGACGGGCCTCAGAAGGAGAAGCTTCTTGCCCTCCAGACGGGGGTCCTTGCGGGTGGCCACCACCGTCCCCGATACGCGAGCCAGGATCATTTGCCGGCGTTCGCCTTGCCGATGGGCAGGACGTCTTCCAGGCTGGGGTGCGGGCGCGGGATCACGTGCACGGCGATGAGCTCGCCCACGCGGCGCGCCGCGGCTGCTCCGGCGTCGGTGGCAGCGCGCACGGCCGCCACGTCGCCGCGGACCAGGGCCGTGACGTAGCCCGACCCGACCTTTTCCCACCCCACCACGGTCACCTTGGCCGCCTTCACCATCGCGTCTGCGGCTTCGATCAGCGCCACCAGCCCGCGAGTCTCGATCATTCCCAACGCTTCACCCATTGGCCCTCCAAAAGAGAACTTCAGATTCCGATTCTACGAAATTCCACGCGCCTTCAGCGCCTGCTCGACCAGCGCGACCAGCTCTTCCCGGGTCACCGAGAGGCGCCCACCCGCCGGTCCCGCTTCCTCGGCCGGGACCGGACAGGCCGGCTCACCGGCGGCAGCGGCCCTCACGCCGTAGCGTGTGCGCGCGTCCACCAGTTTCTGCACCTCGCCCCGCGGCAGCACCGTCGGCCCCCCCAGCAACTCCGCCACCAGCGTGATCCGCGCGAAGTGCTCCACTGTCTCCATCCGGAAAAACGCCTTGAAAACGTCCTCCCCGTAACATACGGCGCCGTGGTTTCCCATCATCAGCGCGTCGTACTTGGGGATCAGAGGCAGCATCGGCTCGATCAGGGCGGGTGTGCCCGGCAGCCCGTAGCCGGCCAGCGGCACGCATCCCAGGCCGATGATGACCTCTGGCAGCAGGGCCAGGTTCAGTGCCCGGCCGGCGGTGGCGAATCCGGTGGCCACCGGAGGATGCGCGTGCAGCACGGCCCGCACGTCCGGGCGCAGGTCGTAGACCGCCACGTGCATGGCGATCTCGGTGGTCCCCTTCAGGCGGCCCTGGATATGGTTCCCCTTGCGGTCCACGATTATCAGGTCGTCCGGGTGCATCAGCCCCTTGCACACTCCCGTGGGCGTGCACAGGATACGCTCTTCGTCCAGACGGATTGTGATGTTGCCGTCGTTGGCGGCGATCCACTCCTTCTGCCAAACGTAGCGGCCGATCTCGACTATATCCTGCCGGTGTTCACGTTCCGTCTTGGGCATTGGAACAACGATTGTATCAGAGTCGCGAATGTACAATGGTTTTACGTGGAAAAACGCCGCATGTGCCCGCAATGCCGGGCCTTCATCACGAAGGACGACCGTACCTGCCCCTACTGCCAGACCCCGGTAGGCCCCCGCGCCGTGGATCGCCGCCAGCCGGGACAGATCCTGGGCGGGCTGATCCCCCAGGCCAACTTCACCATCTCGATGATCCTGCTGCTGAACCTGGGGCTGTACGCAGCGACGGCCATCTACAGCATCCGCAGCGGAGGCGGCGGGGGCTGGATGGACGTGGACGGCCTCACCCTTTTCCGCTTCGGCGCCAAGTACCCGCCCGCCATGGAGGCCGGAGAGTGGTGGCGGCTGGTGACGGCGGGCTTTCTCCACGGGGGCCTGTTTCACATCTTCATGAACTCCTGGGTGCTGTACGACGTGGGGGCGCAGGTGGAGCAGATCTACGGCACGCGGCGGCTGCTGGTGTTCTACTTCGCCTCCACGGTGTGCGGCTTCGCCGCCAGCACGTGGTGGTCTGCGTCGCTTTCGGTGGGAGCCTCGGCTGGACTGATGGGCCTGGTAGGCGCGATGATAGCCCTGGGCGTCCGATACAAGGATTCGCTGGGCCTGGCCATCCGCGGGATGTACATACGTTGGGTTATCTACATTCTGCTGATCGGCCTGCTGCCCGGGTTGCGGGTGGACAATGCGGCGCACATCGGAGGTCTGGCGGCGGGGTTCGGCTGCGCGTGGCTCAGCGGCCTGCCGTCGGTCAGGGACACGGCTCGCGAGCGCGTGCTGCGCATGGGCGCTTACGCCGCCGTGGCCATCACCATCCTCTGCTTCCTCCAGATGGTGCTCTCGGTCCGCCAGCCGGCGCAGTGAGCCTGCCTCAACCGCTGGCGTCCCGAGTCAAGAGTCCGCTGAACAAATTCGCCCGCTTTGACGCGCGCGGTTCCATGCTTTCGAGGTGCTCCACAGAACCGCGACCGTGAGGGAGCGGGCTTGCGGGCCTGCGGACTTCTGACTTGGGACACCATGGTGCTATCCTACGTCGTGCCATGAGACCCCGGCTGCCTGTGATGATCGTTTCGATGGCGGCGCTTGCGTGCGGCGTCTTCGCACAGACCGCAACGCAGCGCTACCGCAGCAAGATCACGATCTTCGACTTCGAGGCTCGCGCCACCAGGACGGTCTACGAAGCCGACCAGGTGATCGAGGCCCCCAACTGGTCGCGCGACGGGAAGTTCCTGCTGGTGAACGCCGGCGGCAACCTGTACCGGCTGCCTGTGACCGGCCCGCCCGAACTTCAGCAGATCCATCTCGGTGAGGGCGGTTACCGCTGCAACAACGACCACGATTTTTCTCCTGACGGGAGGCTGATCGCCTTCTCCGCGTCGAGCCCGTCATCGCGCGTCTCCCAGGTCTATGTAGCCCGCGCCGACGGCTCCAACGTGAGGCTGCTGACGCCGGCGCCGTTTCCCAGTTACTTTCACGGCTGGTCTCCCGACGGCAGGTGGCTGGCGTTCGTGGGCCAGCGCGAGGGCAAGTACGAGCTGTTCCGCGTCCCGGTGGACGGCGGCCCCGAGCAGCGGCTGACCTCGGCCGGCGCCTATGACGACGGACCCGAGTACACCCCCGACGGCAAGTGGATCTACTTCAACTCCAACCGCTCCGGCGCCTGGGAGATCTGGCGCATACCAGCCGGCGGGGGCGGCCCCAGCGACGCCCTCGCCGAGCGCATCACCAACGACGGCCCGGAGGACTGGTTCCCCCACATTTCGCCCGACGGACGGTGGATGGTGTGGCTGGCGTTCCCCAAGGGCACCAAGGGCCACAACGACAAGATGGCGGGCATGATCCTGCGCGCCATGCCCGTGCCCGGCGACAAGCCCGCGCCCGCCAGGATCGAGACCCTGACGACGTTTTTCGGAGGCCAGGGGACCATCAATGTGAATTCCTGGTCGCCGGACTCCCGGCAGTTCGCCTACGTGGTCTACGAGCCCCTGCCGCCGCGCTGAGTGAAGGCGCGGCGCGTGGAGGACTGCCCCGGTCTCACTGAGCCGGAGCGCCCCAGTCCAGCGCCAGCCGGACCAAGGTTCTGACGGGGAGCCCGGAAGGGCCTTTCGCCATGTACGGCTTGGCTTCTTCCAGCCAGGCCGTGCCGGCGATGTCAAGGTGAACCCAGGGCGTGTCTTCGGCGAATTCCTTGAGGAACATGGAGGCGGTGACAGCGCCGCCCCAGCGGTTCCCGATGTTGGGCATGTCGGCGAAGGCGCTCTTCAGGGCGTCCTTGTACTCGTCGTCAAGGGGCATGCGCCAGAACTTCTCTCCGGATGCCGCCGCCGCGGCCAGCACCCTGGCGGCGAGCGCCTCTTCGTTGGAGAAGGCGCCCACGTACACATGGCCCAGGGCCACCACGATGGCGCCGGTCAGCGTGGCGGCGTCCACCAGGTGGGTGCATCCGAGCCGCCTGGCGTAAGTCATCGTGTCGGCCAGAATCAGCCGGCCCTCAGCGTCGGTGTTGAGCACCTCCACCGTCTTGCCGGAGAGCGTGGTCACGATGTCGCCCGGCCTCTGGGCGCGCCCGCCGGGCATGTTCTCCACCGCCGGCACCAGGGCCGTCACCTGGATGCGCGGCTTCAGCCGCGCCAGGGCGCGCATGGCGCCGATAGCGGCCGCACCGCCGGCCATGTCGTACTTCATCTTGTCCATGTTCTCGCTCGGCTTGATGGAGATGCCGCCGGTGTCGAACGTGATTCCCTTGCCGAGAAGGCCCAGGTGGACGCCCTCAGGCGACGGGCTGTCTGGACGGTAGCGGAGGATGATGAGGGCCGGCGGCTCCTCAGAGCCGGCGGCCACGCCGAGCAACGCCCCCATTCCGAGTTGCCGCATGCGGTCGCGGTCCAGGACCTCGCACTCCAGGCCCTCCTCGGCCGCCATCCTGGCGGCCCGCTCGGCGAGCACGAGCGGCGTGAGGCGGTTGGCGGGCTCGCTCACCAGATCCCTGGCGAAATTCTGTGATTCGGCTGCGATGCGCCCCACGCGCGCTGCTTCCTCCAGCGGAGGCGCCAGGCTGTCCACCACCACCGCGAAGCCGTCGACGGTCTTTCGTTCGTCGAGGTCCTTGGTCTTGTAGCGATCCGGCTCGAAGTCGCCGAGCAGGGCGCCTTCCACGGCGGCCGCGACGTGGTCCGGAGTGGTGAAGCCCGGCTCCAGAGCCAGGGCAATGCTGCGGGCGCCTTTGCCCTTCAGGAGCCGCAGCGCGGCTCCGGCCGCCCGGCGCAGGACGGAGGCTGTGAACTCCGCCCGTTTCCCTCCCCCGATGACCAGCAACCGGGAGGCCTTCAGACCCGCCGGCCGGTGTAGCAGCGCGGTCTCGAGCGACTTGCCCTTGAACTCGCCGCTGGCGTACAGGTCGCGCACCCAGCCGTCGGCGAGGTCAGGCGCGCCGGCAGCCTCGCCCTCAACCTTTTCGAAGGCCACCACCACCAGGCCGTCCGCTTCAACCTGCTCCAGGGGCGCAGAATAGACTTTGGTCTCCATATTCCTCACGTGCTAAGGCGCCGCACGGCGGCCCGGGCCTCGGCCTCCTGCGTGCGCTTCCGTTCCGATTCACGCTTGTCATGCAGTTTCTTGCCCCGGCCCAGGGCCAACTCGCATTTGATGCGGCCGTTCTTGACATAGACCTTGGTCACCACCAGCGTCAGGCCCCTCTCCCGGGTCTTGCCGAGCAGTTTGGCGATCTCCTGCCGGTGCAGCAGGAGCTTCCTCCTGCGCAGGGGGTCATGGTTCATCCTGTTGCCGTGGGAGTATGGGCTGATGTGCGCGTTGACCAGCCACGCCTCATTGCCCAGCACCTCGGCGTAGCTGTCCTTGAGTTGCACCTTGCCATCCCTGGCGGACTTGACCTCGGTGCCCGTCAACGCCAAGCCGGCCTCGTAGCGCTCCAGCAGGTGGTACTCATGCGAGGCGTGGCGGTTGTGGCTCAGGATCTTCCACTTGGGTTCCGCTGGGGGTGGTTTTCCCATGCACGCGGGCAAGCCGAACAGCGTCCAGTACTTATGTGAACGCCATCGGCCGTTGCGACAGCTATATCTTAGCATACGCCCATGGGAGCCAATAAGATGCTTGTAACCAAGCGGTTAGCCACTGTTTTCGCCGCTGCGGCGCTGCTGGTCTGGCTGACGGCCAGCCTTGAGGCCCGCACCCGGAAGGGAGACCAGCTTTACGCCCAGGGACGGCAGGCCGAGCAGAACCGCCAGTGGGACAAGGCGCTTGACCTCTACGGGCAGGCGCTCGCCACCGACGCCTCCGACGTGACCTACCAGATGGCATACCGGCGGGCGCGCTTCCAGGCCGGACAGTCCCAGGTGGACCAGGCGAAGAAGTTGCGTGAAGAGGGCAAGCTGGAGGAGGCGCTGGAGGGGTACCAGCGGGCGCTGGTGATCGACCCGGCCTCGCCGGTCGCAGAACAGGAGACCCGCCGCACATTGGAGATGATCGAGGCGCGCGACCGGCAGAGGGCCGCCGGGCAGACGCCCCCCGACCGGCCTCTGCCGCCAGGCGCCGGCGCGCGGCGCGAGATCGACGACAGGCTGGCGGCGGTCATGGCGGTGCCTGAGCTGAGGCCGATCACCGCACTGCCACACAGCCTCAGGATCAACAACCAGACCCCGCGGGTCATGTTTGAGACAGTGACCAAGCTGGCCGGAGTGAACGTTCTGTTCGACCAGGACTTCAATCAGGTCGTCAATCAGCAGCCTCGCAGCCTGGAGCTCACCAATGTCTCCCTGGAAGACGCCCTGAACTACATCGCCCTGATGACGCGGTCCTTCTGGAAGCCAGTCAACTCCAACGTGATCTTCGTGACCGCCGACAACCCGCAGAAGCGCAACGAGTTTGAGGAGCACGTCGCCAAGATCATCTTCCTGAACAACATCGGCACGGACAAGGACCTGGGCGAGGTTCTCACCGGAATCCGGCAACTGGTGCCCAACCTGCGCATGAGCCAGGTGAGTTCGCTCAATGCGCTGCTCATCCGCGGCACCGCCGACCAGGTGGCGCTGACCGAGATGATGGTCCGCAACCTGGACCGGCCCAAGGCCGAGGTGGTGGTGGACGTGATCGTGATGGAGGCCAGCCGCAGCCGCACCCGAGACCTGGCGGCCGGCCTGACGTCCGGCAACCAGCCCGGCATCAACATTACAGGCGGACTCACGGCGCGGACAACCGGGGAGGGACAGAACGCCACCACAGCTTCAGCGGTCACGCTGAACCGGCTGGACAAGCTCTCCAGCCGCGACTTCTCGGTCACCCTGCCCGGGGCCGCGCTAAGAACCCTGATGAGCGACCGCAACGCGCGGGTGCTTCAGTCTCCCCAGGTGCGCGCCATCGACAACATGAAGGCCAGCCTCCGGATCGGCGACAAGGTGCCGTACTCCACGGGCGGGATTCAGCCGCTGCTCGGGCAGGTGGGGACCGGCGCCAGCTCGCTCTACAGCCAGTTCCAGTTCCTGGACGTGGGCGTGAACGTAGATATCACGCCCAAGATCCACGGAGACGACGAAGTGACGCTCCACGTCGAGCTGGAAATATCGAGCGTCAAGGAACGCATCGACATCGGCGGCATCTCTCAGCCCGTGGTGGGGCAGCGCCGGGTGGTGCACGACATCCGCCTGAAGGAGGGCGACATCAACCTGCTGGGCGGCCTGGTGCAGGAGGAAGAGAGCAAGAGTGTGTCCGGGATACCGGGACTGTCCAGCATACCGGTGGTCAGAAGGCTGTTCACCAGCGAGAGCATCGAACGCCGGGAGAGCGAACTTCTGATCGCCCTGGTTCCGCGGATCGTGCGGACGCCGGAGTTCGACGACCTGAGCTACAAGGGCATCGCCTCGGGCAACCTGAACACGGTGCGGCTGACCTACGCGAACAGGCAGCCGCCGCTGTCGGAACTGGCGCCCGTGCAGACGGAGCCCGCCCCGCAGGCGGCGCCTCCGTTGGCGCTCCCTCAACTGATCCCGCAGCCGGTTAAACCCGCCCCGCAGGCAGCGCGCGTGCTGCTGAGTCCGGAGAAGATCCAGACGCAGCCTGGGGCGACGTTCACCGTTAATCTCCAGGCGGAGAACGTCAACGACCTGTTCTCCGCCCCGGTGCGGCTGAAATTCGACCCGAACGTGGTGCGTCTGAACGAGGTGACGCGCGGCAGCATGCTGGCGGCCGACGGCAAGGAGGTCCTGTTCACTCGCAATATCAGCAACGACACCGGTGACGCCACCATCATGCTGAGCCGGATGCCGGGCAGCGTGGGAATCAGCGGCTCAGGGTCGCTCGTGACGCTGAGCTTCCAGGTGGTGGGCAGGGGCGTGACGGTGATCGCCGCGCCGCAGCTGTCATTCCAGGACTCGCGGGCCACAACCATTCTGACGGCCTCGCCGCAGGTCGCGGTGACCGTTCAATAGGGGGGCTGGCATGCGCTTCGGCAACCGGCGCGGGCTGACGCTTATCGAGCTGATAGTGGCCTTCACCATCATGGCCCTGCTGACGTCGATGGCGGTGCCGCTGGCGCGCTACAAGGTCCGGCGGGACCGGGAGCGGGAGCTGCGCTATGCGCTGCGCGACATGCGCACGGCCATCGACAAGTACAAGGACCTGGCTGACCGCAACCAGCTCGGCCCGCTCGACGCCGATTCGGACGGATACCCGGAGAGCCTGGAGATGCTGGTTGAAGGCGTGCGGCTCGCCGGGACGGTGGACAAGAAGATCCGGCTGCTCAGGAGGATTCCAAAGGACCCCATGACGAACTCCTTCGACTGGGGCCTGCGCAGCACGCGGGACGATCCCAAGGCGACCAGTTGGGGCGGGCAGAACGTGTTCGACGTGTATTCGAAGACCTGGGAGAAGGCGGGCGATGGCACTCCGTATTCGGAATGGTAGCGGGCTCCGGCGCGGCTTCACGCTGGTCGAGCTGATGATCGTGATGACCGTGGTGACGGTCATCATCTCGCTGGCGGTTCCGATGTACCGGAAGGCGATCGTGCGCGCCAAGGAGAGCGTGCTGCGCAACAACCTGTTCACCATCCGCACGCTGATCGACGAGTACACCTTCGACAAGCAGAAAGCCCCGCAGACGCTGGAGGACCTGGTGCGGGAGGGCTACCTGCGGCAGGTCCCTATCGACCCGATCACCAACTCCAACCAGACCTGGCGGATCATCATGGAGGACGCGCTTTCGAGCGTGAACCAGACCGAGCCGGGCATATTCGACGTGCGCAGCGGCTCGGACCAGACCAGCCTGGAAGGCACCCCCTACTCGGACTGGTGACCGGCGGCAGGCTTCAGCGGAGGCGAGATGGCGGGCTGGGTCACCTCGCCGAGACGGCTTCAGCTTTCTGCTCGTCCAGGGCAGAGAGGGCGTCCACGCCGCCACGCCCGGCCTGGTGGACGGCGGCCGCGCCCAGCGCCAGGATCACGGCTGTCACGGCGATGGCGAGGGTGAACCCGCCGGTAACGTCATGGATCCAGCCCCCGAACGCAGGCCCGGTCAGCCCGGAGAATCCGTAAGCCAGGAATATGAACGGGTAGATGCTGCCCAGGCGCGTGTGACCGAAGGCCGCCGCAACCTGGGCGGCATAAAGCACGAAGCAGGCTCCGAAGCAGAACCCGGCGACCGCCGCCATCCAGACGAAGGTTGCGGCGGACTCGGCGGCGCCGAGCGCCACGATCGAACTCAGCAGGGCCAGCAGCGAAATCGGAAGCACCGCCCGCCCGAAACGGTCGTGAAGCCAGCCCCACCCTACGCGCCCGGCGGCGTTGCCGATAGCAAAGACCTGGATGCTCAATATGGCCTTGTCGGCGGGCAGGCCCGCGTGCAGGCCCATGGGCCCGAGGTTGCCCACCACGAGCAGGCCCCCGAAGGTGCCCGCGAATATGCCGATGGCCATCGCCCGGAACTCGCGCGAGGCCAGCAGCACGCGCAGCGGCACGAACTGCTGCGCCCCGGCGATTACCGGAGCAGGAGTGCTAAGAAGCAGCGCTCCGGCCAGGACCGCGGCGCCGTACGCCAGACCCACCAGGCGGAAGATCTCCAGCACCGGGACACCGCGCGCCAGCAGGCTGCCGGCAACGCCTGACAGCAGGACGGCGCCGCCGCCGAATCCAGCCACCGCCATGCCCGTGATGAGCCCCTTGTGCCGCGGGAACCAGCGCACGCAGGTAGCCAGCGGGCACACGTATCCGAAACCAGTCCCCACACCCACCAGCACGCCCAGACTGGCCAGCAGCAGCGGATACGACCCGCCGGAGAGCGACGCCGTCAGATAGCCGGCGCCGAACAGCACGGCCCCGATGGCCGCCACCGGACGAGGCCCCCGGGATTCCTGCATCCTGCCCGCGAACACCATGGCGGTGGTGAACACAGCTATGGCGAGTCCGAAGATGAACCCCGCCTGTCCGCCTGTCAGGCCGTGTTCGTTCTTGAGCGCCGGCACAAACGCGCTCCAGGCGTAGATGGCGCCCAGGCAGGTCTGTATCACCAGAGACGCGCCAAGCACTACCCAGCGCGTCATCGGCGGTCTACGCATACACATGTCCTCCATCCGGAACCCGACTGTGTGACTACAGGAGGCTGGCGCGAAGCCCGCGGCAGCCTAGATGAACAATGGTAGCATGCCGCGAGGCGCGGTTCTGCTAGCATGGAATTCTCGCTTACCCGTGATTGTCAAGACTCAGCAGGTGCGATTCGACTCGCTGCCGCTCGACTGCGGGGCGAATCTCAGCCAGGTCGATGTCGCCTATGAGACCTGCGGCACGCTCAACGCCGCCCGGTCCAACGCGATCCTGATCCTGCACGCGCTCACCGGCGACGCGCACGTGGCGGGCATAAGCGAAGAGACAGGCAAGCCCGGCTGGTGGGACAACTCAGTGGGGCCCGGCAGGGCTTTCGACACGGACAAGTACTTCATCATCTGCTCCAATGTCCTGGGCGGGTGCCGGGGGACGACCGGACCTTCGTCCATCGACCCGGCCGCCGGCGCGCACTACGCAATGTCATTCCCGGTGATCACCATCGCCGACATGGTGCGGCTCCAGAAGAGACTGGTCGACCATCTGGGGATTGAACGCCTGCTGGCCGTGGCAGGCGGCTCGATGGGCGGCATGCAGGCCCTGGAGTGGGCGGTCGCCTATCCGGAGGCGATGGCCGCGGTTATCCCGATCGCAACCACTTCGCGGCACAGCGCGCAGCAGATCGCCTTCAACGAGGTGGGGCGGCAGGCCATCATGGCCGACCCGGACTGGAACCAGGGAAACTACTACGGCGGCAGGCCCCCGGCGCGCGGCCTGTCGGTGGCCCGCATGGTGGGCCATATCACCTACATGAGCGACGAGTCGATGCGCGATAAGTTCGGCCGCCGCCTGCGGGAGAAGGACCGCTACGGCTTCGATTTCTCGGTGGACTTCGAGGTGGAGAGTTACCTCAGATACCGCGGCGCGCAGTTTGTCGAGCGCTTCGACGCCAACTCCTACCTCTACATCACCAAAGCCCTGGACTACTTCGACCTGGCCAACGGGCGCGGGACTCTGGCCGACGTGCTGGGCCGGACGGCGGCGCGGTTCCTGGTGATCAGCTTCACCTCGGACTGGCTCTACCCCACCTACCAGTCGCTCGAAGTGGTCAAGGCGCTCAAGAGCCGCAACCGCGACGTGGCCTACTGCGAGTTGACCTCCAACTACGGCCACGACGCCTTCCTGGTGGATATCAGCGAGCAGGCCGGGATCCTGCGCGGATTCCTTGCCAGCACCTTCCGGGAGCAGCGCTGAAGATGTCCGCCCTGATCCGTGCCGGCGAGCGCCCCTTCGTGCGGGAGATACTCGGCCGCAGCGACTTCGCCATCATCGGCGGCCTGGTCGAGCCGGACACCAAAGTTCTGGACCTGGGCTGCGGCGACGGCGAGTTGTTGCAATGGCTGGCGGAGAACAAGGGGGTGCAGGGCCGCGGCATCGAAATCAGCAGCGCCCGGGTGCAGCAGGCCATCCGCCGGGGTGTCTCGGTTTACCAGGGGGACATCGACCAGGGGCTGGCCGATTACCCGGACCAGGCCTTCGATTACGTCATTCTCAGCCAGACCTTGCAGGAGACAAGGCGCCCTCTGGCCGCGCTGAAGGAGATGCTGCGGGTGGGACGTCACGCGATTGTGACCTTCCCCAACTTCGGCCACTGGCGCGTGCGCCTGTCGCACCTGGTCAGCGGGCGCGCGCCGAAGACCAGCCTGTTTCCCTACAACTGGTACGACTCGCCCAACATTCACTTCCTCACGGTGAAGGACTTCGAGGAGGTGGTGCGGCTGGAGGGCTGGTCCGTCGAGCGGGAGATCTTCATCTCCGGCCACTACCTGGGCCGGTTCATGGCGAACCTGATGGCCGAGGTGGCGGTGTTCCTGGTGAAGAAGTAGGGGGCCCCGGCGAGGTCACCAGACGGTGGGACGGTAGTGCCTGCGAATCCTCTCGTCTCTTGTGACCAGTGGCGAGCCGGCGGCCCTCGCGTTCGCCACGATCAGCCGGTCGAAGAGGTCGCGCCCCCAATTCTCCTTCAATGCTTGCCTGACGACGTGATGGAAGACCATGTCGCAAACCCGCAAACCGAGATCCCCCCTGAGGGCCTCCACGAGCTTGAGGGCGGAGGGGCGAAGGCGGCCGATCTCATGGAGAAACTCCACTTCCAGGACCGCCGCGGGAGAAGCAACCAGATCCTCCTCCTCGATGATCCTGCGGGCGGCGGGGCTGAGCTTGCCGGTCTGGCCGAGGTAGAGCGTGACCAGGACGTGGGTGTCGAGGTAAATCATCTCAATCCCGTCCAGTGCGAGGACCAATCCATCCCCGCGATCTCATCCGGATCGCCCCGGAAGCCGCTCCTCTTCTTCAGGCGGCTCAGTTTGGGCACGCGCTTCTCCGGCACGATCCGCACAACAGCTCCCTTTCTCACCACCTCAACCGGCGTGCCCGTGCTGATCGCCTGGTCGAGAATCCTGTAGACGTCCTCTCGAAGTCTTGACGCGGTGATACGCATGGCGGCCTCCCCACACCAGCATATCATACGTACGAATCGACCTATCGTACGTACGTATCTTGCTGATTGCCTTCAGGCCTTGAAGATGGCGTAGTAGATGACGTAGAACCAGCTCAGGATGCCGTGGATGATGGCCCACAGGATCGATTTGTTCGCGGACCACGAGATGGCGATAGCCAGCGCGCTGCCGAACGTGATGCCGCTGCGGGCGGCTTCATGCTGTATTGCCACGTGAAGAGACCTCCTGGATGAGATTGTAGACCGCGGGGGGCGGCCGGGTATAGAATCGGGTGTTGTCGAAACGCCGATGATTCCCGAGGAAGGCAGGTCCCAAACCGAGCGCGTGGTGTTGACGCTGCGCCAGATGGTGCTGCGTGGAGAGTTCCGCCCCGGCGAGCGGCTGGCGGAACTGACGCTGGTGCCGCTGCTGAACGCTTCCCGCACCCCCGTGCGCCTTGCTCTTGAGCGGCTCGCGCACCAAGGGCTCCTGGACGCGCTGCCAAGCGGAGGTTTCCGGGTTCGCAGTTTCACCGTGCAGGACATACGCGACGCCATCGAGATCCGCGGAGTGCTGGAGGGAACTGCGGCGCGCATGGCCGCCGAGAGGCTCACCTCTCCGGATGAGGTGGAGGAACTGCGCAGCAGCGTGCGTGAGATGGAGGGTCTGTATCCGGAGGACCTGGACCGGTTCGTCAGCTACATCGAGCTGAACATCGTCTTCCACCACGCGCTTTGGCGGCTGGCCAGGAGCCCCATGCTGTCGCGCGCTCTGGAGTCGGTCTCCGCCCTGCCGTTCGCCGAGCCCGGCGCGCTGGTTTTCGAAGGGGACGGAGGCGAGCCGCGAAGAGAATCCCGCCGGTCGATCATCGCGCTGGAGCACCACCGGGCTATCGCGGAGGCCATCGGAAACCGGGAGGGCGGGCGCGCCGAGTCCCTGGCGCGGGAGCACTCCCGGATGGCGTGGCGGAACCTGGAGCTGGCCTTGCGGGACAAGGACAAGCTCCACCAGATGCCCGGCGCGTCGCTGATCAGGATCGGCGAGTAACAGCAGGGTCGCGGGGCCGCGGCGCAGCAGTCATCGCTCCGCGGCGGGCAGAGCCTCTTCCAGGTTTTCCACCTCCGCCGAGATGTTCATGGAGCAGAACTTCGGACCGCACATGGAGCAGAAGTGGGCGTCCTTGAAGCCGGCATCCGGAAGCGTCTCGTCGCGCATGGCGCGCGCCGCCGCGGGATCCAGCGACAGCTCGAACTGCCGGTTCCAGTCGAACCGGTAGCGGGCGCGTGACAGTTCGTCGTCGCGATCCCGCGCCCCGGGCCTGTGACGCGCCACATCGGCGGCGTGCGCCGCGATCTTGTAGGCGATGATCCCCTGCCTGACGTCCTCCCGGTCGGGAAGCCCCAGGTGCTCCTTGGGCGTCACGTAGCACAGCATGGAGGCTCCGTACCAGCCGATCATGGCCGCGCCGATGGCCGAGGTGATATGGTCGTACCCCGGGGCGATGTCGGTCACCAGCGGCCCCAGCGTGTAGAAGGGCGCCTCCGAGCACAACTCCATTTCCTTCTCCACCTGCATCCGGATCTGGTCCATGGGAACGTGGCCGGGGCCCTCAACCATCACCTGCACGTCGTACTCCCAGGCCTTCCTGGTCAGTTCACCAAGTGTCTTGAGCTCGGCGAACTGGGCCTCGTCGCTGGCGTCGGCCAGGCAGCCGGGCCTCAGGCCGTCGCCCAGGGAGAAGCAGACGTCGTACTTCTGAAAGATCTTGCAGATATCCTCGAAGTGCTCGTACAACAGGTTCTGGCGGTGGTTGCGGACCATCCACTGGGCGAGCAGAGCGCCGCCGCGGCTGACGATGCCGGTGACGCGCCGCGTGGTCAGCGGCACGTGCTGGACCAGCAGGCCGGCGTGGATGGTCATGTAGTCCACGCCTTGCGCGGCCTGTTCCTCGATCACCTCCAGCATTAGCTGCGGGGTGATGTCCTCCACCCGCCGCACCCGCGCCACAGCCTCGTATATGGGCACAGTGCCCACCGGAACGGCCGAGTTGGCGAGGATGGCCTGCCGGATGCCCGGGATGTCGCCCCCGGTGGAGAGGTCCATCACGGTATCGGCGCCGTACTTGATGGAATCGCGCAGCTTCTCGAGTTCCTCCTCGATATTCGACCTGACGGAGGAGTTGCCGATGTTGGAGTTGATCTTGCAGCGAGAGGCGATCCCGATCGCCATGGGTTCGAGATTGGCGTGGCGGATGTTGGCGGGTATGATCATCCGCCCGCGCGCCACTTCCGACCGCACCAGCTCCGGCGCGATGCGCTCGCGGCCGGCGACAAACATCATCTCTTCGGTCGTGACGCCCTTCCGCGCGTAATGCAACTGCGTTCTGATTTCGTCGCCCGCGCGTCTGGCGACCCACTCGGTTCTCATACCGGCTCCTAAGATTGCCCTCTGACTACCTCGATTATGGCACACGGGACTCGCGGCGCCCGGCGGCGCGCACATCCACCGCGGTCGCGCTCCAGCCGGGGCAGCCGCGCTTAAGGGCGTAGGCGTCCGGCTCGATTGAAAGCGCCAGGTCGATGCGCGCTCCGGGCCGCAACTCGGCGGCTCGCCCGGCGAAGTTCCACGCCTTCACGCCGAGGACCCTGCCCGCCTGACCTACTGAAAACCGCAGGTGGCGTTCCTTCATCACCACCGGCTCGGCGGCGACCGTGGCATCCATGAGCGCAAGGACGGGCTCGGGGTTGCCGAACCCGAAGGGGGCCAGGGAGAAGATGCCGTCGATCGCGGGGCCGGTCAGGTCACAGAGGTCGATGACGGCGTCGATCCGCAGAACAGGCGTCAGGTCATGGTCCGTCAGAGCGGCGCCCGCACACTGCTCCAGGCGCCGGCGAAGTTCCGGTACACGCGCGGCGGCCAGCGTTACTCCCACGGCCTGCCGGTGTCCGCCGAAAGCGGCAAACAGGCCGGGCATGGACTCAATGGCCTCCAGCAGGTGAAACGGCGCAATGCTCCTGCCGCTGCCCCGCGCCAGGCCGGTCTCCGGATCCTCGCCCAGCACTATGACCGGGCGGTGGAACCGCTCCACCAGCCGGCTCGCCACGATGCCCACCACGCCGCGGTGCCAGTTGACGCCCGAGAAGACGAGCGCCTTCCGATCGTTACTCACCGGCACGCTGTCACATTCCGCCAGGATGGCTTGCACGATTCCGGCTTCGGCCTGCTGCCGCTCCTGGTTGAGCGCGTGGAGATGGGCGGCGATCCGGCGCGCTCTGCCGCCGTCCCGGGTCGTGAGCAACTCGATCACGTCGCCGGCTTCCGCCATGCGGCCCGCGGCATTCATGCGCGGCGCGATCCGGAAGGCCACCTGCCGGGCCGATGGCGCTTCCCCCTCGGTGAAGCCGGCCACATCCAGGAGCGCCCGAAGGCCCGGATTCCGCACGCACCTCAGTCCCTCCAGGCCGTGCTTGACCAGTATGCGGTTCTCTCCGGTGAGCGGAACCACGTCGGCGACGGTGGCGATGGCCACCAGCTTCATCAGCGATTCAAGGAGCTTGCGGATGCGCTCGGCCGGCCAGTTCAGAGTTCGCAGCAACGCCTCAACCAGCTTGAAGGCGACACCCGCTCCACAAAGGTCCTTCTCCGGGTAGGGGCAGTCGGCACGCTTCGGATTAAGGACCGCGCAGGCGGGGGGAAGCCCGGCATCGGGCAGGTGGTGGTCGGTCACGATCACGTCCATGCCGAGCACGCGCGCCTTGGCGATCGCCTCCGGGGCGCGGATGCCGGTGTCGGCGCTGATCAGCAGTTTCACGCCAGCGCGGGCAGCTTGTTCGATGGCCTCAGCGTGCAGGCCGTAGCCTTCCCGCAGGCGATTGGGCACATGGAAGGAGGCCCGGCCGCCGGCGCGCTCAATGGCTGTCTTCAGAATCACGACCGACGCTACGCCGTCAACGTCGTAGTCCCCATAGAGGAGAATGGACTGCCCTTTCCGGATGGCCTCCCGAAGCCGGCCCACGGCCTCCGTCATGCCGCTAAGCAGGAACGGGTCGTGCAATCCGCCCAGAGGGGCCTCCAGGAAGGCCCGGGCCGCCGCCGCGTCCCGGGACCCGCGCCCGGCGAGAACCCGCGCTACTACCGGCGGCAGGTCCAGAGCCGAGGCCAGAGACCCGGCCAGATGCGGCTCGGGTTCAGGCAGGCGCCAACGAGTGCGTGGAGCCATCCGCAGGAGCTACTAATTGCGGGAGTAGTAGCCGCCCATGGGCTCTTCGTCCCCGCCGTCATCTGCTTCAGGCAAGTAGCTCTCGATCTCGTCCATGATGCCCAGGAAGTCGCCGTACCACTCGGCCCGCAATTCGTAAACGTAGGTGCGGCCCTCGAGGTCATAGGAGAGTTCCAGCTCGCAGGTGAACCCGTCATATGGGATCAGCTCGCGGAGCCTGCGTTCAATGGCCCGGCGCTCGTCTGCCGGAATGTCGCAATCGTCCAGTTGCTCCAGCCCGTCCTCCGCCATCCCGGAGTCGAACTCCTGGTGGTCGAAGACCATCATCCTGACGCCTGCCTGGCTGGCGGTGGCGGCGAATTCGCGGAAATCCGGCCCCCGGCGCGTGTTCCAGAACGCCGTGGGACGGGCCTCCGCGCCGCGGCGGAAGCCTTGGAAAATCACGAAGCCCTGAGCTTCCAGGTGCTTCAGGATGTCCTCCTTGAGTGAGTCCAGGTTCACTTGTTTCATCGCTCGGCGAGGACCAGCACGTCATGCTGGCCGCCCAGCTCGCGCGCCGCGGGCGTCACGATGGTCTTCGGCCCAATGTAGATCTTGCGGGACTCGCGGATGGCCTCGCGGACGTCGTTCTCGCAGACGAAATCCGCGATCCGGACCTCCGGAGCCCGGGCGGGCTGCGGAAGCGCGGCAACCGGGGCCGCCGCGGGGGCCGGAGGCGGCGCGGCTGGGCGCCTTGAGGACATGAACTGGTCCACAATCTCCCGGGCCAGGCCGACGGCGGAGACCGCGGGCGGGACCTGCGCATCCAGCCTGATTCCACGCTCGGCGAGGTACTGCTCGACGGCCAACCGCACCGCCTCCCGGTCCGCGGAGGCGGCCGCCGGAGCTCCCGCCGGCGGCACGGTGAAGGCCTCTTCCGGCCGCCTGACGGCATAAGTCAGCCGCTTGATGTTGACCAGGTGCAGCGGGCCGATGTTGTCGCCGGTGCTGTTGCCTCCCATGGCCCCGCATCCCAGCGTCATGGCCGGCAGCAGGTTGGTGGTGATGCCCACCGATCCGGCCGGCGACTGCGTGTTCACCATGACGCGCATGGCCGGCATCCGTTCGGCAAAGGCCCGGATGCGCGCCTCGTCCCTGGAGTAGATCACGCAGGTGTGGCCCATCCCCTGGAACCGGATCACCGCCTCGCAGGCGTCCAGCGCCGCGGCGAAATCGCTGACGAACAGCAGCGAAAGCACGGGCGACAGCTTCTCGGCTGAGAGCGGGTGCTGCTTGCCTACTCCCTCGATCTCCACGGCGATTATGGAAGTGTCCGCCGGCACGCTTATGCCCGCCAGTTCGGCGATCTTCAGGGGCGACTGGCCCACGCACTTGGGATTGATTCCTCCGCCGCTCCGGATGAGAGTCTTCTCCAGGGCCTCCTTCTCCCGGGCGTCGGCCAGGTGCACCTTGCGCGCCTTCATCTCGGCCAGCACGGCGTCCCGCAGGCTACGCTCGGCCACCAGCGACTGTTCGCTGGAGCATACCGTGCCGTAGTCGAAGGACTTGCCCTTGATCACCTGGGCCACGCCCTCGGCCACGTCGTAGCTGCTGTCCAGAAGGACCGGCACGTTGCCTGGGCCCACGCCCAGCGCCGGCTTGCCGCTGGAGTAGGCCGCGCGGACCATGCCGGAACCGCCCGTAGCCAGAATGATGGCCACCCGGTCGTGCTTCATCAGCGTTTGGGTGGCCTCCAGCGTGGGCCTTGACAGGCACTGCACAATTCCCTCTGGCGCGCCGGCCTCGACGGCCGCGCGGTGGCATAGTTCGGCGGTCTCGTACGTGCAGCCCTTGGCGGTGGGGTGCGGACTGATGACTATGCCGTTGCCGGCCTTAAGGGAGATGATGACTTTGTAGATGACGGTCGAGGTCGGGTTGGTCGTGGGCACGATGGCGGCCACGACCCCCATGGGGACGCCGTACTCGACGATCTTCTCTTCGGGAATCTCGCGCAGCAGGCCGATGGCCTTCATGCCGCGGATGCGCTTGGGGAGCCACTCGGCGCATAAGAGATTCTTGACGACCTTGTCCTCGACGTTGCCGTAGGTGGTTTCGGCGACGGCCATCTCGGCCAGGCGGCGGGCGTGCTGGCGGCCCGCGGCGGCGATTCTCTCGATCACCGCGTCCGCCTGCTCCTGAGTGAAGCGGCTGTACTTCTCCCAGGCGGCGTAGGCGCGCTCTACCTTGATCCGGACTTCCTCCAGAACAGCGGGATCGCTCTCGTGCGGCATGGCTCGGACGTCCTCCGGCCGGCGGGCGCCGCCGGCCTAGCTGCCTCAGGCGGACTTCTTCGGCTTCTGACCGGCCGGCAGAACCTTCTCCACTTCGTCGTGGGGGTTGGGGATCACGTGAACCGAGATCAGCTCGCCGACCCGGCGGGCGGCGGCAGCCCCCGCGTCGGTGGCGGCTTTCACCGCACCCACGTCGCCGCGCACCGACACCATCACGTAGCCTGCGCCGACGTATTCCCTGCCGGTGAGCACCACATTGGCGGTCTTCACCATGGCGTCCGCAGCTTCCACCGCGCCGATCAAGCCCTTGGTCTCGATCATCCCGAGCGCTTCCATCGTGCCTCCTCGAATGATCTTCCACGGTATCACAGTAGCCCGAGGCAGACAATGCCGTAATCGGTCCGTAAGAAGTTTCAAGCCGTGGACGGTATCGGTGGCTTGCCCATGGCTCCGGCCCAGTTGTCGCGTTACCCGCAACGGTTCCTGGATCGCCGGCGCATTGCCGTCCCGGAACTC
>JBBITL010000057.1:0-23653 GCA_037440765.1 Solibacteraceae bacterium
TGGTGGGCTCGACAGAACTCGAATCTGTGACCTCCTGCGTGTCAAGCAGGCGCTCTAACCAACTGAGCTACGAGCCCGGTTTTTCTTCATCGTACCAGACGGACGAGGGATTTGGCGAGGACTGATTAAACAGGCGAAAAACGGCGGCGCTCCTTCGCCTTCGACTGGCGCTAGCACGCGCCGCCGACGAGGTTGCCCGAAGTTCCGTTGAAAGTGAGCGACCCTCGGAACTCATAGGCTACGCCACGGCCAGGGAGCCAGTCTCCTGCGACCTGCACGTACACCCGGGTTGGAACAGCGCAGCGAGATTTGTGGCGCCTCTCACGCCAACTTCGTGGGGCGTTGTTCCATGGCCTTTCGGAGAGCCGCCTCGACTTTCGTCGCTGCTTCCTCCTGCATGTGTCAAGGGCGGAGCAACTGAACGTTCTTCGGCAGCGCCAACGGGGGCCGTACGGCGGCGGTCCTCTCGACCCTCATCGCCACCTCGAAGCGCCACCACTTGGATCCGTTCGCCTGCCTGCGCGATGTGTTGGCGCGCATTAGCACACAGCTCCAAAACCGGCTCGAGGAACTACTGCCTGATCGCTGGCGGGCCGCACGGGCAGCCGTCACCGCCTGACTCGACACCCAGCCCCCTGCGTGCTAGGCCCCACATGGGTTCGCCGGACGCGTACAGACTGGCCAGGTCATACTCGGGCTCCTTCTCCGGAAAGGCCATGTAGCGGGAGAAGGTCTCGCCGAAGCTGGCCCAGGTGGTCGGGCGTCCCCGGGGCCCCGGCGGCAGGCTGGCTCCAGGCGGCCATGGGAACGAACAGGGAGACGACCAACCATCCATTCCTGGGCATACGGTTGAGGATGGCGTCTCCTTCTATGGCGCGGCGGCGATTTCGAAGCCGGCGGTGGCCGAGTATGCCCGGGGCTGCATGGCCGCCAGCCACGCTTCCGCGGTATACCGGCCCGCGGGCAGGGATCTCCCGGCCTGGTCCCGGAGCGGGACGAGCAGAGGGTAGTTTCTCTCCCCGTAGCCGTGCGTCTCTCTGCGGAGGACCTCGGCGAATCCCCTGCCCTCCGACCACCGGTACACGACCTCGCCCTTCTCGTTGCGGAGGACGAAGTCATAAACCTGAGTGGTGGGGAACATCACCTCAAGCGGCGCCCAGCGGTGATTGCGCAACGTAAGACGGGCGACGATCTCCCCGGAGGCCGGGTAGACGTAACGGTCGAGCGTCAGGCCGAAGCTGACGCTCTCTTCGGCAACGTAAGTCACGCCTCCGGAGCGCATGTAAATGAGGTCCCACCTGGCGACGGCGGGTCCGCCGATGTTCTGTTCCCGGTGGACCAACCCGATGTAGGGCATGAACAGCTCCCGGGTGATGCCCACCTGGAAGACGCCCGGATAGCGGATCTCCAGCGCCCGGTTGTGCCAGCCGATCGGCCCCCAGTATAGAGTCTCGCTCGAGGTGACGACGGCGGGCGAGTTGCTCGTGCCAGGCAGAAACGTCTGATAGGGCTGGCCGACGGGGTTCAGGAATGCGTACCAGACCTGCTCAAATCCGCGGGCGGGGTCGTAGGCGACGATGGAGCCGTTCTCATCGCGCCGGAGCCAGGCGTCACCTCCGGGGTGGCCCTGGAGAAGGCAGTAGCGGCGGCCTTGGAAGTCGCCGGTGCCAACGACCTCGAGCGCCATGACATCACCGGCGGAACTGCGGTAGATCCACTGGTTGCCGGCCTGCAACGGGAAGTAATCCGGCTGGGCGAGGAGGGGAACGGCGAGCAGACAGGCCAGGAGGCCTGTCCCACTAGTAGACACGCTGCACCTCGAATCCCACCGATGCCCGGAAGCTCTGTACGCCGGTGTTGGCGATCCAGGCCTCGGCCGTGTACTTGCCCTGGGCCAGCGGCCGGCCGGCCTTGTCGGCGAGGGGGACGATGATCACGTAGTTCTTCTCGCCGGGCCCGATTGTCTCCCGGCCGAGCACCATGATGAAGGCCCTTCCGTCGCTCCAACGCAAGACCACGGCGCCCTTGTCGTCCCTGATTTCCAGGTCATAGCGCTGGCCGCTGGTGAAATCGAGCGTCAGCGGCTTATCCGTGGTGTTGCGCAGCGTGAGGCGGGCCGTCAATCGCGGGATGCTGGTAATTGGATCGACCGGCGGCATCAGATTGGCGGTGTAGACGGGCTTGTCCAGGGTGAGCGAGAAGTGCAGCTCGGGCTGGGAAATCACCGTTGCGCCGGCGGTGCGGGCATAGAGCAGGGTGTAGGTGCGAGGGCCGCCGATGGTGGCTTCGGTGCGAAGCATCAGCCCCGTCCAGCGGTAGAAGATCTCCTCGGTCAGCCCGGCGTCCATGCAGAGCCCGGGAGGGTAAATGATTTGAAGGGCCTCCGGGAACACGCCGGCCGGTCCTTCGTAGCGGTTGTTGCGGCTCAGCACCGTCGCCTTGCGAGTGCAGGGATCGATCGAGGTGTCGTAGCTCCGGCCCACCGGCGTTGAGAAGGCATACCAGCGGCTCTCCTGGCCGGAGGCCCGATCCAAGGCCCAGACGTCTCCGTCGCCGTCCTTTCGCAGAAAGGCCTCCTTCGCGCCGAAGCCCTCAAAGACCGAGTACCACCGGCCCCCGATAAATTCCGCGCGGGAAACCCTGGCGACGTGGAGCGGTTCCCCGCAAAGCCCGGTACACCTGTAGACCCACTCGTTGCCGGGATGGAGCGGGAAGTGATCGGGGCTTGCGGAGAAGGCGCAGAGCCACAGCGTGACTCCACAGAGCAGCGCGCGTACGGCGAGCATGGCGACGCCTCCAGACATGACTGTGACGGAGGCAGCGGTAAGATGGTTTCATGAGAGTCGCCTTGAGGCCCGCCCTGTTGTTGTTTGTTGGCCTGGCGGCCTTTGCGGCCAGCGTCAGGTTGTACCTCAAGGATGGCAGCTACCACGTGGTGCGCGAATACGAGGTGCACACCGACCGGGTGCGCTTCTACAGCGTGGAGCGCAGCGACTGGGAGGAGATCCCCCTGGAGCTGGTGGACCTCAACCGCACTGAGAGGGAAGCGAATGAGCGGAGGGCTGCCCGGGCGGAGGAATCCGCGGTTCTCGCCGTCGAAGAAGAGGCCGAGCGGGCGCAGCGGAATGAAGTGGCGCGCCTGCCGCTGGAGCCGGGCGTTCACCTGATCGATGGAGAGCAACTGAGGCCCATCCCTCAGGCCGTGGTCAAGGCTGTCACCAGCAGGGGCCGCAGCGTCCTTCAGGTGCTGGTGCCGGTGCCGTTGGTGGCCGGCAGGACCACGGTGGAACTTGACGGGGAACGCTCAGCCAACCTGGTGACTCAGCCACAGCCGGAATTCTACTTCCGCATGGCGCTGCCCGAGAGGTTCGCCATTCTAAGACTGGGCGTGAAGAAGGGCGCGCGGGTGGCGCAGACCTGGCACCTCATACCCAAGTCGGAAGAGTTGATCGAGGAGCAGGAGATCGTGCCGGTGCTGCACCGCCAGCTTGGGCCGAACCTGTACAAGATCTGGCCCGTCGAGCCGCTGAAACCCGGCGAGTACGCCGTCGCGGAGTACACCGCCGGCCAGCGCAACATCCAGGTGTGGGATTTCGCCTTCCGGCCCGCCGCCCGGTAGCGGCCCCATTGCGCGGGGCTGAAACCGTCTCCACTCAGGCTCTATACTGGCAGGCAGCCGGTATGAAACCCTTCATCGGAAGTCTTGTGCTCGTCGCAGCGGCCGCCATGGGCGCGGCGGCCGGGGAAGGCAAGTGGATGCCCGAACAGGTCCTGCGGCTGAGTCCGTCCTGGCTCAGGCAGCAGGGGCTGGAACTGCCGCCCTCGCGGATCTGGGACCCGGCAAGAGGAACCGGCCTGCTGGCCGCGGCAGTGAACGTGGGCGGCTGTTCGGCCGCCTTCGTCTCCGGGACCGGACTGATCGCCACCAACCACCACTGCCTGTTCTCCATCCTTCAAGAGCACAGCACCGCCGCCAATGACATAATCACAAGCGGCCACTTGGCGAAAACCCTCTCCGAGGAACTGCCCAGCAGAACCACCCGCGTCGCCATCCCGCGGCGCTTCACGGACGTGACGGCGGAGGTGCTGGCGGCAGTCCCGCCGGGAGCGGGTGACCTGGCGCGGCAGCGCGCCGTTGAAGCCAAGGGCAAGTCGCTGGTGGCTGCCTGCGAACAGCAGAGGTTCCACCGCTGCCGCCTGGCCGGCTTCGATGGCGGCCTTCAGTACGTCCTGGTGGACACGCTGGAACTGACCGACGTGAGGCTGGTCTACGCGCCGCCGCGCGCCATCGGCGAATACGGCGGAGAGATAGACAACTGGTCCTGGCCGCGGCACGCGGGGGATTTTGCGATAGCGCGTGCCTATGTGGGTCCGGACGGCAACCCGGCTCCTTACTCCGCCGCCAACGTCCCCTACAAGCCGGAGCAGTTCCTGCCGCTGTCCCGCCGGGGAGTCTCCGAGGGCGACTTCGTGATGGTCATGGGGTATCCGGGCGTCACCTACCGGTCGCTCACCGCTCTGGAGATGGAACACAGGCGGGACCTCTTCTTCGGAGCGCGCGTGGACCTGTATGGGGAGTGGATACGGCTTCTGGAGGAAGCCACCAAGAGCAGGCCCGATGGCGCCATCGCGGTGGCAGCCACGATCAAGAGCATGAGCAACGTCCACAAGAATGCCCAGGGCCAACTGGCCGGCTTCGCACGGGGACGAATAGTGGAGAAGCAGAGGGCAGCCGAGGCGGAGGTCGTGAGGTGGGCGAAGCCGCGGAGCCAGTTCAGCGGCGCGATCGAAGCGCTTCGGGGGCTCAACGAGCTTGCCGCGGAAAACGCCCGCACGGCGCAGCGGGATTTCCTGCTGGGGACGGTATCGGCCGGCTCACGCGCCCTGTATCTGGCAGCTACGCTGGTGCGTGCGGCCAAGGAACGCCAGAAGCCGGATGCGGAACGCGAGCCGGCCTACATGGAGCGCGAACTGCCGCGCCTGCGCGACCGCCTGGAAAGAGAGCAGAAGAGCTACGACGCGGCCGCCGACCGGGCCCTGTTCGCGTCCTTCCTCAACCGGGCTTCGCGGTTGACTGGCGTTCAGCGCCTGGCGGCCGTCGAGGGCGTGGCGGACCGGCTGGACGCGATCTACTCCGAAACCAAGGTGATGGATCTCGCCGAGCGGCTGGCCATGTTCGGAGAGAGTCCCGAGCGTTTGCGCGCACGGAAAGACCCGCTCCTTGAGTTCGCCTTCCGGTTGGATGAGGCGCTGCTCGAGCTGAAGGAGCGCAACGACCGCTCGGCCGGGGCCATCTCGCGCCTCCGCCCCGAATGGTTGAAGGCGGTGCACGCTCACGCCGGCAAGCCCGTCGCGCCCGACGCCAACGGGACGCTGCGCGTGAGCTTCGCGCGGGTCGCCGGCTACAGCCCCCGCGACGGCGTGTTCTACACGCCCCGCACGACGCTGGCCGGCATGATCGAGAAGCACACAGGCCAGGAGCCATTCAATGTGCCCACGCATGTCAGGCAGGCGGCCGAGGCGGGCAGGAGCGGCGCGTGGCGCGACCCGAAACTGGGCGACATACCGGTGAACTTCCTGGCGGACGCCGACACTTCCGGAGGAAACTCGGGGAGCCCGGTTGTCAATGGCCGGGGCGAGGTGGTGGGCCTGAACTTCGACCGTGTCTGGGAGAACGTCGCCAACGACTTCGGCTACAACCCCGCTATCGCCCGCAACATCAGCGTGGACATCCGCTACATGCTCTGGATGCTGGACCAGGTCACCGGCGCCAGGGCTCTGCTGGCGGAGTTGGGCGTGCGCTGAGCAGACTGCTGCGCAACCCTTGGAGCCCTAAGGGTAAGGATAGATACATGGCGGAGCCGACGGGATCGACTGAGAAGCCAGCTGAGGCGCAGCTTGCCAGCGAGGAGATCCTGCGCTACAGCCGGCACCTGATCCTCCCGGAAGTGGGATTCGAGGGGCAGCTCAAGCTGAAGCGCGCCAAGGTGCTGCTGGTGGGAGTGGGTGGCCTTGGCTCGCCCGTGGGGCTCTACCTGGCGGCGGCCGGGGTGGGCCGCCTCGGGGTTGCTGACTTCGACGTGGTCGAGCCCGGCAACCTGCACCGGCAGATCATGCACGCGGCCGGTGACGTCGGTCGCCTGAAGCTCGATTCGGCGGCCGAGGCTATCCGGGATCTCAATCCTGGCGTGGCCGTGGACCGGCACGAGACCGCGCTCACCAGCCGGAACGCCATGGAGATCCTGGCGGGCTACGACGTGGTTGTGGACGGATCGGACAATTTCCCGACGCGCTACCTGGTGAACGACGCCTGCGTGTTGCTTGGCAAACCCGACGTCTACGGCTCCGTATACCGGTTCGAAGGGCAGGCGGCTGTGTTCGCCCTCCCGGGCGGGCCCTGCTATCGATGCCTGTACCCGGAGCCCCCTCCGCCGGGAGCTGTCCCGAGCTGCGCCGAAGCGGGCATCCTGGGGGTCCTGCCTGGACTGATCGGGATGATCATGGCCACCGAGACCGTGAAGTTGATCCTGGGGGCTGGTGCGCCGCTGGCAGGGAGGCTGCTGCTCTACGACGCGCTCGCCATGCGCTTCCGGGAGGTGCGGCTTAAGCGGAATCCAGGCTGCCCGGTGTGCGGCGGCAATCCGGCGGTGCGGGAGTTGATCGACTACCAGGCCTTCTGCGGCCTGGGGAAGCCGGACGATCAGCCCCATGTCATCGGCGATCTCGAAATGGATGTGCTGGAGCTGAACGCCAGGCTGGAACGCGGCGAGAGTGTCACGCTCGTCGACGTGCGCGAGCCCCACGAATACCAGATCTGCCGCCTGCCGGGCGCTGTGCTTATTCCCCTGAAGCAGCTTCCCGGGCGTCTCGGGGAACTGGACCCGTCGGCGGAGCTGGTCGCCTATTGTAAGACCGGGCGCCGCAGCGCCAAGGCTGCGGCGCTCCTGGCTGGCGCGGGTTTCCGGCGAGCCCGGAGCCTGAAGGGCGGGATTGCGGCCTGGAGCGGGACGATAGACCCCGCCATGCCCAGGTATTAGCGCCCGGCCTGCTGCCAACGCCGGTGGCCGTGCCGCCGTATCCTGGGAACAGGTAGCGCTCTGAGGGCATCCAATCCCTCTGAGCGCAGTGTGCCATGGAAAGCGGACCCACGGACAGTCCGGCCATATGCCGCTGGCTGATATGGGTGGGCGGCCTGGCCGTGCCCGGCGCCGAGCGCCAGGCATGGGGGCAGCGGAAGCTCGAAGAGGCGCGCCAGTACCGGGCACTTCTCCAGGAGCGTGGCGAGTCACCGGCCGCGATCCGCGGAAAGCTCTTCAAGCTCTGCCGCCAGGCGCTTCAGGATGAATTCCGCCGGTGCGCGCGGGAGGCGGATCCGCGGCCGAAGGCTGTAAGGCTCGCCCGCAGCCCCGCGTTCTTCATTGCCGCCACCCTCCTGTTGCTGGCCGGCCTTGCCCTCGGCGCGGGGATGTTCGCAGGCTTGCGGACTGTCTACGGCCCGCTGCCTTATGCCGATGCAGGCCGCCTGGTCGTCTGCTATCAGGTTCATTTCCTGTCTCTCTCGTTGGGGGTGCAAGCCCGCTACATCCGCCCTTGGCAGGAACACAGCAATACCCTGGAGGGACTGGCCGCCTACCAGATGCGGAATTTCCTGATTACCCCGCCGGGCCGTCCCGAGATAATGGTGGGCGGGGCGCGCGTGACAGAGGGCTTCTTCGATCTGTTGCGCGTGAAGCCCGCCGCCGGCCGGCTTTTCAATCCCGGCGACTCCGCCGGAGAACCCCTGGTGGTTCTGAGTCACGATGTCTGGCTAACCGAGTTCGGGGCCGACCCGCACGCCCCCGGAAAGGAAGTGACCCTGGAGGGCGCCACGGCGCGCATCGCCGGTGTGTTGCCGCCCCAATTCTGGTTCCGCTCGCGCCAAGCCGCGGTGTGGACCCTCCTGCCTGATCTGAGCCGCCCGGACCCCGCGTTGCGCCTGGTGAGCACGGTCGGGCGGCTGGCCCCGGAGGCGACCCCCGAGGAGGTCCGGGAGGAATTGGAGAACATCGCCTGGAGCACCAGCCGGTTCCGGGGGGCTGAGTTCCGGGTCACGCCGCTCGGCACGTCGCTCCGGCCCATGCCGCTGTTTCTGGTGGTGAGCTTCGGCGGCGGCACGCTGCTGGCCCTGGTGATAGCGCTGGTGCAGTTCCTGAGATCCTGGCGCCAGAGGGGAGACGCGCCGCGCGAGGTGCTCCGCTACTGGGCGTTCTTCCCCCTCAAGACCGCCCTGCTATTGATGCTGATGGCGGGCATGGGCGCCGAGCTGGCGGCCCGCAATGCGCTGGCGCTCCACCCCTCCAGGTTCGCCCTCGGGCTCCTTATCGACTGGGCCTCGGTGCTGGTGACGCTGCTGGTGCTGCGCTGGGCGATTCTGGACCAGAGCCGGCGCTGCCCGGTCTGCCTGAGGCGGCTGACCCTTCCCGTCAGTTCCGGCACCTGGAGCAGCGCCCTGTTCGACCCGGCTACCACCGAGCTGCTGTGCGACCAGGGGCACGGCTCGCTGTGGTACGGCGAGGCGCCCACCACGCTGGGAGCGATTCGCCGCTGGATCACGCTCGAGGATTCCTGGCGGGAACTTCTCACCCCGCAGGACAAGACCAAGTAGGCGGTACCTCCGGCCCCCCCAAAAATCCCTTGGGCCACGCTGGGCAGCCGGTTTGGTACTAGGCTGAGCTCTCACGACCTTGGCCGAAAAATAGCTAAGAACCGCACCAACGATAAGTTAACTTGCCTTCTGAAGGCATGACAGAACACGAGCAGCGGCGAAACCGGAGGTTCGAAGTGCAGTTGCGATGCGAGTTATGGTCACCTTTCCAGGACTTCGACACCCTGCACGGAGTCACGGTCAACATGAGCCGGTTCGGGGTGGTGTTTGCCCCGGACGAGGGACTGGAGGACCGTCTGCTGCCGCAGGTGGGCCACGCCGCCAGGGTGGTGCTGCACCTGCCGCGCCCGGCACAGGAGATGGCCAGGTGCGTCGAGTGCCTGGGCCGCGTGGTCCGCCTTGATGCGCAGGAGTCGCTCCGCCGAATCGCGCTGGAGTTCCGCCGCTGCCAGTTCACCGCGTACCCCCCCGCGCGCGAGAGCGCCTGACTGTTTCCCGCCTGCTATACTCGTCTGTGCGGCGGACGGTGCAGGATGCCGGCGCGCCGCGTGATATTTCACAACGATCACCGACGGGCCAGGAATGAACGGAAAGGCGGTTCGAAACCGCTACTGCCCCGCAACTGTGAGCGACATGCTGTATGGCCGCGCGGCCACTGTGACCAACGGGAAGGCCGCGCAACCCGCTCGGGAAAGGCCGGGTCGCGAGTCAGGAGACCGGTTTCTGGCTGGATGAGTGATGCGTTCCGAGGGAGAACGTTTCATGCACATCAAGCAGACTATGTTTTGTCACCTGCTGGCCGGGGCCCTGACGCTCGCGGCTCAGCAGCCTGGAATCCGGGGCATTGTCCTGGACCCGGATGCACGCCCCATCCCCGGCGCCCGGTTACAGTGCGCCGGCCGCCTGCTCAACTCCGACAACGAAGGAAAGTTCAGCCTTCCGGGGGTGACCCACTGCCGGCTGATCGCCTCGGCCGCAGGTTTCGAGAGCCGCATCCTGGAATTGGAGGCAGGCTCCGAGGTGGCGGTAGAACTGGCCGTGTCCGGCGTGGCCGCACGCATCGTGGTCACCGCCACGCGCCAACCCGCCACCCTGGAGGAGGTCAGCCTGTCGGCCAGCGTTTTGACGCTGGCGGACCTCGAGCAGCGCCACTTCCCCGCCGTTGCGGACGTCCTGCGCGAGCTTCCGGGCATGCAGGCGACCACGGCCGGCCGCAACGGCAGCCAGACGTCGCTTTTCACCCGCGGGGCGGCGCGGACCGGCACGCTGGTGTTGGTGGACGGTGTCGCGGTCAACGACCCGGGCGGGGAGTTCAATTTCGGAAACCTGAGCGGCGACGGTCTGGAGCGGATCGAGGTCGTCCGCGGGCCGCACAGCGCCCTGTTCGGCGCCGAAGCCTCGGCCGGAGTTGTTCAGATCTTCACGCGCCGGGGGAACCCGGAACAGACACGCCCGAGAGCCGGATTGTCCTTTGAGCGCGGCAGCTTCGCGACGGATGCCTGGAGGGCCGATCTGGCAGGCGGGACTGGCCGGCGGCTGGACTACGCGCTTCACACCTCGCGGCTGCGGAGCTCCGGCGAGTTTCCCAACGGCGCCTTCCGCAACATCACGGGCAGCGGCAACGCCGGCCTGCGCCTGTCCTCCTCCACCCAGCTTCGCGGCGTGGCGCGGGTGTCGGATTCGGTGGTAGGGGTGCCCGGCCAGGTCGCCTACGGGCTCATCGACTACGACGCCAGGGAAACCAACCGTGACTCGGTGCTCTCGCTCCGGCTGGATGATGCGCGCGGAGGCCGCTACGCGCAGCAGGTCTCCTTCGGCTATCACCGGGTCCGCGACGTGTACACAGACACTCAGATGCAGGGGCCTTACCGTCTGGCTGCGCTGGTGCGCGACGCGGGCGCAGCGCGGCCGCGAACCTACCTGGACAGGCTGCTGGACCCCGCAGCTCTGCCCGCCGCGGCTCCGCCCGGCACGCGCCTGGTGACCGCGGAGGTCACCCTCTATCCGCTGTTCGATCCGTACCTCAGCGCCACCAGCCGGAAGCGTCTCGGCTATCAGGGGAACTGGACGCCGGCCGGCGCCACTGTCGCCTTCGGCTACGACTACGAGCGGCAGGAGGGCGTGGTTTCGGCCGCCGGCGTGGCCCGCGGCAACCACGGCCTGTTCCTGCACGCTCAGAGGACCGTGGCCGGGCGCCTGTTCCTTTCGGGCGGAGCGCGCCTGGAGCGGTCGAGCGTGTTCGGCCGCAAGCTCACGCCGCGTGGCGCGGTGGGCTGGCTGGTTTCGCAACGCCGCGGGCCGCTCTCCTCCACTTTCGTGCGGCTGAGCGCGGGCCGGGGAATCACCGAGCCCAGCCTGATACAGAACTTCTCACGCGAGTTCTACGCGGTGGGGAATCCGCTCCTTACGCCGGAGATGACTTCGAGCTATGAGACCGGCCTGGTCCAGGAGTGGTTCGGGCGCTGGGCTCGAACCGAAGTATCGCTGTTCGAGAACCGGTTCAGGGACATGATCACCTTCGTCCCCTTGCCGCCTCCCGTGTGGGGCTCCTGGCGGAACCTTGAGGCGAGCCGCGCCCGCGGCCTGGAGTTCTCTGGCCGCGCCCGCCTTTCGGGGGCCGTGACGTTCATCGCGGCGTATACTAGGCTGTGGACCAGGGTGCTGAGGTCCGGCTCTCCGGCCAGCCCGTTCTACGGGGTGGGGCAGGAGCTGGCCAGGAGGGCGGGGAACTCCGGGTCGGTTTCGCTCTCGGTCGCGCCGGGCCGCTGGTGGCTCCAGTCCGGGGCTGTGCTGGTGGGCGAGCGGCAGGACGTGGACTTCTGGCTGGGCGTCAATCGCAATCCCGGCTACCGGAACGTTTACGCGGCCGGATCATACCGCCTGTCGGCTCGCCTGGCGCCATACTTCCGCGCTGACAATCTGCTGAACAGCCGCTACCAGGAGGCGCTCGGCTACAGCAGCCTTTCGCGAAGCCTGAGGGTGGGCATCCGCGTGGAATGGTAGCGCGCGTCGCCATCCTGTGCCTTGCGGCGGTCCTGTGCCAGGCCCAGCCCCGGCGCATCGTCTCGACTGCGCCCAGCATCACCGAGACGCTCTACGCCCTGGGGCTGGGCGACAGGGTGGCGGGCGTCACCACCTTCTGCCGCTATCCGCCCGAAGCGGCAGGAAAGCCGAAAATCGGCAACTACCTCCGCCCCGATGCAGAAGCCATCCTGGCCCTCCGGCCGGACCTGGTGATAGCGGAGTCGAGCATGCTGCGCCAGGCGGCGGCGCTCGAGCGGCTGAGGCTGAAGCTCCTGGAAATCGACGCCACCACGGTCAGCGGGATTCTGGAGTCCATCCGGTCTATCGGGCGCGCGGCCGGAGCCGAGGCGCGCGCCGGGGAGCTGTGCGCCTCGATCCAGGCCGGCCTCGACGCCCTCGCTGTGCGCTCCCGGGGTCTAGCGCGGCCCCGGGTGATGTTCATCGTGGGCCGGACGCCGGGCCGGGTGGAGGACCTGATTGCGGCGGGGGCGGGCTCCTACATCAGCGAGTTGATCGAGTTGGCGGGCGGCGTCAACGTGTTTCGTGACGCGCCCGCCCCGTATTCGAAGGTCGGGCTGGAGGAGATCCTGGCGCGCAACCCGGAGGTCATTATCGACATGGGCGAGATGGCCCGGACCGTGGGAGTCAGCGAAGCCCGCAAGAAGGAAGTCGTCACCCTCTGGGGCCGCTACCCGACCCTGCGCGCGGCGCAACGGGGCCGGGTCTACGCGGTGGCGGCCGACATCTACGTCGTCCCGGGGCCGCGCGTCGCCGAGGCTGCCCGGCGGATCGCGGAACTGCTCCACGCGGAGGCGGCGCGGTGAACGTCCTGTTCTCCCTGTCCGGCGTCGGCATGCGATACGACGGCGCCGAGATACTGAGCGGCGCCAGCGTGGATTTGGGTGACTCCCAGATGGTGGCGCTGGTGGGGCCGAACGGCGCCGGCAAGTCCACCCTGCTCTCGATAATGGCTGGTCTGCGGCCGCACTACTCCGGCCGCTGCCTGTTTGATGGCCGGGAAGTGCGCCGGTGGCCGCGCCGGGCGTTCGCGCGGGCGGTCTCCTTCGTCCCGCAGATGCTCCGGATCGAGTTTCCCTTCACCGCCGGGCAGGTGGTGATGATGGGGCGCACGCCGTACTGTGACGGCCTGTTCGAGTCGCCCGAGGACCACGACGCGGTCGAGCGCGCCATGCAGATCACTGACACTCTGCCATTCCGCCGGCGGGACTTCCGTTCGCTGAGTGGAGGCGAGAAGCAGCGCACGGTTCTGGCTTCCGTGCTGGCGCAATCGCCGAAGGTGCTGTTGCTGGACGAGCCAACGACCTTCCTCGACTTGCAGCACCAGGTATCCATCTACGGGCTGCTGCGGGACATGGCTGCGCGCGGGCTGCTTGTGGTGGCCGTTACGCATGATCTGAACCTGGCGGCGGCCTACTCCGATCGCGTGCTGGTGCTGCGCGGCGGAGAGCTTGTGCGCGACGCCGCCCCGGCCGAGGCGCTGAATCCCGAGACGATTCGCGAGGTGTTTGGAGTCACCGCGGAGGTGCAGCGGACCGCCACGGGGAAGCCCTGGATCGCCTATGGGAGCTAAGCCGTCCCACAGCTTCTGGATTGCCGTCGGCGTGACGGCCGCGCTGGCGGCCGCGGCTCTGTGTCTGCTGCCGCTGGTGGGTTCTGCGCGAATCGACTATGGCCGGGCGCTGGCCGGCCAGTCGCCCGATGCCGAGATCCTGTTCTACGCCCGGCTGCCGCGCGTGCTGCTGGCGCTGATGGCGGGCGGGGCGCTGGCCGTAACCGGGACGCTGTTTCAGGCGCTGCTCCGAGACGCGCTGGCCGAGCCCTACACGCTGGGCGTGTCGAGCGGCGCGTCACTCGGCGCGGTAGTGGCCATATCGGCGGGCTGGGGCAAGGTCGCCGGCGTGCCGGCCATCTGGATCGCGGCGCTGGTCGGCGCGGCCACGGTGCTGGCGGTGGTCCTGGGCGTGGCTAGCGAGGGAAGGCGCATGTCGTCGTTCACGCTGCTTCTCTCGGGGGTGACGATCAACGCCATCTGTCTGGCCTCGATTCTGTTTCTTCAGTACTTCGCGGATTTCAGCCAGTCCTTCGCCATCGTGAGGTGGCTGCTGGGCGGGATCGACGCCGTCGAATACTCCACCTTGGCCTGGCTGGCGGCGGTGGTGCTGCCCTTTGCCGGATATGTGACCTGGAGATCGCGGGACTGGAACCTTCTCGCCATCGGGGAGGAATGGGCGGCCGCGCGCGGCGTCTCCACGCAGAAGCTGATGCTCACCGGCTACCTGGCGGGGTCGGTTATGGCGGGGACGCTCACATCGCTCACCGGCCCCATCGGGTTTGTGGGGCTGATCGTTCCCCACGCGCTGCGTCTGCGGCTGGGCGCGGACCACCGGCTGCTGATCCCCTGCGCCTTCTTCCTGGGGGCGGCGTTTCTGGCCGCCTCGGACACACTGGCGCGGACGATCCTGGCGCCCACCGAGGTGCCCGTCGGCGTCATCACGGCGATGATGGGCGGCCCGTTCTTCATCTGGCTTCTCCGCTCCAAGCGCCGCAGCCTGTGGCTGTAGGAACCGGAGAACCTACTACAATGGGAACTTGCTCAACAAACTGGTTGTCGAGAACCTGAAGCACCGGCCGGTGCGGACGTTCCTGAGCGTGCTGGCCATCGGCGTCGAAGTGACCATGATGCTGACGCTGGTCGGGTTGAGCGAAGGCATGCTGGAGGATTCGGCCCGCCGCGCCCGCGGCGTAGGAGCGGATATCATCATCCGCGCTCCCGGCACGTCGCTCATCAGCCTAAGCTCGGCGTCGATGCCGGAGAAGCTGATGGAGTTCTTCGCCGCGCAGCCGCACGTCACCCTTGCCGGCGGCACGGTCGTCTACCCCATTGGCGGCGTCAGCACCATCACGGGGATCGACCTCGACGAATTCAACCGCATGAGCGGCGGCTTCCGCTACCTGGCGGGAGGGCCGTTCCGCGAGCCCCATGACATCATCGTCGACGAGTTCTACGCCGCGCAGAACAAGCTGATGGTGGGTTCCACGGTGAACCTCATGAACCGCGACTGGCGCGTTTGCGGTGTAGTGGAGCCGGGGAAGCTGGCCCGGATCGTGATCCCGCGCACGACGCTCCAGGACCTGGCCGGGGCCACCGGCAAGCTGAGCCAGATCTTCCTGAAGCTGGATTCCCCCGCCAACACCGCGCAGGTGCTTGCGGCCCTCAAGGAGAAACTGCCGGACTACCAGATGTACTCCATAGAGGAACTGACGTCGCTCTACTCGGTCAGCAACGTGCCCGGTTTGAGCGCCTTCATCGGCGTGATCATCGGGCTTTCCATCGTGGTGGGTTTTCTGGTGGTGTTCCTCTCCATGTATACGGCGGTGCTGGAACGCACCAGGGAGGTAGGGGTGCTCAAGGCGCTGGGCGCGTCGCCGGCGTATGTGCTCAATATCATCTGCCGGGAGACGGTTCTGCTGGCGCTGGCTGGCTCGGCGGTGGGCGTGGCGCTTACCTACGGCAGCCGCTGGGCGGTCATGACGCTGGCGCCCGCCTCGCTGACCCAGAAGATCGTGCCGGAATGGTGGCCGATCGCGGCCTTCATCGCCGTCTTCGGCGCCCTGGCCGGCGCACTGTACCCGGCCTGGAAGGCCGCGCAGCAGGATGCGATCGAGGCGCTCTCCTATGAGTAACGGCGAACTGGTGATCCGGGCGCGCGACGTGCGCAAGGTGTTCCGCGTCGGCGACGTGGATGTGCACGCGCTGCGGGGAGTGGACCTGGACGTCGCCCGGGGCGAGTTTATCTCAGTGATCGGCCCGTCGGGATCGGGAAAATCCACGTTCTTCCACATACTGGGGGGACTTACTCCTCCGACTTCAGGGAGTATCTCGATTCACGGCAAGGACCTGCGCGCCATGAGCGAGGCGGACCGCACCGAGCTCCGCAAGAAGGAAGTCGGCTTCGTCTTCCAGAAGTACAACCTGCTGCCCACGCTGACCGCGGCCGACAACATCGCCATCGCGCGGCACATCGCCGGCGTGAAGGACGGAGGGGACCGGAAGTTCCAGGAAGTTCTGGATCTGCTGGGCATCTCCCACCGGCTCAGTCACAAGCCCAGGGCGCTGTCGGGCGGCGAGCAGCAGCGGGTGGCCATCGCCCGCGCCATCGTGAACCGTCCCTCGATTCTGCTGGCTGACGAGCCCACCGGCAATCTGGACACTGAGAACTCGGCCGTGGTGCTGGAGCTGCTGCGGGACCTGAACAGGCGTCTGTCGCAGACGATTCTCATGATCACCCACAACCCCGAGGCGGCGGCCTACGCGGCCCGCATCGTCCGCATGCGGGACGGCAGGGTTGCAGACTGAGCTACGCCGGGCGGCGGGCGCCCAGCCGCGCAAGCAGGAAAAGCGCTGTAGCCAGCGTCAGGGCGATGCCGGCCAGGAGCCAGACGTTTTCCCTGAGCCAGGCTGTCGAGTGCGTCCCCAACTGCGTGCCCAGGTATGCCAGGCCGATGTAGCGCGGGATGCGGCCTGCCACCACGGCCCCTAGGAACGGGAGCGGACGCACGCCCAGCGCGCCCGCCGAGAGCACGAAGACCTTGGTCGGTATCGGGATGGGCGAGAGAACCGAAACGAAGACCGTGATCAAGCCGTACTGCTGAAACCACTCGCGCAGCCTGCGCGCCTTGCCGGTTTGGGTGTGCCTGTCCAGGTACCGCTGCCCGCCCTTCCGGGCGACGTAGAAAAGGAACATGCAGCCGGCGGCGGATGCCGAGGTGGCCAGGATCACGGCGAGGACGGAGAGCGAGGGCTGGACCGCGGTAAGCGTTATCAGGAGGGCATCCACGCCGGTCGGCAACGGCACCCCGGCCGAATCCAGCAGGGCGATGAGGAACAAACCCGGCAGGCCCCACGCAATAATACTGTCCAGAAGCGAGTGCAGTCTAAGCTCACGAAGAGCGCCTGCCGGCCACAGAGGCCGGCAGGCGCTGATTCACGGAATCAATACTCGTACCGCAGGGCCAGGAGCATGCCGCGGCCCCCGACGTTGGTCTGGCCGAGGTTCATGAACGTGGCCAGCACGGTGCTGGAACTGACGGTGTTGGACGGGACTTGGTTGAAGTTCCGGCGGTTGAACACGTTGAACACCTCCCACCGGAATTGCAGCGCGTGCCCCCGCTCGGCCCAGGTCAATATTCTCTTTGACACGGCCGCCTCGAAGTTGACCGTATTCCCAAGCCTCTCAGTATTCGCACCCAGGTTAGAGATGATCCCGGAGTTGGTCGGGTTGGCGATGAAGCGGGGCGTGGTGACACCGGGGTTGGTGCCCGTCATGGGGTCTCCGGCTGCGTTGTAGCTGGCCCGCTGAGACAGGTGGACAGTCGTGATCTGCCCGGGGAGGATCCCGAGCGCGTTGAAGGCGTTGAAGATCGAGTAGGGAGTTCCCTTGGACAGGGTAGTGATCCCCGAAACGGCCCACCCGCCGAGCATGCGTCCCGTCACCCCACGGCCGCTCTTGACGTTCGGGAATTCATAGACGTAATTCGCGACGAACCGGTGCGGCACGTCAAACGCCGAGCGCCCGCGGTCGAGCCGCAGGTTGAATGGCACCGAGGGCAGCGTGCGGTTCGCCGAGCCGCCCAGGATGTCGTCCGAGTCGTTGATGAAAGCGCTCCAGGTGTAATTGGCCTGGAAGTACAGCCTGTTCCGGTAGCGCTTCTCCAGCGTCGTCTGGAGGGAATGATAGACGGACTGCGCATAGCCGCCGCCCACCAGGACCGAGCCCCTGGTGGGGTCGGTAATGTACTGAGTGATCGTGCCGGCTGCGTTCCGCACAGCCTGGAGCGACGAGATGATGCCCGCGTAAACAGCCGGGTTGGCATTCACCGCCGTCGCGGTGAAGCCGATGTTCTGCTCCACCTCCCGGACCAGTTTGACGCCACGGGTTCCCACGTAGAAGATCCTCAAGCCGTAGTCCGTCAGGAACTGCCGCTCAACACCGAGCGAGAACTGCTGGCCGTAAGGCTGGGCGATGCGCTGGTTGGGAGCATAGAGTCGGGCCGGCAACAGCTTCGGGTCTCCCCTGAAGTCCTCGGGTTTGGGAGGTGACGGGAAGTTCCTGGGATCCCACAGCTTCATCCCGCTGAGGCCGGCCAGAGTGACGGTGACGCCGCGCGGGTAGTTCCGCGCGTTGTTCAGGAGAATGTTCTGGAAGACCTGGTCGTAGGAGATGGCGTAGCCCCCCCGGACAGCCAGCTTGCCGTTGCCGGAGAGCATTCCGAGCAGGCCTTCGCTATACCTTGGGGACCAGGCGAACCCGAACCGCGGAGCCCAGTTGTTGATGTCCGGCTTGGCATTGGAGAAAAACCCGAACGGTGTTCCGACGTATTCGTAACGCAGTCCCAGGTTCAGAGACAGGCTGCCGGTCACCCGGATGTCGTCGCTCAAGAACCCGCTGAACTCGGACGTGCGGGCGGGAGTCAGCCCCGTGCCGGCATACTGGCTGAAATCAGCGTTCCGGTCGTACAGGAAATCCGACATGCTCGGGTAGATGATCGTGCCCATGATGTTGGGCGCAAAGAACGAGTTCAACTGGTAGCGGAGGAAATTCCCCCCGAACCGCATCGTGTGCCTGCTCCTGGTCCACGACCAGGTGTTGTTGAATTCATACAGGTTGTCGGTGCGGAACTGCGGAAAGCTGGAGTTGCCCATTGCCGCCAGTGTGCTCCCTGTGATCGAAAGCGCCGGGGGCAGGTTCTCCGTGAAGTAGAACGAACGCCTCCCGTAAACGGCGCGCGCCTCGCTGACCAGAGCCGGGCCAATCACCCGTACGTGGTTGATCGCCCCGTTCTGGTTGCGGCCCGCGGTGCCGATCCGGTTGTAGAGAAACGCCGGGGGGCTGCCCGGATCCGCATCGTCGTCGATCCCGTAACGGATCGCCACGGTGTCCTTGCCGGTGAGCTTCGTATCCACCTTGATGAGGGCGCGGTGGAAATTCCTGGCGTAGGGCAGCGCCCCGGTCAAGGCCGGGTTGTACTGTTGCAGAGGAAGGGCAAGGACGGTTCCGCCCGTCATAGTCACGTTAAGCGTGCCCCGGGGAGTCGGATCGTTGGCCACCGGGTACGCGGTCTTGAGAAAATCCACCGCTCCGGCGGCGAAGGATGCCTTGTGCTGATCAAGCAGATTGTAACCCTGCTGGGAGATGCTCACCGCGCTCGGCGACACGCTACTCCGGCGCAGGTCGAAGTCATAGCTGCTGAAGAAGAACGTGTGGTCCTTCTTGATGGGCCCGCCTCCGCTGACCAGCGCCTGGTTCCTCACCAGCACTCCGCGCGCGGCCCGCAGGGCTTCCAGGTCGGTCCTGCCGGCCGTCTTCTGGGCCGTGAAGGTCCTCTGCTGGGCGGTGGTCAGGGCGTCCAGGCCGTTACCCAGCCAGGTCCATCTTGCCACCCCGCGCAGTTCATTGGTGCCGGACTTCGTAGTCTGCTGGATCACAGATCCGAAGTTGCGGCCGAACTCGGCCGAGAAGTTATTGGTGATGATGCGGAACTCGCCGAGCGCCTCCGGCGGCAGGTTCTGCCGGGGGGTCGCAAGCGACTGGTCGTTGTTGTTGGCGCCGTCGATCATGAAGTTGTTCGAGCGGGTTCTGCCCCCGTTGACCACAAACGTCGATCCAGGCCGGCCCAAGTCGTTCGGGGCCGCGCCCGGTTGCAGCAGAGCGAGGCCAGCCTGGGCGTTCTGCCCGGGCAACATCATGATGGTCTGGGCGTCCACGCCCCGGCTGAGCTGCGCTTTGGTCTGTTCGATCAGAGGCGCCTCAGCCGTTACGCTGACAACCTCGGTCACCGAGCCCGGACTCAGGGTGACATCCACCGTCCGTTCCACGGTTGGCTCCACAAGGATGGGCGAGCGGACCAGCTTGCCGAAACCGGGCGCTACCACCTCCACGGCGTAGCGGGCGGGTTGCAGAGAAGAGACTCTCCAGAAGCCGGTGTCGGAGGCTGTCGCCTCCCTTGTCAGTCCCGTGTCCAGGCTCCGGATAACCACGCTGGCTCGGGGAATCACCGAACCAGTGGCGTCGAGAACGGTTCCAACCAGCGAGCCGTAGACTGTCTGGCCTGAGAGGACACCAGGCGCCGTGACCAGCCCCGCCAAGACGGCCGAGACGGCCAGAAACACTGATGCTCGATAACGCTTGCTCATAATCCTCACTCCCACGCCCACCGTGCAGGGATGTATCCCCAACATTCTTCTGTGGGCTCAAAGGAGTATAGCACGCAACGGCCCAGAACGCAGCTAAAAGAAAAAACCGCTCAACATTAACAGAAGTTAATGTTGAGCGGCGAATGCTTCCTTCGTCAGCAGACGGCTGACGGACGCGAAAGGTTAAAAAATCTAAAAAGTCAGCCGCAGTTGGTAGCGGATCACCCTGCCACCGCCGTCCATGAAGTACTTGTTCAGGAACCGGCCGGCAGGAGAGGTGCCCACCGTCGCGGCCATGGAGCCGCCTCCGGGAGAGAACGGGCTGACGCTGCCGGTGCCGAATTGCGGATGATTCCAAATATTGTAGAACTCCGTCCGGAATTCCATGCCGACTCGCTCGGTCGCGCGCACGTTCTTGGAGAGGTTCATGTTCCAGTTGTTCAGGCCGGGGACGCGCAGCGTGTGGCGGCCCAGGTTGCCCGTGGGCAGCGGGTCGTTGCCCGTGTGGGCGCGTATGCCGATGTACATGGCGTCCATCATGCTGATGGGCGCGTTGCCGTCTTCTGGATTGATGTAGCCCGTGGAACTTGTCGTGCTGACCTGGGCGCGGACGCCAGGCCTTCCACTCGGGTTGAATAGCGGACGGTCGAAGCTGCCTCCGATGCCGTCGGCATCCGGCCCGTTGTAGACGTTGAGCGGCACACCGGTTTCAAAAGTGGTGATGCCGGAGACCTGCCAGCCGCCAACCATGCGCCCCAGGATTCCGCGCTGGTCTCTCATGAACGGCAACTGGTACGCGTAAGAAATCGTGGCGCGGTGCGTGCGGTCGAAGAACGAGAGGCCCCGGTCCAAGGTGAGGCCGCCGAACATAGACGGCAGCGCGGTGTTTTGCGGCAGGTTGGTGTTGCCGACGCCGAAGATCTCACTGGCGTTGTCAATGGCCTTGCTCCAGGTGTAGGAAGCCCGGACCATCAGGCCGCCCGAGAGGCGCCGGTCCAGGCCCGTCTGGAGGGCGTGATAGTTGGAGTCCCCGCCGTTGGTGCGGATAAGCCGCGATCCCTGGAGTGTGTCGTAGCGTGTCTGTACCGCGAACAGCGGCTGGTTCGTCGTCGGCCCTATCCGCATGGAAAGCGGCACCGACGGATTCATGTCCTCGTTGGCGTACAGACGCGTGCCCTTGGATCCCACGTAAGACACGTCCAGCACCATCGCGCCCGGCAATTGCCGCTGGACACCGAAGCTCCAGCGTTGCGTGTAAGGGTTGACCAGGTTCTTCGGCATCAGCGTCTGGCTGTCGATGGGCAGCGGGGCGCGTGCCGTCGTCGGGATCAGCGTGGAAATGCTGGCGGTTCCCCGCGGGTTCTGCGTCGTGGTGGTGTGTGTGACCGAGGTGGATACGATATTCGGCGTCGACACATGCGCGTTGGAGGCGATGTTGTTGAAGAACGAGTCGTAACCGATCTGGTAGCCGGTGCGGATCACGGTCTTCTTCTCACCGAAAATGCTGCCGAGGATTCCGCCCGTGGCCGAGGGCGACCAGGCGATTCCCACCGTGGGCGCCCAGTTGTTCTTGTCCGGGTCGACCTTGGTGGGATCCATGTAGGGCCCCTTCGCGGTGACCGGGTCGACGTTGAACAGGCCGGACCAGGAACTCTTGAACAGACTGTTCATCGGCGTCCCGAAGTACTCGTACCGGACGCCGAGGGTGAGGGTCAGGTCCGGGTTCACGCGCCAGCGATCCTGGAAGAAATACGCCTGCCGGGTGTAGTCGGGGTAGTAGCGCGCACTGCCGAAGTCGCGACGCACGCCGCCGGACGAGCCGCTGAAATCGTCAACGAAATTGGCGAAGTTGGAGAATCCGGTGGCCGTCCCGTAGGTTACCGAGCCGCGCTCGACGATCGGCGCGAACTGGCCCGCCCGCTGTTTGGTGATCGATGCGCCAATCCGGAAGCTGTGCGTGCCGCGAACGTAAGAGACCGTGTCCTGGAGGGAATAGTTGTTCACGGTCCGCCCCTGCGGCAGGTTCGTCTGCACGCCGAGAGGCGTAAGCCCTCCGCCGATGGAGTACAGGGGCAAGGTCCGTCCCAGGGGGTTCTCGGTGTTCAGCGGGTAGTCCAGAGCGGCCCGGTTGTAAGCCAGCCGGAGTTCATTGGTTAACACCGGCGAGAACACGTGTGTCTCGCTCACCATCACGTTGGTGGCCGGGTAGTCGTAACTCGTCGAGAAACCGGGGAAAAACGGAGCCGCGCCACCCTGCGGGCTGTTCTGTTTGCTCTTCAGGATGCGGCCGGAAAGCTGGTCCCTGGGGCTGATCTGATGATCGATCTTCAGCATGTACTGACGGTCGAGGTACTTGGACGCATACGGGTGGATCTTGGTGCCGAACTCGATTGTGGGACGGCCCCCGCCCATTACCACGTTGAACGGCTGCGAGTCGGCGTCCACACCGGCCGTGATGGCGTTGTACAGGTCAACCTGGGCGTTTGTTCCCTTCGGGAACAGCGAGTTCAGCGCAGCGCGGCCGCCGGCCGTCAGAGTCGTCAGGTTCTGAGTGCTCTGGCTGCGCTGGCGTTGATCCTGAAATGAGCCGAAGAAGAAGGTCTGATTCCGCCGGATCGGTCCGCCCAAGGTGAATCCGTACCATTGCTCGATGCCGTAGAAGGGCTTGCCGCGCTTGACGATTTCCGCGTTCAGTCCCTGAGTATTCGTGATCGCCTCGTCATTGGTGACGTCGAGCACATACATGACGCTGCCGTGAAGCTCGTTGGTGCCCGACCGCGTGATGGTGTTCACCACCGCGCCGCCGGCCCGGCCGAACTCCGCGTCGAAGTTGGACGTCTGCACCGAAACCTCGGCGATCGCGTCGGGGTTGGTGATCTGGATCAACTGCCCGGCCACCGAGACGTCGTTGTTCTCCACGCCGTCCACCATGAAGTTGTTGGACCGGCCACGGGAGCCGTTCACCGAGAATGTGCCGACCCCGAAACCGAAGCGGTTGCTTGAAACGCCCGGCAACGTCAGGGCAAAAGCGGTCACGTCACGGCCGGCCATCGGGAGCGCCTGTAGCGTGCTCATCACCAGGTTGCCGCCGCGGACCGGCGCTTCGGTCTGTAGCATCTGAGCCTCGCCCGTCACTTCGATGACCGATGAGGTCTGGCCGACCTCCAGGCGCACGTCCACCGAGCTCACCTGGCCGCCCGCCACTCTCAGGCCCTGTAGCACGAATGTGCGGAACCCCGGAGCGCTCACGCTCAGCCGGTGCTCGCCCAGATCCACGGCGTCGAAGCGGTACAAGCCAGACTCGTTGGTGCGGGTCTCGCGCCTGACGCCGGTCAAGGTGCCCTCCAACTCCACCACAGCGCCCGGAACCACCGCCGCCAGCGGGTCAGTGACAATCCCGGTCACAGTTGCACGGCTGGTCTGTGCGTCCAAGGCCGACAGCGCCAGCATCAGTGCGACAAACAACACACACAATCTAGGCATAAAACCTTCTCCTCACAAGGTCCCTTTTCGTGGATGGCCTAAGTGCGAAACAGAAGCCGACTCCCCCACGAGAAATCGGAACGTCTCGGAGTATAGCACGACCGAAGTGCCGCCGACATGACTATTAATCGTGCTTAATCCGGGAGCGGCTCCGGGCCCAGCATCGCCAAGAGTCCGGCTTCATCCAGGACCTGAACACCCAACCCGCGTGCCTTCTGCAACTTGGAGCCGGCTTCTTCGCCGGCGACCACGAAGCTCGTCTGCTTGCTCACCGAGGCGGTGACCTT
>JBBITL010000057.1:23663-28560 GCA_037440765.1 Solibacteraceae bacterium
GCGCAGCGACTTGAGCACCTAGACCACCTCTGCCTTGCCGCCTGCGGCCTCTATGCGGGCTTTGGCCTCCTCGCGGGTCAGGTTCGGGAGCGTCCCGGTGAGAACGAACGTGAGACCCTCGAGCGCGCCCCCCTCCTTGCGGACGGCCGGCTGCTCGAAGGTCAGCCCGGCGGCTCTCAGCCTCTCGACCAGTTCCCGGTTGTGAGGTTCCCGGAAGAACTGCCAGATGCTGCGGGCGACTTTGGGGCCGACCTCCTCGGCGGTTTCGAGCGTTTCTTCATCAGCCCCTGCGATCGTGTCCAGACTGCCGAAGGTGCGGGCCAGGATCTGGGCTGTGCGTTCGCCCACGAACGGGATCCCCAGTCCCGAGAGCACGCGGTCCAGTCCGTTGGCGCGGGAGCGCTCGATGTTGGCCACCAGCTTCTCGGCTGATTTTCGCGCCATCCGCTCGAGCGGGATCAGGTCCCCGGCCTTGAGCCCGTAGAGGTCGGCGACGCTCCGGACCAGCCCACGATCCACCAGTTGATCCACCAGCGCCTCGCCCAACCCGTCGATGTTCATCACCCGGCGGGCGGAGAAGTGCAGGATCGACTCCTTCAGCCGGGCGGGGCAGTTGGTGTTGATGCAGCGGCTGGCCACCTCGCCCTCCTGCCGGACGATCTGGCCGCCGCACACCGGGCAGGCATCGGGCATCCGGAACGGCTCCGCGCCGGCGTGCTGCTTCACGCTTACGACTTTGGGAATGACGTCGCCGCTCCGCTCGATCAGCACGGTATCGCCGGCCCTGACGCCGAGGCGCTGGATCTCTTCCTCGTTGTGCAGCGTGGCCCGCGAGACGCTCACGCCGCCCACCTTCACCGGACGGAGGTGCGCCACGGGCGTCAGGGTCCCGGTGCGGCCGACCTGGACCTCGATCTTCTCGACCACGGTGGTCTGCTGCTCGGCGGGGAACTTGAAGGCGATGGCCCAGCGCGGAGCCTTGGCCGTCCAGCCCAGCTCTTCCTGCTGGCGCACGGAATCGACTTTGGCGACCACCCCGTCCGTCTCGTAGGGAAGCTCCGCCCGGCGGCCGGCCCACTGGCGGCAGTAGTCCACAAGCTCCTCGATGTCCTTGCACAGCCGGCGTTCCGGGTTGACCTTGAAGCCGATCTCTTCCAGGCGCTGAAGCGTCTGCCAGTGGCTGTCGCCGGCCGGCGCTGTGCCTGCGCGGAGGAAGTAGGCGTGGTAGTCCAGGCGGCGTGAGGCGGTGATGCCTGGCTCAAGAACTCGTATGGACCCTGCGGCCGCGTTGCGCGGATTGGCGAAACTCGGCTCCCCCTGCTGCCCGCGTTCCAGGTTGAGCCGGTCAAAAGCCCGGCGTCCCAGGATCACCTCGCCTCGCACCTCGATTGAGGACTCCTGGGCCGTGATGCGCAGCGGCAGGCTCCGGATGGTTCGGGCGTTTTCGGTGACATCCTCGCCCACGGCGCCGTCGCCCCGCGTGATCGCCTGGTGGAGCACGCCGTCGCGGTAGTGAACCGCCATGGAGAGGCCGTCGAGCTTCAGTTCGGCCACGTAGCGAAATGGTTGGCCTCCCAGCAGTCCGCGCACGCGACGGTCAAAATCGCGCAGCTCAGTCTCGTCGAGCGCGTTGTCCAGGCTCAGCATGGGCGAACTGTGCCGCACCTTGACGAAGCCCTCGCGCGGTTTGCCGCCGACGCGTTGCGTGGGAGAGTCGGGCGTGGCCAGCTCCGGGTGCGCGGCCTCCAGTCCGGCGAGGCGGCGCAGAAGCCGGTCGTACTCGGCGTCGCTGATCTCGGGCCTATCGAGGACGTAGTACAGGTGCTCGTGCCGCAGCAGTTCTGCGCGCAATCGCTCCACTGCGTCCTTCGGGGATTGTTCTCTCATCCGCGTCCATTATAATTGTGGTCATAGCGACCTACCGGCACGCCTTCCTGCTCTACAATCCCATGGCCCGGGGCCTGGGCCTGTGGGGGACCCGGCAGATTGACGAAGCCGTCGATGCGCTCGGCGCCGACGGACACCATGTCAGTCCGGTGCCAACCCGCGGTCCCGGCTCGGCCATCGACCTGGCGCGGGACTGCGTGCGACAAGGGGCCGACCTGATCCTGGTCGCCGGCGGGGACGGCACCGTCAACGAAGCCGCCAACGGCATGATTCACACGCAGGCGCCGCTCGGGGTGCTCCCGGCCGGCACGGGAAACATACTGGCCAGCGAGCTGGGCGTCACCGGGCCACTCAAGATCCTGGCGCGCCAGGTGAAGGACTGGGTTCCCCGCAGGATCAGCGCCGGCCGGCTGACGGCCGACGGAGGCGCCTCCCGGAGGTTCTTTCTGATGGTTGCCGGCGTGGGGCTGGACGCGCACATCGTGGCCGAGGTCGATCCCGAGGTCAAGAAGCTTCTGGGCAAGCTGGCGTTCTGGTTCGCCGGGCTGTCGCGACTGACCGGGGAACTGGAGGAGTTCGACGTAAGCGTGGGTGGTACGCTGAGGCCCGCCAGCTTCGCGCTGGCCAGCCGGGTCCGCAACTACGGCGGCAGCCTCTCGATCACGCGGCAGGCCCACCTGCTGCGCGACGATTTCGGCTTCGCCCTGTTCGAGGGGCGCAGTCCGTTCCGTTACCTCGGCTACTTGGCGGCGGCGCTGGCCGGCACGCTCGACCGCACTGAAGGCGTCACCCTGCTGAGCGGCGAGCGCGCGGAGTTCAGCGCGCGCGGCCCCGATCCGGTATACGTGGAAGTGGATGGCGAACTGGCGGGCGCTCTTCCGGCGTCCGTTGAGATCGTGCCAGGCGCCCTGACGCTGCTTGTGCCTGAGGCCTTCCTGTCGTGGACAACCTGACCCACACACTGAGCGCGATCGTGCTGAGCCGGGCCGGGCTCAACCGGCTTTCCCCGCACGCCGCCTGGCTGCTGGTGGCGGGCGCCAACGCCGCCGACCTGGATGTAATCAGCGGCCTGGCCGGACAGGCGGCCTATCTTCAGTACCACCGCGGGCCGACGCATTCGCTGGCGGCGATACCGGTGCTCGCGCTGCTGGTGACCGTGCTGGTCAGGCTCTTCCGGCGGCGCGGCTTCGTATGGGGGAAGGCGTACTTTGTCGCGCTCATCGGGGCGGCAAGCAACCCGCTTCTCGATCTTGCCAACAGTTATGGCGTGCGCATACTGTGGCCCTTCTCCAACCGTTGGGTCAATTTCGACTTTCTGGCGATCTTCGACGTGTGGATCTGGCTGCTGCTCGCGGCGGGAATCGCCGTGCCGTGGCTGTTGCGCACGGTGAGCAGGGAGATCGGCGCGGAGGCGGGCTCGGGCCAGGGCATGGCGCTTTTCGTGTTGTGCCTGGTGGCCGTGTATGGCGGCGCGAAGTACGTGCTGCATGAGCGGGCCGTCGCGGTGCTGGATGCCAGAATGTATCAGGGGCAGGTCCCGCTGCGCGTGGCGGCGATGCCTGCCCCGGTCAACCCCTTCCGCTGGGTGGGCCTGGTGGAGGGCCGCGGGTTCACTGAGATGCATGCGGGTCTGAATCTGCTCCAGGAGTTTGACCCCTCGTCGGGCCAGATCTACTACAGGCCCGAGTGGACGCCGCGCTCCGAGCCGTTTCTCTCCTTCCTGCGGTTCGCTCAGTGGCCGGTATGGAGGCTGGCGCCGGCGCCGGAGCCGGAAGGGGCGATGCAGGCGACTCTCACCGACGTGCGCTTCGGGCCCCCCGGCGGTTCCCCCTTCTCGGTAACGGCGCTCGTTGCTCCCGGGCAGCCGCAATGAGCACAGGAGGATCCATGGAGTATCCGATGTGGATTGGCGGGCGGCCGGTCACCACCGGGCGGCCGCTGAAGGTCGAACTCCCCTGGGATGGATCCCAGGTCGCCACCGTTTTCGCGGCCGGCAAGGAGCAGGTGGACGCCGCGGCCGAAGCGGCTCACCTGGCCGCGGCCGTCATGCGCGAACTGACGCTCGACGAGCGCGCCGCCATTCTCCGCAAGGCCCACGACAAGGTCCGGGAGCAGGGCGAGTCACTTGCGCTCGCTCTCAGCAGCGAAAGCGGCAAACCCATCCGCGAGGCCCGCGCTGAGGTCGAACGCGCGGCGCAGACGCTCCTGTTCTCTTCGGAGGAGGCCCACCGCCTGTGCGGCGAAGTGGTCCCCATGGACGCCTCGCCCGCGGGCAAGGGCCGCTGGGCGATGACCTTGCGCGAGCCGGTGGGAGTCATCGCCGCCATCACGCCCTTCAACTTCCCGCTCAACCTGGCCCTGCACAAAATCGGGCCGGCGATCGCCGCCGGCAACGCCGTGGTTCACAAACCGGCCTCGGCGACCCCGGTCACCGCGCTGCTGATGGCCCGCATCTTCGATGAGTGCGGGCTGCCGGCCGGCGCCCTCAACGTCGTCACAGGGCCGGGCGGCGCCGTGGGCGGCCTGCTGGTGACTCACCCGAAAGTGGCCATGGTGACATTCACCGGCAGCCCGCCGGTCGGCCTGCGCATCCGGAACCTGGCAGGCATGCGGAGGGTCACCCTGGAGCTCGGCTCCAACTCGGCGGTGATCATCGAAGATGACGCGGACCTGGATGCCGCCGTGCCGCGTTGCATCGCCGGCGGTTATGCCAACTCCGGGCAGGTCTGCATCTCGGTCCAGCGCATTTTTGTGAACCAGCGCGTGTACGGCGAATTCCTGGACCGCCTGGCCGATGGCGCGCGCAAGCTCAAGATCGGGCATCCGCATGATCCATCCACTGACATCAGCTCCCTGATCGCCGCCGCAGAAGCCGAGCGTGTCGAAGAATGGATCTCGGAGGCCGTACGCGCAGGCGCGAAGCTGGCATGCGGCGGCTCGCGGCGCCGCGCCACCCTCGAACCGGCCGTGCTGAGCCAGGCGCCGCCCGGAACGCGGATCTGCTGCCAGG
>JBBITL010000058.1:0-21379 GCA_037440765.1 Solibacteraceae bacterium
CCCCGTTACCGCCGTGAAAGGGCGATGTCCTAGGCCGGGCTAGACGATGGGGACGGTGCTTCTTTGCTCGGACGGACTACTCCTTCCACTTTAGCGGTCCCGGCCCGTGGCGTCAACCAGTTCACGCCGCACCCGCTCCAGCAGGAAGGGCACCTTCGCCGCGATTGCCGGCGACAGCCCCGGGCCCGCGGCGGCCGAGTCGATGGCCACGGCGATGAGCTTGAAGCGCACTTCTCTCAGGTGCGGCTCCGTGATCTGCAACAGCCGGATAGCTGCGGCCGCCGACATAGCGTGCGCGCCTGACTGGGTGATCTCCAGTTCCGGGAAATCGTCCTCGAAGATATGCAGCCTGCCCGGCTCTGAGAGGTCCAGGATAGCGTCCAGCAGCGTCACGCGCCGGCGGCCCGCCATCAAACCGGCGCACGCCAGCAGGTCCGATCCCCCCTCGACTACCTCGACCTCATCTGGCAGCCGTGGGTCCGCGGCGAGCCGGCCGGCGAGAACGCAGCCGATCCCCTCGTCGCCCATGAGGGTGTTGCCGAGGCCGACCACCAGGTGCGGCTTCACGCCTGGCCGTTCCGGGCGGCGCCCACGGCGGCGGGCATACGCACCGTGAACGTCGTCCCCCTGCCCACCTCGCTGTCGACCAGGATCGTGCCCTTGTGCGAGGCGACGATGCCGTAGGCGATGGAAAGCCCCAGGCCGGTGCCCTGGCCGCTTGGCTTGGTGCTGAAGAAGGGATCGAAGATCCGTCCGACGTCTTCCGGCGGAATACCACGGCCCGTGTCGGAGATCTGCACTTCCACGGCGTCCTCCTGGGGCGAGGCCCGGGTTCTGATGCTTATGGTCCCCTGCTCCCCCATGGCCTGCGCGCCGTTCACGAGAATATTCATGAACACCTGCTGGAGTTCGCTCCTGTCGGCCAGCACCGCCGGAAGTTGCGGGTCGTACTCCCTTACCACCGTCACGTTGAAGAAGGTGGCCTGCTTGGTCATGAGCGACAGGGTGTCATCAACGACCTTGTTCAGATCCACCAGTTCGGCGCTCATCTTGGACTGGCGCGAGAACTCCAGCAGCCCCCTCACGATGTCGCGGCAGCGTTGGCTCTGGTGCACGACCTCCTCGAGGTTCTCGCGGTTGGGGTCTCCCGCCGGCATGTCCTCCAGGCTGATGCTGGTCAGCGCCAGGATGCCGCCCAAAGGGTTGTTGATCTCGTGGGCCACGCCGGCCGCCAGCATGCCGAGCGACGCCAGCCTCTCGGACTGCGAGACCCGGGCCTGCATGGCCACCAGTTCCTCGCTCCTTTGCCGGACCTTCTCTTCCAGGGTCCGGCCCCACTCCTCCAGGTCGCCCTTCATGGCTCTCAGGCTCTTCAACATGCTGTTAAAGGACTGGGCCAGCAGAGCAAGTTCCCCCTGGTCGCCCGCCTCGACCTCCTGGTCCAGGTCTCCGGCTGCGATGTTGCGCGTGGCGGCCACCATCTGCCCGACCGGGCGCGTGATGTGGCTGATCTCGTAGTAGGTCGTGGCGATGATCAGAATGAAGCCGATGGTGGCGATGGCGAAGAACGACATGATTACCCGGTCCCGGATCGCGGTGTAGGCTCTTTCCAGCACGCCGACGTAGAGCGCGCCGATGACCTCGCCCCGGAGGTTCCGGATGGGCTCGTAACGGCTGATGAACCAATCGCTGAGCACGAAGGCGCGTCCTCGCCAGGACTCGCCGCGTACCAGGACCGCGTCCTGCACCTCCGCCGAGATCATGGTTCCGACGGCGCGCTCCCCGGCGGGGTTCAGCACGTTGGTGGAAACACGCACGCCGTTCTGAAAGATGGTCACCGTGCCCACGTCCCGCCCTTCGAACTGCTCTCCGCTGTAGATGAGTTGCCAGACGCGGTCCACAATACTGAAGTTGCGGTTCAGCAGCACGCCTCCGTAGAGTGCCCCTTGAATCTCGCCGTCCGGTCCCCGGACCGGGGTGGCCGCCACCAGCGCCATGCCCGAAGTCTCCTCCAGCCCTCCCGCCGGTCTGGACTGGGGTGTCGCCACCGGCTTCACCCGCGCCCGCTCCGGCAGGCTGGAGTGCTCGCGTGCCAGCAAGTCCGCCGGGAGAATCTCCGTGGAGTCGGCGGTGGAGCCCTTGAGCGCCGCCGCCACAACACTGATCGAGGAAACGTCGTCGCCGGCCTGGCCGGGCTGTGAGGACCGGAGCGCCACCCGGCCAGTCCGGTCGGTGAGTGTGAGAAAATCGAACCCCTGCTCCCGGCGGATGCCGTCGAGGTAATGAAGAAGGAGCTTCTGCCGGCCACCGGCCAGGTACTGGGAAACGGCGGTTCCGGAGGCTGCCAGCCGAACCGTCAGCCGGAGCGTCTGGAGCTGTTCGTCATAGATGGTGCGCGCGGTGACCCAGTCGTTGTCCACGCTGCGCCGCACCTGCATCATGATGGTGGAGCTTACGATGTAGGAGCCGACCACCGATGTGACCAGGCCGCCGATCCCTAACACCACGAGGTAGTGCGAGATGAGTCTCGCCTTCAGGGTCCGGCGGATGGCTTTGGTGTCAGGGGGCATTCCGCCTGCGGACCAGATGCACCGAGCAGGAGATGCACGGGTCGTAGGCCCTCACAATCATCTCGAGCTTTCTTGTCAGGGCCTGGTCGGTGTCGCCCGGGTTCCGCTCCGCGGCGGCGCGCAGGTGGTCTTCGACGCTGGCGGCGTTGAAGGCCGTGGGCGTGATCACGTCGGCCGCCGTGAGGCGTCCCTGTTCGTCATAGGAGTAGCTATGGACCAGCAGCCCGCGCGGGGCTTCGGTGACGCCCGTGCCGGAGCCGGCCACGGGGCGGACCGCCACCGGAGCCTCCTGCCGCAGGCCGTCCGCCAGCAACCGCTCCACCGTCCCCAGCGCCCGCCCTATATCGTAGACAAGCTCGAGCGCCTGCGCCTTGTTGTTGTCCATCGGATTGCCGCTGGTCAGGTTGAGGCCGAACTTCGCCTGGACCCTGGACAGGCTGCCGTTGAGCATGTCGCCGTTGACGGCGAGGCGCGCGAGCGAGCCCACCATGAAGGGCCGGCCCTTGTACTGGCTGTGCTTGGCGTGGGAGTGCGCGACGGGGCGCTCGTTGGCGAGCAAGCGATAATCGGCCGCCGCCACGGTGTCGGTCTCGCCGTTCATGCGAACCAGAATCCGGTCCCCGCTGTAGTAGCCGTAGCCGAACTCGTTGGGGCGCAAGGCGGCGAACACGGTCTCCTTGGAGCAGAACTCGGCCGAGGGCAGGGAGGCCACCAGGTCGATCACGGTCTGGGAATCGGCCGCCGCCTGGAGCAGGTCGTTGCGCAGCGCGGTCAGTTCATCGGTGGAGGGAAGCTTGCCGAATCCCCCGACTATGGCGTTGACGGGATGAACCGCGCGTCCGCCGATAACCTCCTGGATGGTGTTGCCCAGCTTCTTGAGGCGCAACCCCAGGCGGGCGGTGTCGGGAAGGTCCGCGGCCAGCGCCACCACGCTGGGGTAGCCCAGATAGTCCGGCACAGCCAGGCAGAACAGGTGCAGCGCGTGGCTCTCGATGTTCTCTCCCCGGTACAGCAGGTCGCGCAGGATCTCGGTCTGGGGCGTGGGCTTGACGCCGAAGGCGTTCTCGGTAGCCTTGATCGACGACAGCGAGTGCGCCACCGAACAGATGGCGCAAATGCGCGAGACGATCTGGCTGACGTCCTGATAGCTGCGGCCGCGCGCCAGGGCCTCCAGCAGGCGGGCGCCCTCGAAGATGTCGAAGCGGACGGCGCTGACCGATTTCCCATCCATCTCGACGGTGATGCCGCCGTGCCCCTCCACCCTGGCCAGGTGGTTCACCTTGATGGTTCTCGTCATTCGTCTTCTCCCCTGAGCGGCGCGAAGGTCCGCAGCTTCGCGGCGATTTCTTCGCGCGGTATTCCCTTTTCCCCGAACATGTCCAAGGCCGCCTTGACGTTGGCGTCGTCGGCTGGCCCGCGGCATCCCACGCAGGGGATGTTCAGGCCGGGACAGCGGGCCTCACAACCGGCCACCGACAACGGGCCGCAGCAGACCTCGCCGCGCTCGATCAGGAGGCAGTTGTATTCCTTGATCCGGCACTCGGTACACACGGGGTAAGCGGGGAACAGCGGAGGGTCTCCCTGCAACAGGCTGGCAACGGCCGACAGCAACTGGCTCTTCTCGATGGGGCAGCCGGTTATGTTGGAATCCACCTTGACCACCTCGCGCAGCGCGCGGGCCGGCAGGCTGTCGTAGCTGTCGCCCATTTCCCCGTAAACGTCGCGGAGCAGTCCGGCGCGGTTGCCATTGCGGTCCATCGCAGCCACGCCTCCCCAGACGGCGCAGGTCCCGAGCGCGATCAGGGTCCTGGAACGTTCGCGGATACGCTTCAGCATGGTCTCGTCCCTCTGCGTGAGGACCGCGCCGTCCACCAGCGCGATGTCGAGCTGGCAGGCCGTGTCGTTGCCGGAAGACGCCATAAGGAAGTCCTTGATATCAACCAGCCCTGTCAGGGCCAGCAAGTGGTCCTCGCAGTTCAGGATCACGAGCTGATCCCCTGCGCAGCCGGTCAATCCGAATACCCCGAGCGTTGGTTTCCCCATCAGATCATCTCCGGCAAGTTAATCGCATCCCAGTAAGTGAAAATAGGCCCATGCAGGCAAGTGAGCTTGTAGCCGACGCTGCAATGGTTGCACTTGCCGATGCCGCACTTCATCCGCCGTTCGAGCGACATCAGGATACGGTCCTTGGAGAAGCCCAGGTCAAGCAGGCGCTTCAGTACGTACTTATAGACCACGGGAGGGCCGCAGACGGCGGTGTAGGTAGTGGCCGGATTGATAAAGGTATGGTCGAACATGTTGGGCAGAAGGGCTGTATGATGCTTCCAGGTCCCCGACGGATCGCTGTCCACCGTGAGCAGGCACTTGAGGTCGTCGCGGTCGACGAGCGATGCCAGTTCCTCGCGGAACAGCATTTGGGAAGGGTTCTTGGCGCCGTACATAAGTGTCACCCCGCGGAAGCTGTCGCGGTTGTCAAGCACGTACCACAGCAGGCTGCGCAGTGACGCCATGCCGAGGCCGCCGGCGACGATCAACAGGTCGTTCGAGGCCATGGTCTCCACCGGGAAGCCGTTGCCGTAAGGGCCGCGGAGTCCAACCAGGCTGTTGGTCTGCATGCGGTACATGGAGTTGGTGACCCGGCCAACCCGCCGGACGCACATCTCCAGGATGCCGGCGCGCGTGGGCGATGAGGAGATCGAAATGGGAGCTTCACCCGCGCCGGGCACGCTCAGCATCATGAACTGGCCCGGGCGGTAGGTGAACGTCGAAGCCAGATGATCGTCCAGGAAACGCACGGTGAAAAGGTGGTTGTCTTCCACCATCTTGTAGATCCGCACGATACGGGCCATGTGCGGCTGGTATGGGTTCGCCGCCGGCGCGACGGCCCGGGCGGTTGCGGTCTGGTTATGCGACGGCATTCTCGGTCCCCCTCAACTGGCTGATGACCTCGGTAACGTCAATCTTCACCGGGCAGGTCGAGATGCAGCGCCCGCAGCCGACGCAACTCGGGCGGCCGTACTCGGCGACGAAGCCGCGCTGCTTGTGGTAGTAGCGGAACTTGAGGCGCGAGGCTCGGGCCCTGCGGAAGTTCTCCCCTCCGGCCACCTGGGCATGGGCCAGGAACAGGCATGAATCCCATCTCCGGCTGCGGCTGCCGCTACGGGCGCCCAGTTCCACCTCGTCGGCCACGTCGAAGCAGTAGCAGGTGGGGCAGACCAGGCTGCAGCTTCCGCACGACAGGCACCGGTCGCCGATCTTGCTCCACAGAGAGCTGGTGTACTCCATCTCGAAGATCTCGGCCAGATCCCGGATCTCGACGTGGAGCTGAAAGGCTTGCCGCTTGGCCGTTGATCGCCGCTTGTATTCGTCCAGGTCCTCCTGCGTTACCGGCTCGAACAACGCCCCGGTGGCCAGCGCCATGTCGTCGCCGAGCGCCGTGCCCACCAGCACCTGGTAGCGGTCGCCCAGGTCCTGGAAGAACAGGTCGAAGCCGCGTTCCACGAAATCGGCGCGCATCGAGCGGCAGAAGCAGTGCTCGTCGGGGGTGCAGTCGATGCCGATGACGGCGATGTTCCTGCGGCGGGCCTGGAAGTACGGATCGTTGTACGCCCCGCTGAAGACCTGTTCCAGGATATTGATGCCGTAGATGTCGCAGGTATGCACGCCGAACAGTATGATGCGCCGCTCCGAGGCCGGATCGCAGGCCACGTAGCCCTCGCCCTCGCGATACTGGAACAGGGTGTCCTTGGCCGGGAGGCAGTACTTCTTCGGCGGCAGTATGGTGCGCTTGTAGTCCAGGCGGATGTCCGACCATCGGGCGAGCCGCCGGAAGGCATACTTGCCGTTCTGCTCGACCGGAGCGTGCACCTCCCCGAACTGCTGCAACACGGAGGCGAACAGGTCCAGTTTGTCCTTTGGGAGCCTGAGGACTTTCACGGCGTCACCCCCTTGGCGGCTGGCTCGCCAAGCCGCTCGCGGATCTTCTCCAGCAGTTGAGGCGGGTCCACCGGCTTGGGAAAGAAGGCGTCGTGGGCCAACCAGCTCGCCTCGGGCGTGATGCGGAAGCCCGGCACCTGGGAATAAAGTGACGAGACAACGAAGATGGGCACGGCCTTGATCCCGGGGGTCCGGCGCATCTCCTGAATAGTGAAGAAGCCCTCGGTCCTCTCCCGCATCATGATGTCCATCAAGACCAGATCCGGCCGCTCCGCCTTGGCCACCTTCAGCCCGTCGTCGCCGTTGCGCGCCTGGAAGACCCTGTAACCGTTGGCCTCCAGAAAGGACGCGATGGCTTCGGCGAAATCCGCGTCGTCGTCAACGATCAGTATCTTTTTTTGTGAGTCCATTAGGCATCCTTCCCTTCCGCCGGTTCCCGCCAGGCGAGCAGCCTGACCCGGAACGTGGAACCGACGTCAACCTCACTTTCCACACTTATGCTGCCTCCCATCTCTGAAACGACCCGCCTGGCGATGGCCAGTCCGAGTCCTGTGCCGGGAGTCTTCCGGACGTCCTGAATCCTGAAGAACTCACCGAACAGCATTTGCCGGTACTTGTCGGGAATGCCGATGCCGGTGTCGGCCACCGAGATGATCACTTCGTCAGGCGTCGACTCGGCCGAAACGCTCACCTTTCCACCCGGCCGGTTGTACTTGATGGCGTTGACCACGAGGTTGTCGAACAGCACGCTCAGGCAGTTCTTGTCCCCCGCCACCGGACAGCCCTCCTCGGGCATGCGGTCCTCCAGCACGACTCCTTCGGCGGCGGCCATCACCTCGTAGGTCCTGAGGATCTCGCCGATGGTGGCGGTAAGGTCCACCCTGGTGCGCTGGTGCGCCAGCCGGCCGCCCTCCAGTCTGGACAGCGTCAACCAGTCCTTGATTATGGCCTGGATCTCCTCGGTCCGGGCCAGGCAGCGGTCCAGCCATTCGCGGGTCTTCTCGGGCGCCGGATTCTCCAGGCGCCGCAAGACGTCCAGGTATTGATGGATGGCGACCAGCGGCGTCTGCAACTGGTGCGAAACGAATGTAATGAAGCGGCGTTTCAGCAGCTCGCGCTCCATCTCGGCCTTCTGGCTTTCGAGCAGCAGGCGGCGGTGCTCCAGCCCGCGGTTAACGATCAGGCGCAGTTCGTCGGGAGAGAAGGGCTTGGGCACGAAATCGAATGCGCCGCACCGCATGGCCTCCACCGCCGTGTCGATGGTGGCGTAGCCGGTGATCACAACTATGACGATAAAAGGGTCGATTTCATGCAGGCGGGCGATAACCTCCATCCCGCTTATGCCCGGCATCTTCAGGTCGACCACGGCCATGGCCGGCTTGAGAGAGCTTACGGCCTCCAGGCCCGCGGAGCCGGTTTCGAAGGTCTCCACTTGCAGGCCCGACCTGCTGAGTATCTTCAGGCAGGCGAGCCTCATGGCGCGGTCGTCTTCGATGACGACAATCACCGGCTGCAGGGCTTCGGCGCCCGGAGCGGGGGCCTGGACTCCCGCGAGCGGTACGGGGTCGCCGGGCGTCACGCCGTTCCCGTCTCCCGCGGCTTGCGGGCCGCCAGCGCATTCTCGACGGCCTCCAGCAGGACGCTCGCGTCCACCGGCTTGGAAATGTAGCGGTCCGGCCGGATCAGCTCACTCTCGGGCGACATCGGGAACAGCTCGTCGGGACTCTCCTGGATGGAGGACATCATGATGATCGGGACGCCGCGCAGCGCGGCGTAAGAATCCTGGTGTTTGATCGCCTGCGTGACGCCGTATCCCTCCGAATCGCACTCCATCATCACGTCGAGCAGGATGAGGTCCGGCCCGTGCTCGACAGCTTTGCGCAACCCGTCTCTGCCGCAATCCGCTTCGATCACCGTGTAGCCGCGCCCCTCCAGCAGGTGCCTGACAGAAGTGCGGCAATCCGCGTCGTCGTCGATCATCAGCACTTTGGCGGGTCGGGGCATCCGTGCCTCCATGCAGGCCGGGTGTGGCTCCCCCCGGCCCTAGCTAGGGATTATAGAGTACTCTTATCCGCAACCGCAGACCCGCCCCGCGAGGGCCGCGCACAGGCTGCGCGATGGCCGCCAGGGCTTCACTCATCGCCACCTTCGGAGCAGGCGCGCCGCGCGGTGCGCGTTGGCTTCCGCAAGCGGCGACAGTCCCTCCCCGTGCGAAAAGTCCACTCCCGGCACGCGGCACAGAAAAGCCCGTCCTCCAAAACCGTACAGGGCGCGCGACAGGGCCACCACTTCGGCAGGCTGCATGGAGTGGCCCAGCGGCGCCGCCTGCGCCTGCACGGCCTGAACCGGCTCCAGGCGGACCTCGCCCGGCTGGATGTCAGCGTCGATGAACACTACGCGCGGGGCGGAGGCGATCTGCTCGGCCACTTCGGGCGCAAGCTGGAACAGGCGCAACACCCGGACGCCCTCCAGCTCACCCACCAGGTCCAGGACGCGGTGGGCGGCGCCGTCGTCCCGCCGCAACTGGTTGCCCACCGCGACCAGGACTGTACTCACACGCCGCGCGCCATCCGTGAGACCAGTTCGCCCGACCGGCGCCGCACTTCGACCACCATGGGCATGCGTCCCGCGGCGTGCGTCGAACACGACAGGCATGGATCGAAGCAGCGGATGGCCGCCTCCACCCGGTTGAGCATGCCTTCCTCAAGCGCCCGTGGGTTCACAAAGCGCCGGGCGGCCTGCTCCACGGCCTTGTTCATGGCCAGATTGTTGTGCCCGGTGGCGATGACCAGGTTGGCGCGCTGGACCAGCCCGTTGGCGTCCACCACGTAGTCGTGGAACAGCGTTCCGCGGGGCGCCTCGCAGGCGCCCACCCCGTGCTCGCGGTTCTGCCCGGCGCGTGCCCGCACCTTGGCCCCGGTCAGCTCGGGGTCGCCGAGCAACTCTTCGATCCGCTCCACCGAGGTCAGCATCTCGATCAGCCGCGCCAGGTGATAGTGGAACGACTGGCAGACGGCTCCGCGCGAGCGCTGCCGGAATTCGCGCAGCTCGCGGTCGGCCTGCGGCGTGCCGATCCGGGTGCACACGTTCAACCGCGCCAGCGGCCCCACGCGATACATGCCGCCAGGGTAGCCGAGCGGCTTGTAGTAGGGAAACTTAGTGAAGGACCACTCCTCGCTGGCCTCGCCGATGAAGGTGTGATAGCGCTGAGGGTCGAGGCCGTCAGCCACCATGTTGCCCTCGGCGTCCACGATGCGGATGCGCCCGTCGTAGAAGTCGATCTCCCCGTTCCGGCCCACCATGCCCAGGAACAGGGAGGGGAAGTTGCCGATATGCGCGATCTCGTCGCGGAACTCGTCCATCATCACCTTGAGCCTGTCCAGGGCGATGCGGACCGTCTGGTAGGCCTCGGGCAGCCAGCTTGCGATTTCATCGCGCTCGGCCGCGCCGACGGCGCCGAGCACGCCTCCCGGGGTTCCCCAGGCCGGGTGGATGCGCCTGCCGCCCACCAGTTCGATGATGCGCTGCCCGAACTGGCGCAGGCGGATGCCGCTCCGGGCGAATTCCGGGTCCCGGCCGATCAGCCCGAAGATGTTGCGCTCGCCGGGCTGCGAATCGAACCCCAGCAGCAGATCGGGCGACGACATGTGGAAGAAGCTCAGGGCGTGCGATTGCAGCACCTGGGCGTGATTGACCAGGCGCCGCTGCTTGATGGCCGCCGCCGGCACCTCCACGCCCAGCAACTCGTCGCCGGCCTTGGAGGCCGCCAGGATGTGGCTCACCGGACAGATGCCGCAGGTGCGCGCCATCAGGCTGGGCATCTCGTGGAACGGCCGGCCCTGGCACAACTTTTCGAAGCCCCGGAACTCCACGACGTGAAACTGCGCCCCGCTGATCTCCCCCTGCTCGTCGACGAAGATGGAGATCTTGGCGTGGCCCTCGATGCGGGTCACCGGGTGGATGAGGATCCGGCCGGCCATCTACCCGAACCTCCCGCCCTCGCGGGACGGCGCCCTGCCATCCAGAAGGCTGGTAATCAGATCCCAAATGGCGTCCGCCGGCGGCGGGCAGCCCTGAAGATAGTAATCGACCTCCACCACCTCGTGAACCGGCCGCACGCGCTCCAGCAATCGCGGCACCACGGCGCCGCCCTCCGGGACGCCGGCGACAACCGTGGCGTTCTCGCGGTAGGAGCAGTTCAGCACATTCTCCAGGCCGAAGGCGTTGCGCATGGCGGTGACGTTGCCGGTGACGGCGCAGTCGCCGAATGAGACCAGCACCCCGGAGCGCGCGCGCACGGCGCGGATGTGCTCCAGGTGCTCGCTGTTGGCCACCGCGCCCTCCACCAGCGTGATGTCGGCCCCGGGGAAATCCTTGTGGTCGGTCAGTGGCGAGGCGCCCACCTCGACCAGGCGCGCCAGATCCACCAGGCGCTCGTCCAGGTCCAGGAACGACATGTGGCACCCTGAGCAGCCTCCCAGCCACACGGTCGCCAGTCTGGGCCTGCCGGTCAGCGGATCCATTGGCGTTTCTCCCGGGCTGTGACGATGTACTTCAGGAACCACCGGTCCTTGCGCATCTCGGCCACCGTTCGCCCCTTGGCGAACAGCGCGCCTGTGGGGCAGACCTGCACGCACTTGCCGCAGGAAGTGCAGCTCTCGCTTTCACCCCATGGCTCGTCCTGATCGCAGATGACGCGCGAGTTGGCGCCGCGGCCAAGGATGTCGAAGGTGTGCGCGCCCTCCACCTCGTCGCACACCCGCACGCAGCGCGTGCACAGCAGGCAGCGATTGTGGTCCAGCCCGAAGCGCTCGTGACTGGTGTCCACGCCCAGTTTGGGGAAGCGGTAGCGCAGGCGCACGTGCTCGATGCCCAGCTCGGCGGCCAGGTCCTGCAACTCGCAGGCGCCGTTGGTGACGCACACGGCGCATACGTGGTTGCGCTCGGCCAGCAGCAGCTCCACAATCAGGCGGCGGTGGCGCTTCAGGCGTTCGGTGGCGGTGCGCACCACCATGCCCTCCTCCACCGGCGTCATGCAGGCTGCGTGCAGCCTGCCTCGGCCCTCGATCTCCACCAGGCACATGCGGCAGGCGCCTATGTCCGAAATGCCGCCCACGTGGCAGATGCGCGGGATTTGAATGCGGTTCTCCCAGGCCACGTCGAAAATGGTCTGGCCGGTGACGCCGGTGCAGACCCGCCCGTCGATTTCCAGCGTCTTGACGCTCATTGCGCGCCTCCCTGGACCTGGGCCGCGGACTCAAACCGGCAGCGGCCGGCCGCGCAGCGGCGTTCCCGCATGTGCTCCTCGTATTCCCGGCGGAAGTAGCGCAGGGTGCTCACCACCGGGTTGGGCGCCGTCTGTCCAAGTCCGCACAGCGAGGCTTCGCGGAGCAGGACGGCCAGTTCCTCCAGCATGGCCACGTCGGCCTCGGTGGCCTCGCCGCGCGTAATGCGCAGCAGGACGTCGTGCATCTCGACCGTGCCCGCGCGGCAGGGAACGCACTTGCCGCAAGACTCGTCCACGCAGAAGTCCATGAAGAAGCGGGCCACGTCCACCATGCACGAGCTTTCGTCCATGACGATGAGGCCGCCCGAGCCCATGATGGATCCAATGGCCGCCAGCGATTCGTAATCCACCGGCGTATCCAGGTGCTCGGCCGGGATGCAGCCTCCCGAAGGGCCGCCGGTCTGTGCGGCCTTGAAGGCCGCGCCGCCCGGCACACCGCCCCCGATCTCGAACAGGATGCTCCTGAGCGAAGTGCCCATGGGGACTTCGATCAGGCCGGTGTTGGCGATCTTGCCGGCCAGGGCGAACACCTTGGTGCCCTTGCTCTCCGCGGTTCCGATTCCGGCGAACCAGGCGCTGCCGCGGCGGATGATGTCCGGGATGTTGGCGAAAGTCTCGACGTTGTTGATCAGCGTGGGCTTGCCCCACAGTCCGGACTCGGGCGGGTAGGGCGGACGCTGGCGCGGGTTCCCGCGGCGGCCCTCGATAGAGGCCACCAGCGCGGTCTCCTCGCCGCAGACGAACGCGCCGGCGCCGATGCGCAGGTCTATTCGGAACCCGAAGCTGTTCTCGAAGATGTGACTGCCCAGCAACCGTTCGCGCTCGGCCTGTTTGACGGCGGCTTGCAGGCGCCGGATGGCCAGGCCGTATTCGCCCCGCACGTAGATATAGCCCTGCTGCGCTCCTACGGCGTAGCCTGCGATGGCCATGCCCTCCAGCACGCGGTGCGGGTCGCCCTCCAGCATCGAGCGGTCCATGAAGGCGCCCGGGTCGCCCTCGTCGCCGTTGCAGACGACGTATCTGACCGGCGCAGGCTGCTTGGCGACCAGTTCCCACTTGAGTCCCGTGGGATAGCCCGCGCCCCCGCGGCCGCGCAGCCCGCTGGCTTTCACTTCCGCGATCACCTCCTGCGGCGTCATGTCCGAGAGGGCCTTGGCCAACGCCTGGTAGCCGTCGCAGGCGATGTAGTCCAGCAGCCGTTCCGGATCCACGTAACCAGAGTTGGCCAGCACCACCTTGTGCTGCCGCACGAAGAAGGGCATCTGCGGGTCGATCCTCTTGTCCGCCGGCCCGCCGGCGGCCACCAGCGACTCCGCGTCCTCCGGCGTCACCCCGCCGTAGATCATCCCGTTGGAGGACGTGCGCACCAGGGGGGCGCGACTGCACAGGCCCATGCAGCCGGTGCCGCAAACCTCGACTTTGCCTTCCTTGCCCTGGGCTTTGATTTGGTCTGCGATGGCCTGGCGCAGGGTCTCGCTGCCGCAGGAGACGCAGCCCGCCGCCGTGCAGCAGTAGATGCGGTTTTCCAGCCCGGCCTGCCGCTGCTGTTCGCGTTCCTGTGCCTCGAACAGTTCTTCCTGGGTCATGCGACACCTATCTGATCCAGTTCGGCGTTCAACTGATCGCGTGTGACGTGGGCCATGATCTTGCCGTCGCGGATGACCGCCGGCGCCAGCCCGCAGCTTCCGATGCAGCGGACGCCGCTGACGCTGACCTTCCCGTCGGCGCTGGTCTCGCCCGCCTTGCAGCCGCAGCGGTGCTCCAGCGTCTCCAGCAGCTCATGGGCGCCGGCCACGTAACAGGCCGTCCCCATGCACACCGAGAAGCTGTGCTCGCCCTTGGGCGCCAGAGAGAAGAAGTGGTAGAAGGTGACCACCCCCAGCACGCGGCTGGGTGGAAGGCGCAGCTTGCGGGCGATGGTCTTCAGCAGGTCCGGCGACAGGAACCCGTACAATTCCTGCGCGGTGTGAAGCACCTCGATGAGCGCGTCGCCGGCGTAATTGTGGCGCGACATGGCGCGCTCGAGCATCTTTCCGCGGTTGTCTTGCACCGTTTCTCGTACCCCGACGCGAACGCCGCCTTCGGCTCCCGGCGGCCTGGCCAGCTTACTCTAACCCGCAAACCCGGATTCACGTCTTGACCCCCGGACTTGTAGAATACACGACGGGATCACACTCCTGCAAGCCGCCGCACCGCTCCTTCTTCAGCCGGCGGGCGCGCCCCTGACAGCCTGGTGTCCCGAGTCAGAAGTGCGCTGAACAAATGCGCCCGCTTGCTGACGCGCGGTTCTGTGCTTTCGAGGTGTTGCACAGAACCGTGACCGTGAGGGAGCGGGCTTGCAGGCCTACGGACTTCCGACTCCTAGAACGGCACGTCGTCGTCACCGGCTTCGTAGTCCGGCGAGGGCGGCGGCTCCTCGGCGGGGCGGGCCGCCGCGCGTCGCGGGCCGCCCGCGGCGCCGGAGGACTGCGGGCGGGACTCCTCGCCGCCGTGTTCACCGCCCCTGCCGCCAACCAGGATGAGGTCGTCCGCCACCACCTCGGTGGTGTACACCTTCCTGCCGTCCTTGTCCTCGTAGCTGCGCGTTTGCAGGCGTCCTTCCAGGTAGACCTGCCGGCCCTTGGTCAGGTAGTTGGCGACATTCTCCTGGCGCCAGAGGACGACGTTATGCCAGTCGGTCTCCTCTTTCCACTCGCCGGTCTGCTGGTCCTTCCAGCGGCGGCTGGTGGCGATTGAAAACGTGGTCCGGGCGGCGCCGCCCGTGGTGAAGCGGGTCTCCGCGTCCCGGCCGAGATTGCCCAACAGGATGACTTTGTTGACGCTGCGGGATGCCATATCCCCTGCACTCTATCACACGGCGCCCGGACATGCTGTGGCAGAATTTAGGGAGCCGATGCTTCGACTGGCCGGCAGCGCCATGGTGTGCTGCGCAGTTCTCTGCGCGCAGGACCGGGGCGTCCGGATCTCCGCGGAGGAACTGGCGATCCTGGACGAAGCGAAGCCCCGCCGGGATTTTCCATGCAGCGTGCGCCCCATCAAACCCGAACTGGGCTTCGATCTCCGGATGCACACAGGGTTTCAGGCGACCTTTCTGCCGGGGTACCCACTCGAGAAGGACGGGAACCTGCGGGCGGTGTTGCGGGTGACGCCCGCCGACGGCAAGGCTGCCTTCATCGCCGAAGAAACGCGCGCACCGAAACTGGAGGAGCTTCGTGACGGGCGGCTCACCGCGATGAGCAGGTTCGCGGTGGGAGAGGGCCGCTACCGTGTTGACTGGATGGTGCGGGACCAGGCGGGCGGGGTGTGCTCGGCCCGCTGGGAAGTGGAAGCGAAGCTCCCACGCCGGACCCGGGGGGTTTCTCTCATCGCGCCGGGGAGGGTGGAGCCGACTTCCTTGGACCCGTTCCGGCCTGAACCGCGCAGCGTGGGGTCACCGAAGGGGCTGCATGTCAAAGTGCTGGTCAATTTCTCCCCGCCCGGCATAAGCAGCGCGGTGCGGGAGCCCAGAAACATCGACCCGGTGTTGGCGATCCTCCGCGCCCTGTCGCGCGACGGCCGCATATCCAGCTTCTCGGCCGTCGGGTTCCTGCTGGCGGACCAGCATGTCTTCTACCGCCAGGGCGAGGCGGCCGATATCGACTTTCCGGCCCTGGGGAAGGCTTTGAATTCGATGGAGCTGGGCACCGTCGAGTACGGGAAACTCATCCTGGAGAAGGGGCAGAAGTGGTTCCTCGCCGACCTGCTCAAGGCGGAGGCCGGCGGCCTGGACCGCCCCCACGCGCTGATCATCATCGGCCCGCATGTGTGGACCAGGGAGGACATACCGGCCGCGGATCTCAAGAGGCTGACACCCCTCGGTTACCCGGTTTTCTACATGAAGTGCGGCCAGTTTCGCATCCCGGAGCCATTCGACGCGATGGGCAGACTGATCGGCGTCTTCCGGGGGAGAGTCTACAGAATCCTGTCGCCGGCCGAGATCGGCCACGCCACGCGCGAGGCCGTGGACCGGGTGATCCGTTCCAGGGCCGCACTCGACGCTCCGGCCCGAATGTGAGGCCGTTGTAGAATGAGGGGGTGGCCTCGGCGGGGAGAGGTTCGGCGCGCAACCGGCTCAGACCGGGTGTTCGATGCCTGCCGGTATGCCTCGCCGCAGTAGTGGCCGCCCTGTGCCCGTGCCCGCTGCTGCCGCAGGAAGTCATGGGGTCCATGCTCGATGGGTGGAACGTCCGGCTGATCCAGTCCGACCTGGCGGCGCTCGAGGTCGATGAGGCCAAGAAGGACCTGCCCTGCACGGTGACGCCGGTCAAGCCTGCGCTCGGCTTCGACCTGCGCATGCACGCCGGCTATGGCGTGTCCGTCCCGCTCCGGGAGTTGGCCGGGCTGGAAAACCGCCTCACGATCATCTTCCGCGTGATCCCCGAGGCGCGCCGGGACCAGCCGACATACTTCACCCAGGTTTTCAAAGTCCCGCCCATCGAGCAGGATGCCCGGGGCGACACATACCTGGAAGGCAGCTACGATCTGGGGGAGGGCAGGTACCGCGTGGACTGGCTGATGCGGGACGGCGCGGACCGGCTCTGCACCAGCCGCTGGGATGTGGAAGCGAGGCTTCCGGAACGCGACCGGGATGTCGCCCTGGACTTGGCGCCGGGGGAGGTTGCCGCCAGCACGCTCGAGACGTTCCAGGAGGAACTGCCGGTCGAGCGAACTCAGGGCCAACCGGGCCTCAACGTGAAGGTCATGGTCAATTTCGCCCCGCCCAGAGCCGATGCGGCCGTGCTACAGCCTATGGACCGCAACGCGCTGCTGTCGATCCTGCGCAGCATAACGCGCGACCCCAGAGTGGGGAGGTTCTCCATCGTGGCCTTCAACCTTCAGGAGCAGCGGGTGATCTTCCGGCAGGATGATACTTCCCGCATCGACTACGCCGGCCTCAGGGATGCCCTGGACGGCCTGAACCTGGGCACCGTGGACGTGAAGCGGCTGGGACAGAAGCACGGGGAAACGCTCTTTTTGACGGAACTCGTCCAGAGGGAAACGGGGATGAGCGGGCCTCCGGATGCGCTGGTTTTCGCCGGGCCCAAGGCCCTGCTGGACCAGAACGTGCCGGGTGACGAACTGCGGAAAGTGGGGGAGGTGTCCTACCCCATGTTCTACATGAACTACAACCTCAGCCCGGACAGAGTGCCCTGGCGGGACGCCATCGGCAACATCGTGCGCTTTTTCCGGGGAACCGAGTACACCATAACACGTCCAAGGGATATGTGGTTCGCGGTTTCGGAAATGATCTCGAAAATCGCCCAGTTGAAAAGCGAGCGCCCGATGGCCGCGGCCGGGGGGCATTGAGCATGACCACCCGGGTCCGCCTGCGCAGGACGGCTGTTGCTGCCCTGCTCGTGGCTGGCGTGGCAGCCGGGCAGAACCGGCTGTCGCCCAACAACTTGGCGCCTTTCGTGCCGAGTCCTGAGCCGGTGGTGGTGCGTATGCTCGAGGCCGCCGGGTTGAAACCGGGCGAGACGTTGTACGACCTGGGCTGCGGAGACGGGCGCATCCTGTTTGTGGCCGCGAAGAAGTTCGGGGCCAGGGCGGTGGGGGTTGAACTGTCCGGGAGCCTCGTCAGGCAGACCGCCGGAAAGGCGCTTGCCCTGGGTCTCCAGAGCCAGGTCACGGTCATCGAAGGCGATCTGCTGAAGGTGGATGTCAAGCCCGCCGATGTGGTGACCCTCTACCTGCAACGGCTCAGCAACGAGAAGCTGAAGCCCATCCTGCGGGAGCAGTTGAAGCCGGGCAGCCGCGTGGTCAGTCACGATTACGAGATCATGGGCTGGAAGCCCGCGCTCGTCGAAAGGGTCATGGTGCACCAGCGGCTGCATACCATCTACGTGTACCGGATGCCGCCGGAAGAGTAGAATTCGAAGGTAGCCCGCCGGCGTCAAGACATGATCCCGCTCCGCGATTCCCAGCCCAGCCTTACCAGACCGGTGGTCACCGTGTCTTTGATCGCGCTGAACGTGGTGATCTTCCTTTACCAGGTGACGCTGGACTCCTTCTCGCTCAACCACCTGATCGCCTCCTACGGAGTGGTGCCAGGCCGGCTCCGCCCGGAGTCGCTGGTCACCTCCATGTTCCTGCACGGCGGCTGGATGCACCTGATCGGCAACATGTGGTTCCTCTGGATTTACGGGGACAACGTAGAGGACGCTCTGGGCCACGCCAAGTACCTGCTCTTCTACCTGATGTGCGGGATGGCGGCAGGCCTGGCGCACGTGGCATTCAACCTCGACTCCCGCATTCCGGCCGTGGGGGCCAGCGGCGCCATCGCCGGGGTGATGGGCGCCTACGTGATCAAGTTCCCCCGCTCGCGCATCGTCACGCTGGTGCCGCTGTTCTTCTTCCTGACGACCGTGGAGATTCCCGCCTACGTAATCCTGGTCTACTGGTTCGTGGTGCAGTTCTTCAGCGGAATCGGGCAGATCGGCGACTCGCACCTGTCGCAAGGCGGCGTGGCGTGGTTTGCCCACGTGGGTGGATTCCTGGCGGGCATACTCTTCATCTACATACTCCGCACGAGGGAGCGCTACCGGCGGCGCCCGGAGCTGCACTGGTGAGAACATCCCGATGAACCCTGCGGTTGATGTGCTGGCAATCGCCGCCCACCCGGACGACGTCGAGCAGACCTGCGGTGGAACGCTGATCCGCATGGCGGAAGCGGGCTATCGGACGGGGGTGCTGGATCTTACCGCGGGCGACATGGGCACGCGCGGCGGGCCGGAGATCCGGATCGAAGAATCCGAAGTTGCCGCCGGCCACTTGCAGGTTTCCTGGAGGGGCAACCTGCGTTTGCCCGACGCCCGGCTGGAGAATACCCTGGCGGCGAGGCTCTCGCTGGCGGTCAAGATCCGCGAACTGCGTCCCCGCACCGTGATCCTCCCCTACTGGCAGGGCCGACACCCGGATCATTACCGGGCCAGCGAGATCGGTTACGAAGCCTGCTTCCTGGCTGGCCTCGGCAAGATCGACGAGCGGAGCCCGCCGCACCGGCCGGGCAGGATTTTGTATGCGTCGGTGTACGCCAACGTGACCCCCTCATTTGTGGTTGACATCAGCGCCCAGTTCGACAGGAGGATGGCGGCGCTGCTGAGTTACGCCTCGCAGTACGGCGAACAGGAACATGGAGGGGGCCTGTTCCCCAACCAGGAAGAGATACGCGAGCGGCTGGCCGCCGTGGCGCGTTTCTATGGCAACCTGATCGGCGTGCGCTACGGGGAGCCTTTCGTCGTCAAGGAGACCTTGCGCGTTGACGACATCGTGCGGTTCGGCGCGCCGGCTTGACGCGGCCGCGATGCTTGTGGAACAGTGGGATTAGCTCAGACTGGGATCGCGACCAATGGGGTTCAAAGAGACGGTGCGGTCGATTCTGGAGACCAAGGGCCGCACGGTGTGGACGGTCGCTCCCGAGGCTACGGTCTACCAGGCGCTGGCGCAGATGTCGGACAAGCAAGTGGGCGCCCTGATCGTGGTCTCCGAGGGCAGGCCCGTGGGCGTGTTCTCTGAGCGGGACTATGCGCGCAAGATCGTGCTGCACGGCAAGGCCTCCCGCGAAACGCCGGTGCGGGAGATCATGAGCGCGCCGGTTACGACGGTCTCGCCCGACGACACCGTGGAAGAGTGCATGCGCCTGATGACACGAAACCGGATACGTCATCTGCCCGTCCTGGAAGGTGGAAGCCTCGCGGGTGTGGTTTCGATCGGGGATCTGGTGAACTTAATCATCACCGCGCAGGCGGCGACCATCCGGCAGTTGAGCGGCTATATAGCAGGGAAATATCCAGGTTAAGTGGGATCAGGAGGAACTGATGAGAACGTTGTTGGCAGTCTTTGCGGTGGCTGTGGTAGTTACGGGCCTTCTGGCCGTGGCAGCCGAAACCGGGCCTGAGAAACTCGTCTTCACCACGAAGATGGGTAACGTCACCTTCTTGCACGCCAAACACAACGATCGGGCCAAGGGCGACTGCAAAGTCTGCCACGACAAGCTGTGGCCGGAGTCGGCCAAGGCTCCACTCAACTACAAAGAGGGGATGCACAAGCCCGCCGAGACCAAGCGGACCTCCTGTGGCGCCTGCCACTACCCGAAAGGCCCGGCCTTCTCTTCTGTTGGGAACTGTACCAACTCGAAGTGCCACGTTAAGGGCTGACGGCCCGGCCCCTTCCAGGCCTGAACAGCCGGGCGGGCCTGCCTACGGCGAGATCGAGACGAGGGACCGCTGGGCGAAGACCCAGAACGCGCCGGCGCCCGGCTGGGCGGCTATCTCGAAGGGGACGTCGTTTCCTGCCGGGGCGTCCGCCGGCACGTCGAAAGTCACCATGTACACGCCGATCAGGTTGGGAGCGTAATTCACCGATACAGGCCACCAGACATCCGCGTTGTTGACCCGCACCGCCACCGGATAGTGGACGGACTGTCCGGGCACGCCGCGCTGGTTGGTGCGGGCCAGTGGCAGAACCGGACCCAGTCCCGTCACGTAGGCCGTCGCGCGTTCCCCCCGCCTCGCGCCGTTGCCCGGCGCGGCAAGCGAACCGTCCGGCCTCGCGACCACGGCCCGAAGCCTGCCGCCCACGAACGTCTCGAAGATGCCGGGCTGCAGGGGGAGCACGGGCACATCGTTCAATAGCACCCACTCGGCGCCCGCCTGCACTCGCGCCCATACCGTTCCGGCTCCCAGTTCGAAGGGCGCCTGGACGGTTACCGACTCCTCGCCGGCTATGTTGCACACTGCGAGCACGGGCGCAAGGTGGTGGCCGAACTGGACCTCCACCCCGGCGAGCCTGGTGGGCCACGGTCCGACGACGTTGTTCACCGACACACAACCATCGATGCCCGCCGCCATGCCCTTGCCCGTCACCGTGGTCAGGCTTCCCGCCACCACTCCTGGCTCGTGGCTGGCGGCGTTGCGGAAGCCGCCGGCGAACACGCGCGGCCCTCTGACGCTCACCGTGACCATGACCGTGCTCTGCTGGCCGAGAGCGCTGATGGTGACCGTGGACGAGTAGTCGCCGGCCGAGGGAAACCACAGGGCGTCCACTGAAACGTTGATGTCGGCGGGCGAGACGCTCGCGGCGCTCCCGGATGTCCGGGACAGGCGCACCCAGGGCGCGCCCGCGCTCGCCGTGAAACTGACCGGGACCGCCGAGCCTGTCGAAACACGCACCACGCGCATGTCCGGATCTATCCACGATCCCCGCACGCCGAAGTCCACCACCGGCGGACTGACCGACACGGCGGCTGCCGGCGCATCTTCAAGCCACGGGCGCAGTACGGGGTACATCACGGAGAACCTCCCGAATCCGTCCTGGAAGGGGGAGACGTCGCAGACGGTCAGGCCGGCGGGGGCGACATCTCCGAAGCTCAGCGCGCCCACCAGGTAGAAGCCGCCTCCTTCCATGTAGAAGAGCGGCGCGCCGGAGGAGCCGAACTCCGTGCGGCCCTGCGAGTAGCGCACCTGGTAGAAACGGTCCGCGGGACGCCCGCCCGGTCCGGGCTCGTCGGCCGCCCGCCTGCCGAACGAGATGCGCTTGTAGGAGGCTT
>JBBITL010000058.1:21405-28552 GCA_037440765.1 Solibacteraceae bacterium
GGCCAGGTCTGTGGTGTAGCCCGGGTCGGCAGGGTCCCAGCCGGCGAACCAGACCGGACGGCTGGGCAAGCCTGAGAGCCGCAGCAGCGTGAAGTCTCCCTGCGTCCTGTCACGGGTCGCCAGCAGGCTTGCGCCGTTGATCCTCGCGGCCGCAGACAAGGACAGCGGCTGGCCGCCGCAGGACTGCGACTCGTAAGAAAAGTAGGTCTCCAGCGTGCGGGCCTGGCTCTCCGTGCTCAGGCAATGGTGCGCAGTCAGGAAGTAGGGTTGCATGCTGCCACCGCGCGTGGCCAGCAACGCACCCGTGCAGGAGTAGACGTAGGGATACTGAATGTAGCGGATGTAGGCCACGCTCTGGCCGGCATTCGCCCACGGCTCGTAGCACTTGTAGTCAAGGTGGCACCCGGCCGCGGCCTGCAAGACGGGATCCTCCCAGTGGTGGCTGACCTCCCTGACCGCAAACGGCAACGCGTCGCCCGCCTGAGCGTCCTCCGCCGGTTCGTATTCAATCACGGCCGTATCGCCCGCAACGCTTGCGCTCCAGAACTCCCCGTCTTCGTGGACGCCTCGCCCGGTGTACGGACCGGCCACCTCGACGTTCCCCGCGCCTGCCCCGTAGACCCAGACCCTTCCGCCTCCCACTGAGAACTGGATGAAGTGAACCCGCATGGAGACCGCTCCCGGGCTGCGCAAGGAGGAGCGCCACACGCCACGTGAACCGGGCGCCACCTCCCAGCGCCCTTCCAGCAACCCCTCCCCGGCCAGCGGGCGGGCCACCCCGATGGGGACTTGCCCCTGCTGGTTGGGGACGCGCAGAGCGTTCACATCGAGGGGCGCCAGCACCGCCGGTGGCGGATCCGGAGCCCGCCACGCTGCGCCCGGGCGAACGGCGGGGGCGAGCGCCATCCCGGCCGGAGGCTCGTAGAGCCTCGGCTCGGCGCGCGTCGTCTCGGCGAACGCTACACGCAAGCCCGGCCAGAGGGCGGCGATCAGCACCGCCAGTGACGCCCCAAGCGCTGGCCTCGAAACCATTGCAAGCCTCCCCATTTGCTGAATCTTCACTGCTTTGTCCAGATTCCAATATGTTGACGGTGCGCGGCGCCCGCCGCCGCGGCTGGGAACCGACGATGAGCACTGCATCCAATATTGAAGCCCTGGCGACCCAGGAATACAAGTACGGGTTCACCACGGATATCGAAGCCGACGCGCTGCCGCCCGGCCTGAACGAGGACATCATAAGGATGATCTCGGCCAGGAAGGGCGAGCCGGAGTTCATGCTGGAGTGGCGGCTGAGAGCCTACCGCCACTGGCTCACCATGAAGGAGCCGTCCTGGGCCAACGTCCGCTACGCCCCCATCGACTACCAGAAGATCGTCTACTACTCCGGACCCAAGGCCGCCAAGGACCGCCCCAAGAGCCTGAGCGAAGTTGATCCGAAGCTCCTGGAGACCTACGACAAGCTGGGCATCCCGTTGCGGGAGCAGGAGTGGCTGGCCGGAGTGGCGGTGGACGCGGTATTCGACAGCGTATCGGTGGCAACCACCTTCCGCCAGAAGCTGGCAGGGCAGGGCATCATCTTCTGTTCCTTTTCGGAGGCCGTTCGGGAGCATCCTGAACTGGTGCGGAAATACCTGGGCTCGGTGGTGCCGCACACGGACAACTACTTCGCCGCCCTCAACTCGGCGGTATTCAGCGACGGTTCGTTCTGCTACGTGCCCAGCGGCGTCCATTGCCCCATGGAGCTGAGCACCTACTTCCGGATCAACGCACAGAACACCGGCCAGTTTGAGCGCACGCTGATTGTGGCGGACCAGGGCAGCTTCGTCAGCTACCTGGAAGGCTGCACGGCCCCCATACGGGACACCAACCAATTGCACGCGGCGGTGGTGGAACTGGTCGCGCTCGACAACGCGCAGATCAAGTACTCTACCGTGCAGAACTGGTATCCCGGCGACAAGGAAGGGCGCGGTGGAATCTACAACTTCGTCACCAAGCGCGGCAAGTGCCTGGGGGCGAACTCCAGGATCTCCTGGACGCAGCTTGAAACCGGCTCGGCCATCACCTGGAAGTACCCGAGCTGCCTGCTGATTGGCGACAGCTCCGCCGGCGAGTTCTACTCGGTGGCCGTGACCAACAACCGGCAGCAGGCCGACACGGGCACCAAGATGATCCACATAGGCCGGAATACCCGGAGCACCATCGTCAGCAAGGGCATCTCCGCCGGGCAGGGGCAGAACACTTACCGGGGCATGGTGAAGATCCTCAAAGGGGCCGAAGGCGCGCGCAACTACTCGCAGTGCGACTCCATGCTGATCGGGGACCGCTGCGGCGCGCACACCTTCCCGTACCTGGAAGTGAAGAACTCCACGGCGCAGGTGGAGCACGAAGCCTCCACCAGCAAGATCGGCGAGGACCAGCTCTTCTACTGCCGGCAACGCGGCATTTCCAGCGAGGACGCCGTCTCTATGATCGTCAACGGCTTCTGCAAGGAGGTGTTCCGGGAACTGCCCATGGAATTCGCCGTGGAGGCGCAGAAACTGCTTAGTGTCAGCCTGGAAGGGAGCGTCGGATAACGCACATGCTACGCATCACCAGTCTGCACGCCGGCATCGGCGAAAAACGGATCTTGAGGGGGATCGACCTGGAGATCCGCCCCGGCGAGGTGCACGCCATCATGGGGCCGAACGGCTCCGGCAAGAGCACGCTGGCGCAGGTGCTGGCTGGCCGCGACACCTACGAAGTCGCCTCGGGCGAAGTGACCTTTCAAGGGCAGGACCTGCTGGCCCTGGACCCGGAGGAGCGCGCGGCCGCCGGCGTCTTCCTCGCCTTCCAGTACCCGGTGGAGATCCCCGGCGTCACCAACATGTACTTCATGCGAGCGGCGCTCAACAGCATCCGCAAGCAGCGCGGGCTGGCCGAGGTGGACGCCTTCGACTTCATGGAGTCCGTCAAGGAGAGGATGGAGTTGCTTGGCATGCCGGAGGCTATGCTGAACCGCGCCGTGAATACGGGATTCTCCGGCGGCGAGAAGAAGCGCAACGAGGTGCTCCAGCTCGCCGTCCTCCAGCCGAGGCTGGCTATCCTTGATGAAACCGATTCGGGGCTGGATATCGACGCCCTGAAGATCGTGGCCGGCGGCGTCAACGCGCTGCGCGGAGCGGACAGGTCCTTCCTTGTGGTGACCCACTATCAGCGCCTGCTCAACTACATCGTGCCGGATTACGTGCACGTCATGAGCGGCGGCCGCATCGTGAGAAGCGGCGACAAAAGCCTGGCCCTGGAGCTGGAGCAGAAGGGCTATTCGGAACTTGACGAGATGGCGGTGAGCGAGCTGGTCCGATGATCGAACTCCAGGAGAAGTCGCCATTCTTCGCGCACTTCGAGCGCCTGCGGGCGGCGGAGGAACCTGCATGGCTGCGTGCGCTTCGCACTGAGGCCATGGGCAGCTTCTCGAGGCTCGGCTTTCCCACCACGCGCCAGGAGGACTGGAAGTACACCAGCGTCGCCTCTATCGCGAAGACTCCATTCGAGCCGGCGCCTCCCGCCGCGGGACAGGCCTCCTGGCCCGTCCTGGAGCGTCTGACCTCTGATGTGCGCCTGGTTTTCGTGAACGGGTGGTTTTCGCCCGGGTTGTCCAGCGCGGGGAGCCTGCCTGCCGGGGTCAGCGTGGGCAGCCTGGCTGATGCGCTGAGAAGCGGAAGCCCGGCGCTGGAATCGCATCTGGGCCGTCACGCTGGCTTCACGGACCAGGCCTTCGTCGCGCTCAACACGGCGCTCGCCGGCGACGGCGCCGTTGTGACGCTCGACAGGGACGTGGCGCTCGACCAGCCCGTCGTGCTGGTCTACCTGTCGGAGCCCGGCGGGCGTCCGGCGGCGTCGCATCCGCGGACGCTGATTCTCGCCGGGCGGGGAAGCCAGGCGTCGGTTGCTGAAATCTACGCCGGACCGGAAGACGCGGTCTACTTCACCAACGCCGTGTCGGAGATCGTCGTCCGGGAGGGGGCGGTCCTGGACCACTACCGGGTGCAGTGGGAGGGCAGGCAGGCGTACCACGTCGCCACCGTGCAGGGCGTACAGGACCGGGCGAGTGTTCTGAACTCGCACAACATATCGCTGGGTGCGTCGCTGGCGCGGCACGACATCAACTCGGTGCTCGACGCCGAGGGGGCCGAATGCACTCTGAACGGCCTGTACCTGGCTGGCGGGAAACAGCACGTGGACAACCACACGCTGCTCGACCACGCCAGGCCCAACTGCATGAGTCACGAGCTTTACAAGGGCATCCTCAGCGGGCAGGCGGCCGGCGTGTTCAACGGCAAAATCATCGTGCGGCAGGACGCCCAGAAGACCAACGCGATCCAGAGCAACAAGAACCTGCTGCTGTCAGGGGGCGCCGCCATCAACACCAAGCCGCAGCTCGAAATCTACGCCGACGACGTTCGCTGCACGCACGGGGCGACAGTGGGCCAGCTCGACCGGGAGGCCCTGTTCTACATGCGCACGCGCGGCATTCCGGAACGCCGGTCGCGGGAGCTGCTGACGCGAGCCTTCGCCTCGGAAGTCATCGGCCTGATCCGCTGGCAGCCGCTGCGCGAGGCGCTGGAGGCCGAGCTGCCATGACACCCACGGCCACCCTGGCCGAGAGGATTCGAGAGGACTTTCCCGCGCTCAGGCAGACGGTGCACGGCCAGCCGCTGGTGTACCTGGACAACGCGGCCACTTCGCAGAAGCCTCAGCCGGTGCTCGACGCGATCATGGGGTACTACACCAGGGACTGCGCCAACATCCACCGCGGCATTCACACGCTGAGCGAACGGGCCACGGAGGCCTACGAAGGCGCCCGGGTGAAGATCCAGCGTTTTCTGAACGCGCCGGACCCGCGCCAGATCATCTTCGTGCGCGGCACGACCGAAGGCATCAACCTGGTGGCGCACAGTTTCGTCCGGCCGCGCCTCAAGGCCGGCGACGAGGTGCTGATCACCGCCATGGAGCACCACTCCAACATCGTGCCTTGGCAGATCGTCACGGAGCAAGCGGGAGCGCGCCTGCGTGTCGCCCCCATCGACAGCCACGGCGAGCTGATCGTTGAGAAGTTCGAGCGTCTGCTCGGCGCCAGGACGCGCTTCGTGTCGCTGGTCCACGTCTCGAACGCTCTAGGCACGGTCAACCCCGTGCGAGACCTGGCCGCCATGGCCCGCGCCCGCGGGGCGCACGTGATGGTGGACGGCGCGCAGGCCGCGCCGCACATGAAAGTGGACGTCCAGAGCCTCGGCGTGGATTTCTACGCCTTCTCCGGCCACAAGGTCTACGGACCTACCGGCGTGGGGGCGCTCTATGGCAATGCCGGGCTTCTCGACTCCATGCCCCCGTACCAGGGGGGCGGCGACATGATCCGCTCGGTCACCTTCGAGAAAACTGAGTTCAACACGCTGCCGCACAAGTTCGAAGCCGGCACGCCCGACATCGCCGGAGTGATTGGCCTTGGGGCGGCCATCGACTACGTGCAGCAGATCGGCCTGGACAGTATCGAGGCGCACGAGGGGGAGTTGCTCGGCTACGCCACGGCAGCGGTCTCGGCCATCCCCGGAGTGAGGATCATCGGCACGGCCTCGCGCAAGGCGGGGGTGCTCTCGTTCGTGCTGGACGGGGTGCATCCGCATGACGCCGGCACCATACTCGACCAGCAAGGCATTGCCGTGCGCGCCGGGCATCACTGCGCGCAGCCGGTCATGGCCCGCTTTGGAGTCCCTGCCACCACGCGCGCGTCCTTCGCCGGGTACAACACCTTCGCGGAAGTGGACGCGCTGGCGCGGGGAATACGGAAGGTGAAGGAGATTCTGACTTGACGCCGGACTTGCGGGAACTCTACCAGCAGCTCATCGTCGACCACAGCAAGAGCCCCCGCAACTGCCGCGTGATTGAGGGCGCCGACGCCAGCGCCGAAGGGCACAACCCGCTATGCGGCGACCACGTGACTCTGTATGTGAAGCTGGAAGGCGACCGGGTGGCCGATATCAGCTTCCAGGGCAACGGGTGCGCCATCTCGACCGCGTCGGCTTCGCTGCTTACTGAAGTATTGCGCGGGAAGACGCGGGCCGAAGCGGAGGACATGTTCGCGAGCTTCCACGACATGGTGACGGGCCAGGGCGCCCCCGGGGGAGGGGCCACGCTGGGCAAGCTCAGGGTTTTCGCCGGCGTCGCGGAGTTCCCGGTGAGGGTCAAGTGCGCCACGCTGGTCTGGCACACCATGCGCGCCGCGCTGAGCGAAGGCGTGTGCGCTCGCTGACGCTCGCCCTTCGTTGCAGGCGCAGAACCGCGCCCGTCAGAGTGTGCGTGAAAAGCCGCCGGGGCCGGCAAAACGTCGCCAGCGCCTGCGCGGGCCGGCTGCGCAAGGCGATGGTCGAACCGGTATTCGGAGCGCTCAAACAGCAGCGCGGCATGCGGCAGTTCCTCTGCCGTGGGCTGGCCGCGGTGAGCGTGGAATGGAGTTGGGCGACGATCGCCTGCAATCTCACCCGAATGTTCAGCCAAAGCCGATTGCAGCCGGCCTGAACGCGAACCGGCGCCCCCGCCACGAGGTTACCGCAGCACCCCGGCGAACCCTGCGCCACCGACACGCCCGCCGACACCCCGAGATTCCGCTCCAACTATCACCGCTGCTTCATTGCACCCGCCGGGGCAGGTTTTCCCGCGCACTCTGACGGGCGCGGTTCTGCGCCTTCGAGGTGTTGCACAGAACCGCGACCGTGAGGGAGCCGGCTTGCAGACCTACGGACTTCTGACTCGGGACACCAGCCCTCTCAAGCCGGCGGGCGCCACTTCCGGGAGCGGGCGGCCCGGCTTGACCGCCACGGCCGGAGCGCCCGTTACAGCCTGATCTCCCAGCCCTTCCTGATGAACGGCCGGACGAGCTTGTTCGCCGCCTCGCTGTTGGTGAAGCGCATCTTCGCCCCGTCCCACATCAGCTTGCCGGGCACCTGCAGCGCGATGGCCCCGAGCGCCAGCCACTCGATGTACCTGGAGGCGACACCGAACTCGGAGACTCCCGGCGCCCCGCCCTTGCAGGCGCGGATCCAGTCCTGCTGGTGGTTGATCCCCCGCTGCAACAACTGCGGCGGCAGCCGGTACTCGGCCCAGCGGGAGGCAG
>JBBITL010000059.1:0-28045 GCA_037440765.1 Solibacteraceae bacterium
TTGACTCGTGGATCGAGCAGCCCGTCTTCGAGCCCTACCGCCGGCGCCTGGCCGCCTACTACTACAACCAGGCCCGCCGGTGGGGCCGGGAGGTGCTGATCAACTACAAGGCCGCCGCGTCACCCGACGTGGATCCCGGAGCAATGGACTCCATCCGGCCGCTTGTCTGGCAGGCGGACACGTCCATTTCGAAACGCTCCAGGGGGTACGTCCGGGACGACGAGATCAGGACCGCCGATTCGATCGTGGACGAACTGGCCGGCGTCGTCAGCAGGAACGGCGTCCTGCTGCTCAGCGTTGGGCCGCGCGCCGACGGGACGATCCCCGAGGAGGCTGAGAGGATCCTGATCGAGATCGGCCGCTGGCTGGAGGTCAACGGGGAGGCGATCTACGGCGCCCGGCCGTGGAAGGTCTACGGCGAGGGGCCGGCCCTGGCGGTTTCAGGCGGCGCCGGGTTCACCAGCCAGGACGTCCGGTTCACTACCAGGCCGGGCGCGATCTATGCCATCGCGCTGGCCTGGCCCGCGGATGGGGGGATCGCAATCAAGTCGCTGGCGCAGGGGTCGCCCCACCTTGCAGGGGCGATCAGGAGCGTCGAACTGCTGGGCTCCAGGGCCGCCTTGAAGTGGACGCGGACCGCGGAGGGCCTGGTGATCGAGATGCCCTCCGAGCGCCCCTGCGACAATGCCTACGTATTCAAGATCTCGCCGGCTGGCGGCGGGTAGCGGCCCCCCGATGGCCTCGCCAGTCCGGCATTGCTTATAGAATTGATCGTATGCCCTTCGCATGGCTGGGTCTTGCCGCTGCGGCCGCGCTGAGTCTGTCGGCGGATCTGGGGGCGGCGCGCGACCGCCAGGACAGGGCGGCGCTCCAGGCTGCCGTAGCGGGCCTGGCCGAGGCCGCCAGGAAGAGTCCCGACGCCGCCACAGCGCAGTACAGGCTGGCCCTGGCGGAATCCGTGCTGGCCGAGGTGTCGCTGGAGTTGGGCGACAGGGCCGGCGCCCGCGAGGCCGCCGAGGCCGGCATCCGTGCCGCCGAGCGCGCCGTGGCGCTCCAGGGGACCTCGGCCGAAAACCACAGGCTTCTGGGCACGCTGTGCGGACAGGTCATCCCGGCCGACATTCTGGCCGCCGTCCGCTATGGGCGCTGCGCGCTGGACTCCCTCAACAGGGCCCTGGCGCTCGATCCGAAGTCCCCGGAAGCCTGGCTCAGCAAGGGCGTGGGCAACTACTACCTGCCGGCGGCGTTCGGGGGCGGGGTGGATCTGGCGATACAGGATCTGCGGAAGGCCGCGCAACTTGACCCCAAGTCGGCGGACGCTCAGCTCTGGCTCGGGATCGCCCTGCGCAGGGCGGGGAGGAACGCTGAGGCCCGGGCCGCGATTGAGCGGTCCCTGAAGCTGAATCCGAACCGCGCCTGGGCAAAACAGCAGCTGGCGAAGACTCCCCCGGAATAGGCGCCGTCCCGGATGCGCGAGCGCGTTGAAATCGCCCTGACAATCGCGGTGATGACCGCGCTGGGGTTCCTGGTCTTCCCGGGCCACACCTGGCTCCAGTCGGACACGCAGGTTTACGCCCCGATGCTGGAGAGACTGTACGACCCCGCGGTCCTCCAGCGCGACTTCATGGTGGAGCGCCCGCACATGGCCTTCACCATCTACGACGAGGTGGCCGTGGGCCTGCGGCGGATGACGGGCCTGGGCTTCCGGGAGATCCTCACGGCGCAACAATTGCTCTTCCGCGCGCTCGGCCTGCTGGGCGTTTTTCTTATAGTGAACTCGTTCGGGGTGGGCAGGAGGCTGTCCCTGCTTGCCACGGGCATCTTCGCACTGGGAGCGACCATCTGGGGGCCGACCGTCCTGACCATCGAGTACGAGCCCGTTCCGCGGGCTTTCTCCATGGCGCTGATCCTGTTCGCCGTGGGCCTGGAGGCGCGCGGCTGGCCGCTCGCCGCCGGCGCCGCCGCATCCGTGGCGTTTCTCTACCACGGCGGGACCACGTTCCCGTATTGGATCTGCTACATCGTGCTGGTGCTGTGGCCGGCGGAGCGGTCCGTCCGGCGCCACCGCATGCTGGGCCTGGCGCCGCTGGCGGCGGTCGCCGCCGTCTTGGGCTTGCTGGCGTTGGTGCAGCCCGACCGCGCTCACTCCCTGCTGCGTTTTGAGCGGATCGAGGAATGGTGGGAGCAGGTCCTGAGGATGCGCGCCAGCTACATCTGGGTTTCGCTCTGGCACCCGCGCTGGTACTGGCACTACGGCATCCTGGCGGCGGTGACGGCGGCAGCGTTCTGGCGGGTACGCAGGTTCGAGCCGGCCGACTTGCGGGTGTTTCTGACGGGGCTGCCGGTGGCGGGGCTTCTGAGCCTGCCCTTGTCTTACTGGCTCCTGGAGGTCTCCAAGTCGACGCTGGCGCCGCAGGTTCAGCCACTGAGAGCCGTGCTGTTCATCACGGTGGCGGCAGGGCTGCTGTGCTCGGTGGCGGGCATCCGCGCCGCCCAGGCCGGGCGGCGCCTGGAGGGTTTCTTATGGCTCGCGGTGGCGCTTGCCATTCCCACCGCCAGAGCTGTCCAGGACATCTTCGTGCCGAACCTCAGGGACCCGGCCATCCTGAGGCTGGTGCTCCTGGTCGTGTGTCTTTCGGCGGGGGCGCTGCTGGTGGTTTGGGGTGAGACGGCCGGACGCCGGTGGAGAACGCCCGTCTGGGCGGGCTTCATCGGCGTGCCGTTCCTGCTTTATCCCGCCCTCGGCGGAGTGCAAAACTACGGCCCCATGCGCGCCGCGGGACTGGAGGAACTCAGCCGCTGGGCGCGCACTTCCACGCCTCCCGAAGCGGTGTTCCTGTTCCCGGACGCCGGCCGGGACTCCTACCCCGGCGTCTTTCGCGCCAGGGCTCTGCGGCCGGTCTACGTGGACTGGAAGTCCGGAGGGCAGGCCAATTATCAGAAGGACCTGGCGGCCTTGTGGGTCGAGCGCTGGCGGGCGCTCATGGCGCCAAGGTACAGGCCCAACGATCCGCGGGTTTACGCCGATCGCGGCATCGACTTCGTAGTCGTCAGGAACGTCAACCGGCCGGCCAACGGGCAGCCCGTTCACGAGAACTCCGCCTTCTCGGTCTACCCCACGCGCTGAGAAGTTGTGAAAATAGAGGTATGCGGAATCGCGCCGCCTTTGTGCTCCTGGCGGCCTGCCTGGCCGCCTTGGGGCAGAGCGCGCTGACGGTGGAGCAGTTGGTCTCCTTCGTGACTTCCTCGGTCCGTCTGAAGCACGACGACCGGCAGGTGGCCGACTACCTCCGGGGCGTGAAGCTGACCAGCCGCCTCGACGAGAGAGCCATCATCGAATTGCAGGCGGCCGGCGCGGGGCCCAGGACGGTGGAGGCGCTGCGCGCCCTGCAATCGGCCTCCAGGAACCTGCCGGCGCCGCCCAAGCCCGCAACCAAGGCCAAGCCGCCGGAGATCCCCCCTCCCAGCCCGGAGCAGCAGAGGAAGATCCTGGAGGAGACGCGCGAGTACGCGATGAACTACACCCGGCGCCTGCCGGACTTCATCTGCACCCAGGTCACGCGCCGCTACGTGGACCCGGCGGGGCTGGAGTTCTGGCAGACCGATGACGTGCTCACCGCCCGCCTCAGCTACTTCGAGCAGAAGGAAGACTACAAGCTCATGCTGGTGAACGGCCGCTACACGGAAATGCCCTACCAGGCAGTGGGCGGCGCCATCTCGCAGGGCGAGTTCGGCAGCATGATGCGCGAGATCTTCGAGCCCGCCACAGAGGCTGCCTTCCGCTGGGAGCGCTGGGCCACGCTGCGCGGGAGGCGCATGCACGTATTCGCCTACGCAGTGGAACAGTCCCGCTCCAAGTGGTCGATCGATTACCAGCAGCGGGAACGTATCACGCCGGGCTACAACGGCCTCATCTACGTGGACAGCGACACGGGCAAGGTCTCGCGTATAACCCTGGAGGCCGACGGCGTTCCTCCCGCTTTCCCCATCCAGCAGGTTTCGAGCACCCTGGATTACGATTTCGCGGAGATCGGGGAACAGCCGCACATGCTCCCGCTCCGGGCCGTGATGCGCATGCGCCAAGGAAGGGCGCTGTTCAAGAACGAAGTGGAATTCCGGCTCTACCGCAAGTTTTCGGCGGAGGCCACCATCAGCTTCGAGACACCCGAGCCGCTCGCCGAGGAGCGGCTCACCGAGCAACCTCCAAGACCTGAAGAGGAATAGAACACATGTACTGGTTGGGCGTGGATGTGGGAACCGGCGGCACACGCGCGCTGCTGGTGGATCAGCAGGGGGCGGTCCGGGCAGGCTTCACCGCACCTCACGAGGATATTCGCATGGAGCGGCCGCTGTGGGCCGAACAGCGCCCCGAGGACTGGTGGCAAGCCGCGCAGAAGGCCATCCGCGGGGTGCTGGCGGAGGCCGGGATCGCCGGCAAAGAGGTGAAAGGCGTGGGACTGTCGGGCCAGATGCACGGCCTGGTGCTCCTGGATGGGGACGGCAAGGTGGTTCGTCCGGCGCTGATATGGTGCGACCAGCGCAGTCAGGCCCAGGTGGACCGCATCAACCAGATTGTCGGCCGGGATGACATCCTGAGCTTCACGGCCAACCCCGTGCTGACGGGTTTCACGCTCCCCAAGCTGCTCTGGGTGCGGGACAACGATCCGCAGTCCTTCGGCCGCGCACGGATGGTGCTCCTACCCAAGGACTACGTGCGCTACGAACTCACCGGCGCCTATGCCACGGAGGTCTCCGACGCGTCGGGCACGGCGCTGTTCGACGTGGTGCTGCGCCGCTGGTCGCACCAGATGCTCGACCGGCTGAAGCTCGACCGCGCGCTGCTGCCGCGCGTGTACGAATCGAGCGAGATCACCGGAGAGATCACGGCCCGGGCGGCGGAACTCACGGGCCTGGCCGAGGGCACACCCGTGGCGGGCGGCGGCGGTGATCAGGCCGCCAGCGCCGTGGGCAACGGCATCGTCGAGCCGGGCGCCGTCTCCTGCACGCTGGGGACATCGGGCGTGGTCTTCGCCCACATGGAAAGGGCGAGCTACGATCCGGCCGGCCGCGTCCACACGTTCTGCCACGCTGTGAAGGGCGCCTGGCACGTCATGGGGGTGACGCAGGGCGCTGGCCTCAGCCTTCAGTGGTTCCGCAACCAGCTTGCTCCGGGAACGTCCTATGACGATCTGACGGCGGAAGCCGCCACGGCGCAGCCGGGCTCGCAGGGCCTCTACTGGCTGCCCTACCTGATGGGCGAGCGCACTCCGCACCTGGATTCCTCGGCCCGCGGCGGCTGGATCGGGCTGACGGCCAGGCACGCGCGGGCGGACCTGATCCGGTCGCTGCTGGAAGGCGTCTGCTACAGCCAGAAGGACTGCCTGGACCTCATCGACCAGATGGGGGTTCCGGTGGGCTCGGTGCGCCTTTCGGGAGGCGGCGCCAGGAGCGTCTTCTGGAGACAGTTGTTCGCCGACGTCTTCGGCAAGCGCGTGGTCACGCTGGCCTCGCAGGAGGGCTCCGCCTACGGCGCGGCGCTGCTGGCGCTGGTCGGAACGGGGGTCTACTCCTCGGTACCGGAGGTTTGCCGCGCCGTGATCCGGGAAGTGGATATGGTCACGCCGCGCCCGCACGAGGCGCAGCTTTACCGCCGCGGCCACGAGGTCTACCGCTCGCTCTACCCCAGCCTGAAGCCGCTCTACGGCCTGCTGTAGCTGATAAGATGTCCGGGCCGTCATGAACCGGCGGACAGTCCTGGTTTCTTTCTGCTGGGCGCCGGCCTGCTGTTCGGACAGCCAGCAAGCGGGGGAGAGCTGTTCCGGACCTCCTGTGCCGCGTGCCACGGCGCGGACGGCCGGGGAGCCGGCCGCAGCTCGGTTGGGTTCGACAGGCCGCTTCCCGACTTCACCGGCTGCAACTTCGCCGTGCGTGAGCCGGACTCCGACTGGAGCGCCATCATCCACAACGGGGGCCCCGCCAGAGGTTCTGGAAAGGGCGTGACCGTCCTGGAGTTCTTCGCCACCTGTCGCGTCAGGAGCCGGGAGCCTGCTACCATGCTCGTATGTCAGGCTCCGGCCGGACTGGCCTGCATCTGACCAGACGAGCTATTGTCGGGGGCCTGGCAGCCCTCGCCGGCCCTGCGTTCCCGGCCGGCCGCCCGCGCTTTCCGCCGGAGGCCGTGAACTTCGCAGACCCGGCCACCGAGTCGATCGTGACGCGGTTGACCAATCCCGCTTACGCGAGCAGACTGCCGTGGTTCGCCCCCGGCGCACTGCCGCGGAACGGGGCCTTTCTGCTCTACTGGTCGGACCGCACCGGAAAGCCCCAGGCGTTCCGGATGGACCTCAAGACTGGCGAGTCCGGTCAGCTCACCGATGCGGGCGCGCTCGCCGTAGAGACGCTGTGCCTCACGCCCAACGGGCGGGACTTCTGCCACTTCGACGGGCCGTGGCTGTTCCAGACCAGCCTTTCCGGCCTGCGCGCGCGGCGCGTGTACGCGCTTCCGGCCGGCTGGACACTGGCGCGGGGGTTCTCCATCAGCCACGACGGCCGGCGCGCGGCTTTCGTCGAGCGGCAGGGAAGCGTGTTCCGGCTCCGCCTGGCGGCCCTGTCGGGCGGCGGCGCCTCTACCGTGTTCGAGTCGGAGACCGCCCTGAGCGATCCTCTGATCCGGCCGCGTGCCGGCGGCATCCTCTACCGCCAGGGAGAGCGGGCCCTGTGGCTGACCAGTTACGACGGGCGCCAGAATCGCGCTCTGAAGCTGGCGGCGGGCGCCGCGGGTCCGGCCCACTGGTCGCACGACGGGCGCACGGTCCTGTATCTGAATTTCCCCGAAGACCGGCAGTCGCTGAACTCCATACGCGAGCACGATCCGCAGAATGACGCCGACCGTCTCATCGCGCCCACCAGCCAGTTCGTGTCCTTCGGGCCGAACGGCGACGGCTCGGTTTTCGTGGGTGCAAGCTCAAACAAGGCTTCCCCCCACGTCCTTCTGCTCGCGCGCAGCACGCGGCGGGAATTCACCCTGTGCGAGCACCGCTCCTCGGATGCCTCCCGGGTGGCGCCCATGTTCTCCCCCAACAGCCAGCAGGTGTTCTATCAATCGGACGCCGACGGCAAGATGGCGATCTACTCTATGCGGGTTGACAGGCTGGTGGAGAAGACGGAGACTTAGAGCGGAACAGACCATGGTCCGCTTGCTGATCCTGGCCGTCTGCCTCGGGGCGGGTTTTGCGGGCGCCGCGACGCGGCTCCTTGTGACCGTCCTGGACCAGCGGTCCGGCTCGGTGATCCCGGGCCTGACCGCCCAGGATTTCACGGTGCTTGACGACGGCCGCCCGCGGCGCGTGGAATCCGTCGCCACAGCCTCGGGGCCGCTCGACGTGATGCTGCTGGTCGATACCAGCCTGCTCGGCGCGGTGGTGCAGCCGGTGGCCGAGAGCCTGGTTGGACAGCTGCAGCCCAGGGACCAGATGGCGGTGGTGGCCTTCCACTCCGCTGCGGATCTGATCCAGGATTTCACCTCCAGCCAGGAACTGCTTCGCCGGGCGGTCGGTTCGGTCAAGTTCGGCAACGCGCCGCGCGTGCTGGACGCGCTTTACGCCGCCATCGACGGCGGCTTCCAGGCCAGCACCTTCCGCCGGGTCGTCATCCTGGTGACCGCGGGAGCGGAGGGCCCCAGCCGGATGGGCGAGCGCGAGGTGTTGAAGCTGGCGCGGCGCGGCGCGGTATCCATCTACCCGGTCTTCGTGCTGGGCCAGGAGAGGCCCATGTTCGAGCGCCTGGCGCGCCAGACGGGCGGCGCGTGTTTCCAGCTTCGCGACAGGCAGCGGAACGTGAACGCCAAGGACGGCGCCCGCATCTTCGAGGTTCTGCGTTCGCCGTACACGGTGACCGTGGAAGGAAATCTGGCTCTGGGGGAGAGGTTCCGGGTAGAAGTGAAGAGGCCGGAGCGTCTGTTCGTCTCCGGCCTTCCACTTGACTAGGCTCGCAGGAAGTGAGGTCGAGCCCGGGTGCTGCGAATCCCGCCGCTAATTGCGCGCCTGCAACGCCTTGGGCACCGCGATGTAGCCGGCGATCTGGTCCTTGATCACTTCGTTAACAACCAGCTCCACCGGCTGCCTGCTCCCGGTCATGTAGAACTGGACGGGCTCGTTGGCGGTCTTGTCCTTCTTCTCAACCCGCTTGTCGTCGGCAATCAGGTCGACCGTGTACCGGTTACGGTTGGTGTCGGTCCTCTTGAGCTGAAGCTGGATGTTGCCGACCTTCTGCGCCTGCTTGGTCTTCGTGATGCGGAACTCGTAGTAGTTGCGGTCCCCGAGCGCCCGCAGGGCGGCCAGTTCCCTGGCGTTGGTGGCGATCAGGCCGCTCTGCACGCCCAGGTCTCCGCGCATCGTCTTCAATTCGGAGATGGTCCGCTCCAGTTCGCTCCTGGTTGAGGCAACCTCGGTCCGCACACCGATCACGTCGGTGGACACGTCGGAGATCTTCGAGTTGGCGGTGGAGGCCGCCTCCTTCACCTCCGTCAACTGGCTGGCTACCTGCGCCTGCTGCCTGGCCTGCTCCTCCTGGATCTGCCGCGCCAACCGCTCGGCATGCGCCAGGGCGTCCTTCCGGGCCTGGCCCGCCGCCACGGCGGCCTGCTGGCGCGCAGTCAGCAACTCGTCCCTCAATTCGGTGAGGCTCTGCCGGCTCGATGAATTGCTCAAGGTGGCCGTCTCGCGCACCTTGGCGATCTCGCTCGAGATGGACTCTCTCATCGTGGCAAGGTCCTGCTTCAGTCCATCCAGCCAGATGAAGGTGACCGCGTTGGCCGCAACCAGCGCCAGCACGATGCCGAACAGTACCGGCATTGCCATGCCGCCCCGGCGGGGTTTTGCGACATCCGGTGTCTCTACGCTCATTTTGCTCTCCTGGAACTGGTAGTCGGCAATTGATCTGCCAACTGCCCTGCGCGCTATCTCACTATAAATACAATAACTTATCTGAGTTCGACAATGCCGTCTGACATGTAGGAATTGCTGTGGCCGGTAGTTTCTACCGCTGACGTAACGCGATAAGATAGGACCACTATGCAACCGCTCGAACTTTCGCGCAGGACGTTTCTTGGGGCACTGGCGGCGTTGCCGCTGGCCGGGCAGGACGGATGGACGCCACTGTTCGACGGCCGCAGCCTGGAGGGCTGGCGCGCGGCCGAAAATCCGGGCTCCTGGAAGGTGGTGGACGGGCTGCTGGCGGCCGACGGGCCGCGCTCGCACCTTTTCTATGCGGGACCGGTGAGGAACGCGGATTTCAAGAACTTCGAACTGGAGGTGGAGGCGCGGGCGTCGGCCGGCTCCAACTCCGGCGTCTACTTCCATACCGCGTTTCAGGAAAAGGGCTGGCCCACGCGCGGCTTCGAGGTACAGATCAACAACTCGCAGGCCAGCGAAAGGAAAAAGACCGGCTCGCTGTACAACCTGCGCAACACCTACAAGCAGTTCGTGCGCGACGACGAGTGGCTCCGGCTGAATATCGCCGTGCGCGGCAAACGCGTGCAAGTGCAACTCAACGGAATGCTTGTGGTGGACTACGTGGAGCCCACCCCGCCCCACATTCCGCCGGGCATGGAGAAGGAGCGGAGGCTGGGAAGCGGCGCCTTCGCGCTGCAATGCCACGACCCGGCCTCCAAGGTGTTCTACCGGAGCGTGCGCGTCCGTCCGCTCCCGGACGACCTGCCCACCCCCGGCGGCGAGACTGCCGTGGCGGACGACGTCTTCAGGAAGATCGTCGACTTCGGCGCGCGCGGCTACCCCATGGCCGACCTGCATGTCCATGTAAGGAGCAAGTTCACGCTGGAGCAGGCGCTGGCCAAGAGCCGGCGCGACGGCCTCATGTACGGCATCGCGGAGAACTGCGGCGTGGGCCAGCCCGTGACCGACGACGCCGGCGCGCGCCGGTTCATAGACTCGATGAAGGGGCAGCCCGTGTTCCTGGCCATGCAGGCCGAAGGCCGGGAATGGACCCAGATGTTTTCCCGCAGCACAGTGGACCTGTTCGACTACGTTTTCACGGACTCCATGACGTGGACCGACAACCGGGGGCGGCGCATGCGCCTGTGGATCGCGAGCGAGGTGGGCTCGATCACCGACCCACAGGAGTTCATGGACATACTGGTGGACCGGGCCGCGGGCATCCTGGAGCGCGAGCCGGTCGACATCTACGTGAATCCGACGTACCTTCCCAACCAGCTCGCCAGCGACTACGAGACGCTGTGGACCGAGCCTCGCCGGCAGCGGATCATCACGGCCGCCGCCAGCAACGGCGTGGCCGTCGAAATCAACGACCGCTACAAGCTGCCCAGCCCCTCATTCATCAAGATGATGAAGGCCGCCGGCTGCAAATTCACCCTGGGCACCAACAACGCTGGCGCCGATGACATGGGACGCGACGAGTACGGACTTCGGATGATCGAGGAGTGCAATCTTACCAGCCAGGATTTCTGGGTGCCGCTCGTGCCCGGTTCTGCCAAGGCCGTCAACCGCAAGGGCGACATCCTGAAGAAGGGCTGAGCGCCCTCAGCGGAACAACAGCGGCGCGAACTCGCCCAGGTAATCGCGCCACTCGGCGCTTGGACCCAACCAGCGGGACCACGTCTTTGACGATGTACCGGCCGTGGAGGTCTGAGTTGCTTGCCTGCCCGCCACGCGCACCGTGCGGGACTGCGTGTCCGTATGGCATCACCGCGATCATCGGGACCGCCTTCCTCCCGGCCGGCAGGTTGTCTATGATAGTGATGAACCCGCGCTGTTCGCTGCTGTGGCCGGCCGCGCCGGCGGGAACGCTTGGGCACGGGGAGCGCATCTCCCGTGCGTCGCCGCGAACGGATTGGAGCTTCGCATGAGACTGCCTGCCGCCCTTGTATTAGCCTGCTGTTCCGCCCAGGGAGCTGACCTGGACTGGGCGGCCGTCAACCAGGAAACGCTCCGGCACTTCCAGGCGCTGGTGCGGATCAACACCAGCGATCCGCCCGGCAACGAGGCTCCCGCGGTCGAGTACATGAAGTCGGTGCTGGAGGGCGCCGGCATCCCCGTCGAGATCTTCGCCGTGGAAGCCAGGAGGCCCAACCTGGTGGCGCGGCTGAAGGGCTCCGGGGCCAGGCGGCCCGTCCTGATAATGGGACACACCGACACGGTGCCGGCCGATCCGGCCGCCTGGAAGGAGCACGGGCCGTTCTCGGCCGACCGCGCCGGCGGCTACATCTACGGCCGCGGCTCGCTCGACGACAAGGACAACGTGGTCGCCTCGCTCATGACCCTGCTGCTGCTCAAGCGCCAGAACGTGCCCCTGGACCGCGATGTGATCTTCCTGGCCGAGGCCGGCGAGGAGGGCAACACCCAGTTGGGCATCGCGTTCATGGTGGAGAAGCACTGGCCGGTGCTTGACGCGGAGTTCTGCCTGGCCGAAGGGGGCGGTGTCGACCGGCGCGACGGCCGCATCGGCCCCGTCACGGTCATGACCACGGAGAAAGTGCCGGCCCGCGCCTCACTGGTGGCCACCGGGACAGCGGGACACGGATCGATCCCGCTTCCCGACAATCCCATCGTCCGGCTGTCCCGCGCTCTGGCGCGGCTCACCGACTGGCAGCCGGCCATGAAACTCAACGACACGACCCGCGCCTACTTTCAGGGCCTGGCCGGCGTGTCGCCGCCCGAACGGGCAGCACGCTACATGGCGCTTCTCGGTCCGGCGCCGCCGGACGGCGTCGAGGAGTACTTTCGGCTCCACGAGCCCGCTCACAACTCCATGCTGCGCACCTCGATTTCGCCGACCGTCCTCGCGGCAGGCGACCGCTCCAACGTCATCCCTTCCACGGCGCGCGCGACGCTGGACATCCGGGCCGTCCCCGGCGAAGACATGGAAGCCCTTTTCGCCGAAATGAGGAGGCGGATCGGAGACGACCGGGTTGAAATCGTGCGCGCCTCCAGGGCGCGGCCGCCGGCGCCGCCCTCGAGGCTCGACACGGAGATGTATCGCGCGCTCGAGAGCGTCGGAAAGCGCCTCTATCCGGGCGCCGCCGTGCTGCCCGGGATGCTCAACGGCGCCACCGACATGGCTTTCCTGCGCGAGAAGGGAGTGCAGTGTTACGGCATCGGTCCAGCGCAGGATTCCGGAGACGCGGTGGCGGGCTACGGCGCGCACTCCGACCGGGAGCGGATTCTCGAAGAGGAACTCTACCGCTTCGTCCGCTTTCAGTACGAGGCTGTTCGAGAGGTGGCCCGAAGGAGATAGGCCGGCGCCTGAGGCTCAACGCAGCGCCCGTCTCCTCCGCCGGCGAAAGCGGGCTGTGCCCTTCCCCGGCCTAGCCGGGCTACCCCCAGAAGGGTATATCAACACTAACCCAGTTGACTCGCAGGTGATAGCGCGAATCTCTGAGAAAACTGGATGTTGCGCGGCACTACCGTTGGCAGGCCATCTTGCAAATGAAACCGCGCATCGTCCTGTTGATCGTTACGATCATACTTACGCTCCTGGCCGCTCCGGCAGGCGCGACAATGACCTACTTCACCTCGCAAGCTGCTTGGGCAGCCGCCACTTCGGACGTGTTCACCATCACCTTCAATGACATCCAGGTGCCTTCCAATCCCGGCTGGGTGGACTACAGCACCACCGGCCTTCAGTTGCACGGCGTCACGTTTTCCGCGAACCCGGCGACTTTCGGCGGCATCCAGGTGGGCGTCTGGCCCGATGTCTGCGTTGTGAACGCATTCGGAGCTGGCAACAACTTCCTGTGCGGCAACACGTTCGGGACGAAGATTTTCGAAGCGGCGTTGCCACAGCTCGTCGTCGCCGTTGCGATGCGGCTCTTGCCGAATCCCCACTCAAGCTCGGTTCAGCTGATCTTCTCCAGCGGCGATTCGCAGACTATCCCCGCCCTGCCCAGCGCAACCCCGGTTTTCGCCGGCTTCGTTTTCAGCCAGCCGGTCAGTTGGGTAAGGTTTGACTCGGCGGGCGCCAACGCCATCGCCGTGGACGACTTCTCCTACGGCCAGGTCCCGGAGGCAAGTACGGTGTTGCTCGCCGGAGTCGGGCTGATCAGCCTGCTCGCGGCCAGGCGGTTGCGCCGCCGCGGCTGACCGCGCCGGCCGGTTCCCCCCGGGCCCGGGTCTGGAGTCCGCTCCAAATCCGCCGATCTACCGCCCAGGGGATGACGTTCTATGACGAGCTAGGGCTCCGCCCGGACGCCTCGCTCGACGAGATCCGGCGAGCGTACAGGAATCTGGCGCGGTTGCTGCACCCGGACCAGCAGGAGGACGAGACCTTGCGCGAGCTGGCCGAGGGGCGGATGAGGCGTCTCAACCTGGTTTATGCGACGCTCTCCGACCCCGAGCGCCGGAAGCAGTACGACGCCGGCGCGGTGCTGTCGGCCGCGCCCAGAACCAGGCCGCCAAGACTGTCAGGGCGGGAAGTCGCGTGGTTTCTGACCGGCCTGGCGGCTGCAACCCTGTATTGGAGACTCTCCCCGCCGCCGCCCCCGGTGCCGGGCGCCGGGACGGTTCCGGTGGCGCAGGCAACCACAGCGCCAGCGGCGCAACCAACGCCCGGAGCCTTCGTTCCGCGGCCCGTCCCGCGGCCCGTCCCGCGGCCCGCGGCGGTTGCGGCCACCCCGGCGGCCGCCTATGCCGTGGAGGCATCCCTGCCGGCCACCTCGCCGGCGACAGTCTACGCGCCGGCGCTTCCGGCAATCCCCGGTCTGGATCCGCCCCCAGCGCTTCTGACGGTCACGCCGCGGTTCAGCGGCACCTGGATCTACGTCCCGCCCAAAACAGGGAGTCCCGGCGAGGCGCTGTACCCGGCCGAGTACGTCGAGGCCATGATCCAGGAGGACTCGGGGCGGATCCGGGGAAGGTACCGCGCGCTCTACCGCGTCCCGGACCGGCCCATTTCCTCCGAGGTAGCCTTCCGCTTCGAAGGGTACGTCGAGGGCGACGCCGCCGGCCTGCGCTGGCTCGGAGCCGGGGGCTCGGAAGGAGAAGTGAAGCTGGCCCTGCTGTCGGCGCGCGCCCTGCGTGTGGACTGGATCGCCACCTCCATGGGCACGCAGTTGGGCCTGGCTTCCGGGACCGCGGTGCTCACCCGCCGGCAGGAGCCGTAGCAGGCCCCTGGTTGCGCAGTGAAGCGGGTGGCTAGTAAGATGGGATTTCCCTTCCAGCTTCCACTCGAAGCCAACTGGAACCGGCATTTCACAATTTGAGGGTCTGGTGCATTCACAAACTCGCAACGAGAAGCGCGAACCGAAACGGGTGCTCGCGCTGGTGGCGGACCTGCTGTTCACAGTGAAGATCGCCGACGCCGCCAAGCGGGCGGGCATGCAGGCGGAGTTCGTCAAGAGCGAGAAGGAACTGTTCGACAAGGTGCGGCCCCACCCGGCTCTGATCATCCTCGATCTGAATTTCGCGGGCGTGCAGCCCCTGAAGCTGATCGGCAAGCTCCGCGACAATCCGGACCTCAAGCGCGCCAGCCTGCTGGCCTACGTGTCGCACGTGGACGGCGAACTCAAGCAGAAGGCGCACGACCTGGGCTGCCACATGGTCATGGCCCGCTCGGCCTTCTCCCAGAACCTCCCCATGATTCTGAGGCGTCACGCCGGCGTCCTGTAGGGCCGCCTGTGAGCTCACCGGCCCGGCCTCCAGGAGTGGTATCCTTGTCGCTTGTAAACCAGAAATTCAGGTCCAGGGAGAAAAGCCATGAAGGTCGGAGTTTTCACGGCACTGCTTGCGAGCATGTCGCTCGATCAGGTGATCGAGAAGCTGAAGAAGCTCGGTGTTAGCACGGTGGAGCTGGGCACCGGCAATTACCCCGGCGGTCCTCATTGCAGTCTTGAGATGCTCGGCAACCGCGCCGCGCTCAAGGAATTCAAACAGAAGCTGGACGACAATGGCTTCACCATCAGCGCCCTTAGCTGCCACGGCGAGCCGCTGCACCCCAATCCGGCCATCGCCAAAGCCAATCAGGAGATCAGCCGCAAGACCGTCCTGCTGGCCGAGAAGCTGGGCGTGCCGGTGGTCATCGACTTCTCCGGATGCCCCGGTGACAGCGACAAGGCCAAGTGCCCCAACTGGGTGACCTGCGCCTGGCCTCCGCACTTCCAGGAGGTGCTGGCATGGCAGTGGGAGAAGAAGGTGGCGCCGTACTGGATCAAGCACGGGAAGTTCGCCGCCGACCACGGGGTTAAGATCGGCATCGAGATGCATCCCGGCTTCGTGGTGTACAGCCCGGAAACCATGCTCAAGCTGCGCTCCATCGCCGGCAAGAGCGTGGGCTGCAATTACGACCCCAGTCACATGTTCTGGCAGGGCATCGACCCGATCGCCGCCGTCCGGATTCTGGGCGACGCCATAGTCCACGTTCACGCCAAGGACACCCAGATCTACGCGCGGAACCTGCCGATGACCGGCGTGCTTGACACTAAGAGCTACACCGACGAGCGCAACCGGACCTGGATCTTCCGCACCTGCGGCTACGGCCACGGCGCCGAGTGGTGGCGCGAGTTCATTTCCACGCTGCGCATGTACGGCTACGACAACGTGCTATCGGTCGAGCACGAGGACAGCCTGATGTCGGCCGAAGAAGGCCTGACCAAGGCGGTCCGGTTCCTGAGCCAGCTTGTGATTCAGGAGAAGCCCGGCTTGGCCTACTGGGCCTGAGGCGGACCCCCGCAATGAGCACGCCGGTGAGCGAGTTCACTCTGGTCATGGACCAGGTGCAGGACTACGAGTTCAGGGTGCGCTTCGACAAGGAAGGCGTGCCAGACCTCGTCCTGGACGAACCGCCGCCGCTTGGCCGGGATGCCGGGCCCAATCCGTCCCGCATCCTGGCCACGGCCATCGCCAGTTGCCTCAGCGCCAGCCTGCTCTTTTGCGCCCGCCGCGTGCGGACGGAACTGGGCCCGATTCACACCGAGATCAAGATGCAGCTGGTGCGCAACGAGCAGAAGCGCCTGCGGGTGGGCAAGGTCGAAGTTGTGATCGACCCCCGCCTGCCCGAAGCCGAGAAGGAGAAGGCCCGGCGCTGCCTGGAAATCTTCGAGGACTTCTGCGTTGTCACCCAGAGCGTGCGGCAGGGCATCGATATCTCGGTGGAAGTGAAAGGCCTCGACTAGCCTTTCCGTGCGCCTCTCCGCACGGAACCGCGACCGTCAGGGAGCGGCGATGCTGCTCGCGCAGCGAGGACAGAACCGGGCCGATTTCAGATCCAGCCGCTCCACGGCGTGGGTCGAGGCCATCACGCAGCGCCAGTCGGGGCAATGCCGCAGCCCGAGCGTGTGGCCCAGTTCGTGAACGGCCTCCTTGGCCGCGCGCTCGGCCAGCAGTTCCGGCCGGGGAGGCAGCCCGTAGAACTCCTCGCGCAGACGGCACAACGACACCAGGGCGCAGCGGCCGTTAAGTTGCGCCTCACCAAACACGAACGTGAGCACCGGCACGAACAGGTCCAGTCCGGTTACCCCCAGCAGCCTCGGGCCGCCGCGCTCCAGGCCGGCCGCCTGAAGCCGGGCGAGAATGGCGGTGGCGTGGTATTGCCCGCGCGAGCGGTCGAAAGCGAACGAAGCGTCAACGGCGGCGGTTTCCGCCCGGCACGACACCCGGAAGACCCCCGCCAGGGCTGCCGCCAGTTCGTCCAGGATCTCCGGTTCCACGCCCCCGCCCACCGGCAGCAGGCGTATCCCGCCGGTCACTTGAGCCCGTAACGCCGCAGCTTGTTGTACAGGGTGGTGCGGTCGATGTCCAGGAGCCGGGCGGCCCGGGAGAGATTGCCTTCGGTCTCCCGCAGCACCCGCTCGATGTGGGCGCGCTCGACATCCTCCAGGGTCTTGCCGCTGGCCGGCTTGTGGGTCTGCAACTGGAAGGGGAAGTCCGCCGGCTGGATCTCCGCTTCCCGGCCGATCACCAGCGCGCGCTCGACGGCGTTCTCCAGCTCCCTCACGTTGCCCGGCCAATCGTATCCCAGCAGCAGGTCCACCGACCCGGCCGACAGCTTCGGCGCCGGCTTGTTCATGGCCGTGGCGAACTTCCGGGCGAAGTGATCCGCCAGAAGTGGGATGTCCTCGCGCCGTTCCCTGAGCGGCGGCAGGTCTATGGCGAAGACCTTCAAACGGTAGTAGAGGTCCGGCCGGAAGGATCCCGCCTTGACCAGGTCCTCCAGGTTCTTGTTGGTGGCGGCCACGCAGCGAAAATCGACGTGGATGGACTGGGTGCCCCCGACGCGGCTGATCTCCTTCTCCTGAAGCACGCGCAGCAGGTCGGTTTGCGTCTTCAGGCTTATGTCGCTGATCTCATCCAGGAATACCGTGCCGCCGTCGGCCACCTCGAACTTGCCCTTCTTGCGGTACTGCGCGCCGGTGAAGGCGCCGCGCTCGTGGCCGAAAAGTTCGCTTTCGAGCAGCGTCTCGGTCAGCGCCCCGCAATGGATCACCACCATGGGCATGTGCCGGCGCGGACTGGCGGCGTGGATGGCGCGCGCCACCAGCTCCTTGCCCGTGCCGCTCTCTCCGAAGATGAGCACCGTGGTGTCGGTGGGCGCCACCATCTCGATCAGCTCAAGCACCCTCCGCATGGCCGGACTGTTGCCGATGAGCTTGGTTTCGGGGTAGACCTCCTGGAGGTTCTCGCGCAGCCGCTCCAGTTCCCGCCGGTAGCGCTTATGGCCCAGGGCGTTGGAGACCAGATGCACCAGTTCGTCCGGATCGATGGGCTTGGTAATGTAGTCGTAGGCGCCCGCCTTGAGGGCCTGAACCGCAGTGTCGACCACCGCGTACCCGGTCATCATGATCACGGTCAGCTCGGGGTCGGCCTCCCGCAGTCTCTTCTGAAGCTCGATGCCGTCCATGCCCGGCATCTTGATGTCAAGCAGCGCAAGATCGTACTGTCTCTTCTGAATCGCCAACAGCGCTTCGCGCCCGCCGGGCGCCACGCCGATCTCGTAGCCCTCGCTGTCGAACCAGCCTTGCAGCGAGTCGCGCACAACGGCCTCGTCGTCCACAATCAGGATGCGGCCCTTGCGTACGCCGCCATGGGCGTCATGAACGTTCATTCAGTGCCTCCGTGGGTGTTTGTCCGGTGGGAACCGCCGGCCCGGCCGGCAGCGAGAGCGTGAACTCGGCGCCCGTCTCCGGGCGGGAAACAACGGTCAGCGAGCCGCCATGCTGCTCGGCGATGTTGCGCGCCACGGCCAGTCCCAGACCGGTGCGAAGCTGGTCTTCCTTGGTGGTGTAGAAAGGTTCAAAGATATGGGGAAGCGCCTCGGGCTCGATGCCGGCGCCCGTGTCGGACACGCGCACCAGCACGCTGGAGGAGTCCGGATCAAGCCGCGCTTCCAGCTCCAGCCGCCCGCCGCGCGGCATGGCCTCCACGGCGTTGACCAGCAGCACCAGCAGCACCTGCTGAACCTGGTCGCCGTCGCAGGGGCAGCCCGGCAGGTCCGGCGCGATCTTCTCCACCAGTTCCACCCCCTGGAGCTCCATCTGGTGGCGCACCAGCGCCACCGTGCGGCGCATGATCGCAGCCAGGTCGTGGGGCTGCCTGTGCGGCGGAGTCCGGCGCGAGAAGGCCAGCAGGTTCTTCACGATCTCCCCGCAGCGCATGCTCTCGCGCTCGATGATGCGCAGCCGCTCCTTGACTTTCTCGCAGCCGGCGGCGCCGGCCGTATCCCTTTCCAGTTCCTTCAGCGTCAGGCGCGAGTAGGTCAGAATGCCGAACAGCGGGTTGTTGATCTCGTGCGCCACCGTGGCCGCGAGCTTGCCCAGGGAGGCCATCTTCTCGCTGGCCACAAGGCCGCTGTATGCCCGCTCCAGTTCCTGGTTCTTCTGGGAGACCCGGTCCTCCAGGGTGTGCGTCCAGGCGGCGTTCTCGCTCCGGGCGCGGGCCAGATCCTCCGTCATCCTGTTGAACGATTCGGCCAGCGCCCCGAGTTCGTCCCTCGAGTACACGGGAAGCCGGTGGCTCAGGTCGCCGACGGCCACCTTCCTGATGCCCGCCATCAGCGCGCCCACCGGGCGGTGGACCACCGCCAGAATGAAGCCCACGCTGACCAGCGAGGCGAACAGCACCGCCAGTCCGGTGAGCATCAGCAGGTGATCCCGATACTCGGCCAGTTGCTGGTCCACGGCCGCCAGCGACAGGTGGGCGTCGATCACCCCCAGGACGCGCCGGCCGGGCGGATGGGCGTGGCAGGCGGCGTTCGAGCAGGCCGGCTCGTTCTCGATGGGACGGATGATCCCCAGCACCCTCCCTCCGCCCGGTTCGGAGAAGACCCGGGATCGGTCGGGGCGGTCCAGGCGGGCGAGCGGCTCGGCCTGCGCGTGGCAGGCATGGCAGGCCTCCGCCCGCTTGTCGACGACGGCGTTGACTTCTCGCTGGTCGGTGGAGAAGCTGATCCTGCCTTCCTCGTTGAAGATCCGCACGCGGCGCATGCCGGGCTCGCTGCCGAGCGCGTTGATCATGTGGTACAGGGCTTCGCGGTCGTTGTGCAGCATCTGGTAGCGCGTGCTGCGGCGGATCAGGTCGCTGACGCCGTCGGCGTTGATCAGAATCAGCTCTTCGGAATGCCTCCGGTGCTCCCGGAGGCTGAGGTAGCTGAACAGCGCCATCAGGACGGTGAAGCCCGCCACCACCGCCACAGCGAGCTTGAGGGTCAGGTTGAGCCTCAGCCCGCCGCCCGGACTCCCGGTTCGGTACATCCTCTACGCGCCTTTCATAACGCGTTGCAGGCTGTTCGCTGCCTGCGGCGCCGCGTGTGCCTCGGCGGCGCTCTGGAAGACGTTCAGGTGCTTCGCCGCCAGGTAGAAGACCGCAAAACCCAGAGCCACGATGGCCAGGGTCACCGCGGCTTCGCTCCACTTCGGGATGTAGCTGGCCCCGCTGCTGGCTTCCATGCCCGTCACGCTCACGTTCAGGCGGTTGGCGACGAAACCGAAAATCGCCAGCACCGCGCTGAGGTAGAGCGTGCGCGGGTTGGACCGTATGCGGGCCTGGAACAGAAGCAGCATAGGCAGGGCAAACAGCGCCGACTCCAGCAGAAAGAAGTACTTCTCCACGCCGGGCTCCAACAGATAGTGAAGCGCGCCGCGCCGCGACAGGTCGAGGAACCGCATGGCCAGGAAGGCAGCCAGCAGCACGGCCAGAACCCGGGACAGGCTCATTAGCAGCGGCATCTCGATCGCGCGTCCGAAGGCCCGGCTCGAATGCCACGATTCGAAGACGGTCATGGCAAGTCCGGCCATAACGGCCGAGAAAAAGAAAAACACCGGCAGAAGGGGAGTGTACCAGAGCGGGTGAAGCTTGTGCGGCACGATCAGGTAGAGGCTCCCGAGCGAGGACTGGTGCAATGTGGACAGCAGCACTCCGGCAATGACCAGGGGAATCAGCACGGCGCGCAGCAGGCGCAGCGGCAACTGCCAGCGCAGCCGCTCCAGGACCACCGGAGCGAACTCCAAAGCCAGCACGGTCGTGTACAGCATGACGCACCAGCCCACTTCGAACATGACCGAGTGCTGGTTCCACATGACCAGCGGATGCCAGATGCGGTAGGGCCGCCCCAGATCGAACAACAGCGCCAGCACCACCAGCAGGTAGCCCAGGAACGCGGTCAGGATCGCGGGGCGCACGATCGGCTCATAGCGCTTCAGGTTGAAGATGTGAACCGTTGCGGCCAGCGTGAATCCCCCCGCGGCAAGCCCCACTCCACACAACACGTCGAAGCCGATCCACAGCCCCCAGGGGAACTCGTCCGACAAATTGGTGGATGCGCCGAGCCCGTGGACGAAGCGCACCCAGGCCGCATACAGGCCGGCCGCCGCCACCAGCAGGAAGACGGCCCGCCAGAAGGTGAGCCGGGGCAGACGGATCAGTCTACTCACGTTCCACCTTGTTTCCGCCGCGTGGCGCGCCCTCGGCCGCGGCGACAGCCTCCCGCCGGTGAGTGATCCAGTAGACGCCGCCGAGCAGCACCGCGCCCACGCCTACCACGTCCGGGACAAACGCCAGCGCCCGCCCGGTCAGCGCCGGCAGCGGCTCCTGCGGCAAGCTCCACTTCAGGCCGAACTCCCCGAGAGGCACTTCGGAGATCATCAGGACCGAGGTTCCCCCAACATCGTTCAGGCCGTAGACGCGGCCGTCGTACTGTTTGGGGCTTTCCGCCAGCCGCCGCTTGGCCTCCACGATCATCTGGTCGCGGTCCCCCGTGGCCGTGGCTCCGGCGGGACAAGCCTCCGAGCAGGCGGTCGGTTTCCCCTCAAGCAGCCGTTCCGGGCACATGTCGCACTTCCGGACCTTGGGAAGGACCTTGCTCCATTCGTACACCGGCGCCCCGAAGGGGCACGCCAGCATGCAGTAGCGGCACCCCATGCACCGGGCCTCTTCGTAAATCACCGGCCCGAGCGGCGTTTTCCGGAAGGCGCCCACCGGACAGGCCGACACGCAGGCCGGCTCCAGACAGTGCATGCACAGCCGCCGCGCATACCGCTCGCCATGGGTCACCACCGCGGTGAGCTTTCTCTCGGAGATCCGCTCCTCGGAGGCAACCGCCTCACCGTAGTCGATAGCCCACTTCCGCGAGCAGGCTTCCTCGCAGGCGCGGCAGCCTACACACTGGGTGCTGTCAAAAAGAATTGCTTTGGCCGCCATGAGGTCCTCCACGCCGGCCCGAACAAGCGTGACCACACACGGCTGTCATCAGGCCGGCGGCAAACACATTGGGGGTAGCAATTACCCGGCCATACCGCTGGAGCGCCTAACTGGTAAGGAAGAACTCGGCCGTAACCCGCCGCCAGGAGACATCAGGCAACCCCGCTAGCAGGTCCCCGGCAGGGCGGCCGCCGTCAGCGGCCACGGCGCCGGCCACCTGAGGCTGCAGGGCATAGAGCCTCTCGGCGGCGTTCTGCATCCAGGACCGGACCATGCCGGCAGGCACCAGGTTGCGGCTCACGGTCTCATCGTCGGGCGAGTGTACCATCAGCAGCCAGCCGGTCCCATATGGGTCGCTGCGAATCAGGGACGGGTTCGCCAGCACCTCGGAGTTCACCTCGACGATCTCGCCTTCGGTGGGAGAGAGCACCTCGGTCTTCTCGCCGTCCCGGAAGAAGGTAAACGCCTTCTGCCCCTGGCGGAGCCAGGTGCCGGGCGGCGGAACCTCGAGGCGCTCGATCCGCCCGAGCAGCGCCGCAGCGAACTCGTCCACCCCGACCCGGGTCAGCCGTTTCCGCTCGCGCAAAGCCCAGCTATGCCCCGGGTGGTATTGCAGCCGCTCAGGGACGAGAAAGCCTTCGACGAAGTTCGGGTCCAACTGCGGGGCCAGGGAAGCCCCCTCGGCCGTCTCAACGCTGACGGGCTTCTTGCGGCTCAGCAGGAAGTCGATAAGGATGAAGACCATGAATGTTGAAAGAACCAGAATGACGGTCATATGCGGAATCCTCGCGGCTCGGTTAGGGCACACGGGTCGCCAATTTCGACCACGGCGTAATACCTGCAAATATAGACTGTGTTTTCAATTGTTTAGCTAAGTAGAGTCCTGCTGGGAAGCCGCAATCTTCGAGAGATGCCTGTAGTTAATCACCACACCCCTAGTTGACATAATTGCGCTAGCGCTGGCGATCTCCTGTAACACCAACACGTTGACCAGCGCATCAAAATCCAACAGCGACGCTGAAAAACGCATCACATTTCTGTTACGGCTTCTCTCTCGAGGCCGACAGGATCCAGAATCCGCACCTGCTTCTTGCCAAGCCGGATCAGCCCCTCCGCCTGGAAGCGGCTCAGGTTCCTGGAGACTACCTCGCGCACCGTACCGAGGCGGGAGGCCAGATCCTGGTGGGACTCGGCCAGTGGGAATGACTCGCTGCCTGCCTGAAGGCCGAAATCCAGCAGGGTCCTGGCGAGCCGCTGCCTCACGCTGCCAAAAGTCACCGCCTCCACGACACTCACCAGCTGGCGCAGGCGCCCGCCCACCAAAGCCAGAACCTTCAGCGCCACCTCCGGATGCTCCAGGCAGAACTTACGGAAGTCCTGCTGGCTGATGAGGTAGGCGGTCACATCCTCAACGGCGCTGACGGTCGCCGGGTAGGGGCCGCCGTCGAACAGCGGCACTTCGGCCACGCTGGAAGGCGCCGACTCGATGGCCAGCATGATCTGGCGTCCGCTCGGAGCGGTCTTGAAGATTCTGACACGGCCCCGGGCGAGCAGGAAAATGCCGTGGCAGCCATCTCCCTCGCTGAACAGCACTTCCCCCGGCTTGTATTGCCGCGGAAGCGCCCTCCCTGCCAGTGCCTTGATCTCGGATTCCGACAGCCCGGCAAACAAAGGGACCCGCCGCAGGGCGTCGCTCTTGGCGTCTTTCATAACCAAGTTCGACTTTACAGCAGGCCCGAAACAGAGCTCAACCCTCGCCCGGCGTCTTCAAAGCGCCAGGCGCAGGCCCAGAATGAAGTGGTGGGCGCGAAAGCCCTCGTAGCGGTAAACCTGCTCGCTGTAGCCGTACCAGCGCCATTCGCCGAACACGCCTGCCTTGCGGTGCAGGGGCACCGACAGCCGGCCGAACGGCTGGTAGTAGTCGCTGGCGCGGCTGCCTGTGGATACGAACATGGAGCCGCCCAGGCTCAGCTCCGTAACGCCGGCGCCGGTTGCGGGCAGCTTCACGTCCACAACGGACGTGGCCACGTGCGCGTGCTCCCGGTAGTACGACCGGTCGGATTGCAGCGTCTGCGGCACCAGGTAGGACAGATCCGACCTCAGGTTGGAGTGCGTGTAGTCGCCCGTCAGGCTGAACCACTTGCCACCCAGCGGAGTCCAGAAGACCGTGAGCGAGCCGTTCCGGCTCTTGAAGTCGTAGCGTGCGAGCGGAGCGGGGTTCTCGTTTCGCAGTTGCGAGACGTTGGCCGTCAGGGCGAGCGAAGCCAGCGCCTGGAAACGCGCGCGAATCTGCGTCCGGTGATAGTCCTGGAGACTGGTCCGGAAGTAGTTCTGGCCGGCCGAGCCCGCCTCGTAATCCAAGTACAGGCCGAGCTTGCGGGCGGGACGGTAGGCGAGGCCCGCCAGGCCGGCGTGCATCTTCATCCGGCTGGCGCGCTCGGGCCCGGTCTGACTGAGCCCAGGCGCCCGCGTCACGGCATCGCCCCATACGTAGCGGTGGCCGCCGCGGAGGGTCAGCCCGCCTCCTGCATCCAGCATCACGTTGAACTCCTGGCGGTTGTAGTTGAACACCAGGCGCTCCAGGCCGGCGGCGCCCTCGGTCCTGACCGTGCCAGGTGTCACCTGGTCCACCAGAGACACCAGGTTCGAGGACGTGTGGAACCGGTCCGTCATGAACGACTCCATCACCCGGATGCGGCCGTGCGGCCGCAGTTCCGCGCTGAAACCGCCGGAGGTATGAGGCTGCTTGGCCCGTGTGGAGGCCAACAGCCGCTCGCTGGCAAAGAACGAGAAGGAGTCCGAGGAGAAGAAGTTCCCAGTATTGTCCTGCGTCAGGCTCACCTCACTGGAAGGCAGGCTGTAAAGGAACTGCCCTGACAGGTTGACCCAGGAGAACGGATTTGCGGTCACCAGCGCCTTGCTGTACTGGCTTGTCCCCCGCGCGCGGTAGGCCTGGTTCAGGCTGGTGAGCCTCAGCGGCTGGCCGAGGAAAGCAGTCGTCCTGTTGCCGGGATTGGAGCCCGGGGGGAAATAGACCTGCTGGTCGTCCTTAAACGCGGTCCCTCCCTGCTCCAGGGTGACGTGAAACCGGTTGAGTTGGATCCGAACGCCGCCCCGGTAGTGGTCGGTCTTGTCCTGGAGGATGTTCCGGACGGCGTACTCGTTTTCGTCGGCGACGAAGTTGGTCGCGCCTCCGCCCGAGCCCCAGTCCCGTCCGTAGGCCAGGAAGGGGATGATCCGCCGGTCCGGGAACAGGTCGAGCTGGGTGTCAACCATTCGCCGGCGCAGGTCGTAGGTTCGCTGGCTGACCAGCAACCCGCGCTCCAGACCCGGGTTGGCGAACGACGGGAGGGCGTTGAAATGGGCCAGGTTCCGGTAGTCCATGGAGAACCGGTACAAGCCGCTCCGCGCGGCCCGGACGCGGGCCGTGGAATAGGGATCGCCGCCCCAGCCGTCGCCGCGCACTTCGAACTTGTCGAACAGGCCGCCGGCCGAATCCCGCAGCGACAGGTCCAGGCCCAGCAACTTCGGCCCCTCACCCAGGTTCACCAGGCTCCGGTAGACTTCGGTGTTGCCCCTCACCTGGGAGCTCCACCGGTTGCCGGCCTCAAGGCGGAGGCTGGGCTCCCCGGCGGCGGGCCGGGCCGGCTGCGCGGAGGTCTCCTGAGCCGCCAGGGGCGAAGCGAGCAGAACGGCTGTGATAAGCAGTCTCATCGCAGTAGGGCCCGGCTCACGTGCGATCCGTGGATCTTCACGTGGCAGATGGTGCAGTTGCGGTAACGCGGGTTGCCCAGATTGTGAACCGCCGGCGGAACGCCGCCCAGCGTGGGCGGCAGCGTCTGCACGGTCGCGGCAGGCTTGGAAGCGTGGCATTCCAGGCAGACGAAGCGCACTTCGTGGCGTGTCAGCATGCGGGGATTGGCCGAGCCGTGCGGTTCGTGGCAGGCGGCGCAGCCTTCCAGGCGCATGGGAGCGTGTTCGTAGGCGAATGGCCCGCGCTTGTCCCCGTGGCACTTCAGGCAAGCTGATTCGTTGGCGGACACGGCGTTCAACGAGCGCGGCAGAAGGGTCCCATGTGGATTGTGGCAGTCCACGCACGACATAGCTCCCTGCGGGAGCCGGTGCGCGTGCGGGCGCTGGAAGGCGGCCCGTTCCTGCCTGTGGCATTGCGAGCAAAGCTGGTTCACGGCGGACGCCCGGAGCGCAGCCTCCCCGCCGGCCACCGGCTTGTGGATCGAGTGGCAGGCGGCGCAGCTCACCTGGCCGCGCGCGTGCCCGCCCTGCACCCGGCCGACGTGCGTGGGAGCGTTCAAGTGGCAGCTCAGGCACGCCTTGTCCGCCTGTGAGGCGGGCGCGCTGCCCGGGTTCACAATATCCCTCTTGCTGCTGGATTCGGCGTGGATGCTGCCAGGGCCGTGGCACGATTCGCAGGCCTTGCCGGCCCAGCCGCGCCGCGTGTCCTTCTCGATGGCGGCGTGCGGGCTGGCCTTGAAGCCCGCCAACACGGCGTCGTGGCAGACCACGCAGGTATCCGAACCGACGGTGACGGCCGGCTTCTTCGGGGCCGCGGGCTGAGCGTCAGCCGCGCAGGCAGCCAGCGCCAGGATGAGAGCGAACGCCATCGAAGGGCTCCCCGGGCCCGGGGAGCCCTTCCGGTTCTGGCTGGGGCTGACCAGGTTACCTGGCATGCGAGCGGTTCACTGAGAACTGCGCGTTCGGGCCGTGGCAGGCGGCGCAGCTTTCGCCCAGCCGCGTGGTGTTGGCCAGCGCGTGCGATGCCGCGTACAGACTGGTATGGCAGCTCAGGCAGGCCGCAGACTCCGGACCCACCGGGTTCAAATAGCCGCGGGGGTCTGTAACCTGAAGCCGCGTTGCCGGAAGCGGCAACTGCTCGGAGTTGTTGACGTGGCAACCCGTGCAAATCTGCCGGAAGCCCGGGTATACGACCTTGTTGTAGTTGTAGGCGATGCTGCCGCGTCCGTAAATGGTGTAGTCGCGGCCCATCTCCGCGCCGGTGTGGATCCTGTGGACCATCACGCGCATATCGATCGACTCGGCGGGCATCTGGGCGGCCGGACGCACCGCCTGGTCCGTGATGTTCGGGTTGTGGCAGATCACGCATTGCTGGACCGTGTTGCGGTTGCTGCCGTGCAGACTCAGAGATGCGTGGCACTTGTTGCAGGCGTCCAGGCTGACCGAGGTCCGCCGCGGCACCACCGCCGAGCCGTCCACCGAGAAGTAGATCTGCTTGTTGACGCCCGCGTCGCGAACCGTAACGGCCCTGGTGGTTCCCGGAAGAAGCGTGTAGTTGCGGTACCCCTCAATGCCAATGGCGTAGCTGCCCCTGGCGCCCGCCGGGATGGCCTGGGTGAAAGTGTAGGTGAAGGTTCCATCCGTGTTTGCGACGGCCCTGGTCCGGGGATCTTCGGACCAGTAGGCGGCGTAATCGGTAGTCGGCCCGGCCAGCACCAGCGCAACCCGGGTCATCTCGGCCGGTGTAACAGGCGTGCCCGCCTTGGTCTTGATGCTGAAGGTCACCCGCGGACGGCTGCCGGCCGCCGTGTCGGTGACGCTGTGCAGGTCGAAGATGATGCCCGCCAGGCTCTGGGAGAACTCCGGGATCGCGTGCGCGCCCTTCACTGAGATGTCGAATTCGACCTCGCCCTCGGGCGTGTGGCAGTTGGCGCACTGGTTGTCGGAAATCTGGATGAGGTTGGCGTGGTTGGCGCCGGTGGCGAAGTTCACGTTGTCGTGGCATGAGCCGCAGCCTGCCCGGCTGGGCTTCAGGTATGCCATGGCCTGAGCCGCGCCCGTGTTCTGCTCGTGGCAGAATGTGCAGCGCCGGACGTCGGCCGGGAACACGACGTCGGAGTAATCGTGCACAGACTGCTGGTGGCCGATGATCACGTAGGGCTTCCCGCCCCGCACGCTCGGCAGGCGCGAGCCCATGTGTATCTTGTGGGTCAGCACCACCATATCCTGGGTGTGTCCGGTGTCCGGGTCGACGGTCTGTGGCTGATGGCAGAGCACGCATACCGGCATGCTCTTGCGCCCGGTGTTGCCGTGGTGGGCCAGGTCCTGGTGGCACTTGTTGCAGGTCGCGGTCTTGATCACGTCGCGCCTGACCGTCACAGGGGACCCGTCCGGGACGAAGTCGAACGTGGTGTCAGCCAGGTTGATGCCCAGGTCGAACTCCGTCAGGTTCCGGTTGCCGTATAACCCCACTGTGTGGGTGACGGAGCGGTCGTAGCCGGAGGGCAGCCTGGTCCGGAAGGTGTAGATGTACTCCCCGTCGGCCACCTTCTCGTGAGTTCCCCCGGTGTCGGCGGCCGCCTGGACCGCGCTCACGCCCGTAATGGGGCTGGTCTGGACCCGGGTCGTATATG
>JBBITL010000060.1:0-26815 GCA_037440765.1 Solibacteraceae bacterium
TCACCTACGGCACCAACAACGAGTTCGGCTTCGACTACCTGCGCGACAACATGAAGTTCCGGCTCCAGGACTGCGTGCAGCGGTCGCACCACTTCGCCATCGTCGACGAGGTGGACTCCATCCTCATCGATGAGGCGCGCACGCCGCTGATCATCTCCGGTCCGAGCGAGGAATCCACCGACAAGTACTACAAGGTGAACCGCATCATCCCCAAGCTGATCCGCGGCGAGGTGATCCAGGGCAAGGAGCCTGGCGAGAAGTACTTCACCGGCGACTACACGGTCGAGGAGAAGCACCGCTCGGTGGCGCTCACCGACGAGGGCTTCGACAAGTGCGCCCGCCTGCTGGGACTGCCGAGCCTGTGGGACATGGAGACCATCGAGTGGAAGCACCACGTCGAGCAGGCCCTCAAGGCCCACGTGATGTTCCACCGCGACAAGGACTACGTCATCCAGGAAGGGCAGGTGGTGATCGTCGACGAGTTCACCGGCCGCCTGATGCCGGGCCGCCGGTGGAGCGACGGGCTGCACCAGGCCATCGAGGCCAAGGAGGGCGTCAAGATCGAGCGCGAGAACCAGACGCTCGCCACCATCACGTTCCAGAACTACTTCCGCATGTACAAGAAGCTGGCCGGCATGACTGGCACCGCGGACACGGAAGCCGCGGAGTTCCAGAAGATTTACAACCTGGACGTCACCGTCATTCCCACCAACCGTACGCTCATCCGGATCGAGAACGCGGACATCGTCTACCGCACCGAAGAGGAGAAGTTCCGCAACGCCGCCAAGGAAATCAAGGAGTGCCAGGAGAGGGGCCAGCCGGTGCTGGTGGGCACTATTTCGGTCGCCAAGTCGGAGAAACTCTCCGCCATCCTCAAGCGCGCGGGGGTCAAGCACGAGATCCTCAACGCAAAAAACCATGAGCGCGAGGCTTACATTGTGGCTCAGGCCGGGCGGCGGGGCAGCGTGACGGTGTCCACCAACATGGCGGGCCGCGGCACCGACATCCTGCTGGGCGGCAACCCGGAGTTCATGGCCAAGGACGCCTGCCTCAAGGAGAAGACTGCCGAGCAGCTTCCCAAGGGCCAGGAAGCCTTCATCGCGGACCAGCAGTTTTACTACTTCTATCATTTGGGCGCGTTCTACCGGGTGCCGCGCGCCAAGTGGGACGAGACCTTCGCCCGCTACAAGGCGGAGACCGACCGGGAGCACGACGAGGTGGTGGCCCTGGGCGGACTGCACATTACGGGCACCGAGCGCCACGAGTCGCGCCGCATCGACAACCAGTTGCGCGGCCGCGCCGGCCGGCAGGGCGACCCCGGCAGTTCGCGCTTCTTCCTGTCGCTCCAGGACGACCTGCTGCGCATCTTCGGCGGCGAACGCATGCAGAACCTCATGCTGCGCCTCGGCATGGAGGAAGACGTTCCCATCGAGTCCCGGCTGATAACGCGGCGCATAGCCAAGGCCCAGGAGGCCGTCGAGGCCCAGAACTTCGCGGCCCGCAAGCACCTGCTCGAGTACGACGACGTGATGAACAAGCAGCGCAAGGCCATCTACGGCATGCGCCGCGATCTGCTCGAAGGCAAGGACCAGAAGGACAGAATCCAGGAGATGGTCCGTGGCATCGTCCGCGCCGCCGCCGACCTGCGATGCGGGGAGGCCATCCACCCCGCCGAGTGGGACATTCCGGCGCTGCGCAACGATGTTCTCAGCCAGTTCGGTGTCAAGATCAACACGCAGGAGCTGGAGGATAAGAAGCCGGCCGACATTGAAGAGACGATCTGCGAGCGGCTGTTTGAGAGATACAACGAGAAGGAGGCGATGGTCGGAGAAGCCGCCATGCGCGAGACCGAGCGCATGATCATGCTGAACGTGATCGACGACCAGTGGAAGGACCACCTGCTCTCGATGGACCACCTCAAGGAAGGCATCGGGTTGCGGGGCTACGCCCAGAAGGACCCGCTCGTCGAGTACAAGAGGGAATCGTTCCTCTTGTTCCAGAAGATGATGGACCGGATCGAGGACGAAACGCTGCGTTACCTGTTCTTCCTCCAGCCGGTGGCCGTGGACCGCATGGCCATGCCCTTCGAGCCGGTCGAGGAGCCCGAGGAAGAGACACCCGAGACGGTGGCGGTCTCCGGCGGCGCCCGGCGCGCCGCCGAGCAGGCCTCCATGCTGGATTTCACCAGGAACATACATCGCAAGAAGGACCGGGAGATGGCCGAGCTGCAATTCGCCGGCGCGGGCACGGCCGCCGCGCAGCAGCCGGTGCTCAAGGGCCAGAAGGTCGGCCGCAACGACCCCTGTCCGTGCGGGAGCGGAAAGAAGTACAAAAAATGCTGCGGAGCTTAGCGGTTGTCGTTTTCTTTCTATCCGCGCTTCAGCAAACCCTGAGCGCGGCCATATGGCCGGAGCAGCTTGGGCCTTTCACGCGCGGCGCGGCCAGGCCGGCTCCGGTAACGCAGGCCGGCGTGTGGCAGGAGTACGGGCTGCTGGAATCGGAGGCCGCCGACTACACCGGTCCGTCGGGCCGGTTCACGGGTTCCGCGTGGCGCTTCCGGGACCCCACCGGAGCCATGGCCGCCTTCGAGTGGCAGCGGCCGGCCGGCTCCACGCCCTCCGCCGTCGGGCCGCTCGCGGTTGAGACCCCTTCCACTCTTCTTGTCGCGTTCCACAATTATCTGCTGGGCTTCGGCGGGTGGAAGCCGGACGGCGATGCGCTGGCGCCCTTGCTGGAGACCCTGCCGCTGGTGGACCAGAGCGCGCTGCCGACGCTGCCCGGTTACATGCCCGCCGCCAACCGCGTCGCTAACTCGGAGCGCTACGTGCTTGGTCCCGCCTCGCTCGCCCTTGTCGAGAAGCGCATACCGCCGTCGGTCGCCGCGTTTCACCTGGGAACCGAGGGACGGTTCGCCCGGTTCTCCGCCAAGGGCGGCGATCTCACCCTGGGCATCTTCTCCTACCCCACGCCGAATCTGGCGCGCGAGCGCGAGGCTGCCTTCGGGGAACTGCCGGGCGCGGTTGTGAAGCGCACCGGGCCGCTGGTCGCCGTCATCCTGTCCCCTTCCGATCCAGACGAAGCGCAGCGGCTGCTGGCGAGGGTTCAGTATCAGGCCACCATCACCTGGAGCGAGCGGATGCCCACGGGCCGGGACAACGTCGCCAACCTCATTCTGAACGTCCTGCTGCTGGCCGGAGTGCTCCTGCTGTTCTGCCTGGCGGCAGGCCTGGCCTTGGGTGGCGTGCGCCTGATCGCCCGCCGGTACTTCAAGGGCTGGGTCGACGAAGAGCCCATGATTCTTCTGCACCTCGACAAGAGATAACTGTCCTATTTGCAGTCAATTAAAACCAAAATGGCAGTCTGAAAACGTGCCCCTTTCAGGCCGCATCCCCGGTGCGGCCGGCTTGGGCCATTTCATAAGCCTTTGCCGCTGATGGGCTTGTGGGGTGGTACTTTTATTCTGCTTTTGCGCTTGACTTGAAGGCCAGTAAGAAATAAGATCCAAGCACGGGTTCTGATGGTTGCGTTTCCGTCGGGCCTGATTCTCCCATTGAACATCACCCTGGTAAGACAGGGCGGTTGAAAATGCCCACCCCCGAGAGGGTGGGCATTTTCGTTTCTTGTGGCACCTTAAGTGATTGAAAACAAACTACAGTTCATCTCAAGTCCGCAGCCTTTATCCCACTCGTATGCGGCGCGGGTGGTCCGCGGCCGCCGCACCGCAAGCCACCCGGAGCTGATGGTCGCCGGGCGCAAAGGCCCCGGGCAATGAAGCATTGACCTGGCGGAACCCGGAGGGGTCCTGGGCGCCCAGGTACTCCACGGTCAGCTTGCTGCCGCCCAGCCACACCCGTACGTTGGCGCGATCCGCGTTATCTGGCAGCCCCGCTACCCACAGGCTAAGCCTCCCCTGGTCAGCCTCTTGTAGCCGGTCCTGGCTCCAGGAGTGGCCGCCGCAGACATCCCGGATCACCAGGCGCCCCGCCTCCAGTGGAAGGTCCACGGCGACCCTGGCGGGCGCTCCGAAGCCGCTCCCGGCCAGCCGCAGGCGGACGTCCTTCCATCCGGGCTCCAGGCCGGGCGGCAGGCGGAAGTTCGCAACCCATCGCTCCCCCAGTTCGCGGCGCAGGTAAAGGGCAGGCGCGCCGAACCCGGCTACATCAAGACGAAGCTCTTTACGGTCTATATCTTTCCGGCCAGAATTAAACCAACAGGTGAGGTGCTGATCCCGGCGGGTGGTGAAGTTCACGCCGAAGTCCATATGGTTCACGGCCGTGATCAGTTCCGGGGCCGGCTCGGTCCCAGCCTCCGGGGGCGGTTCCCAGCGGCGGTGGCAGGCCACTGTGGCGCGGTCGCCCCCGGCGTGCAGCAGCTCTACCCTGGCGAAGCCGGCGGCGCGGCACATGGCCGTCAGACAGGAGACGCTCGGGCCGTGCCAGTTGTCGAGCCGCCCCTCCAGCTCATCGGTCTCGTAGAACTGCATGGTGGGGATCTGGCCGGCGTGCTGCTGCCAGGTGTCCCCATCGGTGACGAAGCTGTCCACCAGGGCGGTCTCCGTCGTCAGCGCGCAGACGGTCTCCAGCCCCAGCAGCGGGTGCTTCAGGTGGTAGAGCACGCCCAGGAAGAAGACGTAATCGAAGCGTCCGAGGCCGGCTGCCGCCAGCTCGTACACTTCGCAAACGTGATAGCCTGCCCGCGACCCCAGCCGGGCGTGAATCCGGCGGAAGCTCTCAAGCTCGACGCAGTCTACGGCTGTCACTGCGGCCCCGCGGCGCTCGGCCTCGAACGTGAACCAGCCGTCCCAGGCGCCGATGTCCAGCACGCGCTTTCCCGCCAGGTCCTCCGGGATGGGAAAACGGGCGTAGCGGGCGCGCAGAGTCTCCAGGCTGACATGCCCCTCAATCCGCTCGCCGCCCGGCAGATCGAAGCTGTGATACCAGGAACCGGAATCCACGGCAGCGCCGGCGGGCATGCCTATTTCAGTACCACCTTGGCCAGCCCGGCGTTCTCCGCCGAGTCGTACGCACGCAACACGACCAGGTGCTCTCCCGCCGCCACGCCCTCCAGCCGGACGATGATCCGCTCCCTCAGCGAATCGAGTATCCCGTCGGAGGCCTCGGCCGGCGTCCACGGCCCGGCGTTGACCGAGTACTCTGCCCGGCGCAACATGCTGGCGGCGTCGGCCGCATCGAAGGCGATCTCGACTCCGGTCCCCGAACGCTTCACGGCGCCGGCGGTGACCAGCGGAGGCGTGTTGTCCACCAGAACGGGCGGGCTGATCAGTTCCGCTTCCCGGGCGGTGGAGGCCGGATTGCTGGCCATGTCGCTGGCGATGACGCGGAAGAAGTACTTCCCGTCAGCTAGCACGTCCGCATCCACCGTGAAGGCGGCTTCGCCCAGGTTCGACTTCAGCAGTTTCCATTCCCGCTCGCCCTCGCCCCGGAACTGGAGCGTGAAGGCGAGGCGGTCGTTGTCGGGGTCCTCTGCCTGCCACATGATGACCAGGTTGCGCACGCTGCCGCGCGCGACGGGCTGGGTGGGGGTTCCGGCCGAGGTCGCCGGGCCTGAATCGCCGGTGTCGCTGACGGTGATGCTGTACGAACTGGATACCGACTGCGCCGCGGGCGGCCGCGGCGAGGCGGGGGCGAACTGCGTCGACACACTGATGTTCCGCACCACAGGCGGGGTGTTCTGCGGGAGATAGGCCAGAGTGGCGCTGTCGAGAATCGGGGTGTTGCCGCCGGCGCCCGTGAACTCGGCCCGCCATTGAATGTAGCGCGCATTGGGGCTGGCCACCTGGGAGCCGCCCGCATCTGACAGCGGCGCCGACCAGGCGCTCCAGGTTCGGTCCGGCCGCATGGAGTTGCCGGCGCGCGTGCGGAATTGCAACCGGCAGCCCGAGCAACTCTCGTTCAACCAGCTCAACCGGCCCCACCGGGCCACGTTCCCCGCGTCATGCACCGGAGATTCGAACCACCCGCTCGCGCCCAGGTCCTTTCCCATGAGGAAGATCTTGCCCTGGTCCGCCGTGGCTGCCAGAAGACCCGAAGACCCTTGCAGCAGACGTGTTGCCTCGCCCTCGTTGGTCTGCGCCAGCAGCGTCACTTTGCCGTCCGGAGCCAGGCGATAGATGCGGCCCAGCGAGTCGGTGGAAAAGACGATCTCGTCCCCGGACTGCAACAGGTCGTACAGGTTCTCTTCCTTGGAGCTCCAGATTGTCTCGACCGTGTTATCGGGCGAGATCTTATAGAGCGCGGACCTCTCCACGCCCGGAAAATCGGAGACGGGCGCAAACTGAGCCGTGACCTGAGGCGCCGGGGCAGCGGCGGGCCTGGCGGCATCAGCCCGGGGCTTCAGGTCGATGCCTCCCTGGGCGGCCTCTTCGGTTACCGTGATCGTCGCGGACGGTCCCGCCAGCGGAACCGCCGCGGGCGCGGCCGGAAAGGCCGGGGAGGGCGCCAGGGCGCGGCGCATGCTCGCGCCTCCCTGCGCAGCGGCGTAGACCACGCCGTTGCCGGCCACCCGGATGGCCCGGATCTCGGGCAGGGCGGCGTCGTACAGTACGAAGGCCCGGTCGCTGGTCTCAATGCGGTACAGGATTCCGTTCGGCTCGGTGCCGGCCAGCAGCCGGCTCCGTCCGTCCAGAGCCATTGAGGTCACGTGTGACTGGCCAGTCTCGTAGTAGACTTCGCCTTTACCCGACCTGTCCACCCGGTAGATGACACCACGATCTCCGGTGCCGACGTACAACGTGCCGTCAGGCGCAAACACCAGGGACCAGATGTAGGCGGCCCTGGGAGAGAAGAACTCGGCCGCTTGTCCATCCTGGATGCGGTAGACACTGCCGTTGGGGGAGGTGGCGGCGTACAGCACGCCCTTGGGGTCCAGGGCCACGGCGAAGATCTCCGGCTGGTCGGCGGTCCACAGCAGCTCGCCCTTCCCCGCCCGGTCTATCCTGAACAGCCGGCCGCGGTGGCCGGTGCCGGCGTACAGCGTGCCGTCGTTGGCCTGAGCCACGCTCCAGATTACGGGCTGGTCCGAGCTGAACAGCGTATCGAGCTTCGGAGCGAGCCGAAGCCGTCCATCCCGGTCGAGAGAGACGCCCGCAAACCGCCCCAGCACGAAGTCCCGGTAATTGTTCATCTCCCATGTGGCGGTGCCCGCTGGGTGCGCCGGCCAGGCGGCCAGCGTGAGAAGCAGCGGCGTCAACCAGCGTTTCATTCCTTGATCTCCACCTGCACCGTCTTGGAGCCGGAAACCACCATGCCTCCGGTGCTGATCTCGAGCTCGCCGATCTTCGAGTTTCTGGCTTGCCCCGTCTGGCCCATGCCGGCCTGCGAGCGCGCCAGTATTTGCCCGACGGAAGGCGGCGGGGCGGGCAGGTTCTGGCCCTCGATGTCGTAGTCCGCCTCCGCGCGCCATACCCGGACATACGCGCGCGTGTTGTCCCGCAGTGAATTCAGAAAAGAGACCAGCTGGGCGGGCGTGCGGGGCGTGGCTGACAGCGTCTGCCGGTACTCGGTCATGTTGGTCGTGCTGCCGTCGGCGACGGTGAAATACAGCGGTCCCGCGAGCGCGCCGACGGGCACCTGGTAGGAGACTTTGCGGCTGGTCTCCACGCCGTTGGGGCTGGCGAACACCACGTTCAGCTCGACCGCCTCCCCGGGACGCACCACGCGCCGCGACGTCCACGCCTGGTCGATCTGCGCCTGACGCCGCTCGGCATGGAAGTCGACTTCGAGCGATACACCCTTCAGCCGCAGGCTCTCAAACCCGCTCTGAAGAGCGTAGGCCAGCGGGCTGGCGGCGCCCATCGAGGCCACCTGCGGCAGGTTCAAGTCGCCGGCATAGGCATTGCTCACGCGCAGCGGCGTCGGACTTCCCTGAAACTGGATCTCGCCCCGTATGGCGAGCGTGGCGTCACCCACGCTCCTCTCTGTGGCCTCAACAGTCGAGGCCAGCGCCATCTGGACCAGCAGCGGCGAAAGCACGCTGTCGCCTATCATCTCCATTTCGTATGTCTGTCGCCGGGTGGAACCTCCGTGCGAGGTAACCGAGATGGTGAGGGGGATCATGGCCGCCCGCCGGCCCAGTTCTCCCGCCACGCCCGTGCTGCCGTCGGACAGGATGGCCCCCATCCATTCCCGCGGCCTGGAAATTTTGAAGGAGGTTTGCAGATTGGGAACAAGCGCCAGCACCTCGGCGCTGGCGAACGGGATTTCGGTGGCGCCCAGGGAAAGAAGCCGGTGCCCGAAGGCATAGACCCGCCGCCCGTCGATGTAAGTGACGGTCCCTTCGGCGGCCACTGTCATGTCGCCGGTCATCAGTTGCACGCTTATCATGGAGCCGGGCTGGAGCGAGGCGAAGTCGCCGAAGCCCGGCGGGAGCCGGCCGCCGCCGGAGATTCCCTGCTGCGGCTCCAGGCCGAGCGTCCGGAGGCGCGCCGCCACCTGCTCGACGGCGTTGCGGGTAAAGCCGCCGAAGGAGACCGGCGTGGCGATGTCCGTCAGCCGCGCGCCGCCCACGGCTATGCTCCCGGCATGGCCGAGGCCCTGAGTCAGATCCGTATCGGATAGAGAGCGGCGGGCAACCTGCCGCCGGCCGGGCGCGGCGCCGGCGGCGTCGATCATCTCCTGAATGGGGCGTATGGCCGCCACCGGCTCTTTGGAGTAGGCGAAGGTCATGGCCACCGCGCCAAGCAGACGCCCGCCGATGTAGACCGGGCTACCGCTCATGCCTTGCAGCACGCCGGTGGAGTCCAGGGGGCCGCCGGAAAGCCTGGCCAGGATCAAAGACTGCCCGGGACCAGCGTTCTCAAGCACGCCCAGTATGGCTACCTGAAACTCCTCAACGGCGCTGCCGCTGAAGACCGTCCTCCCGACGGCCTGCATCCCCGGCCGCACCTGAGCCAGCGGGTAAAAGCCGCCCTGGGCGTGCAGCGACGCCGCGGCCAGCAGGCTGGCTAGAAAACGCATGAAAGGCCCACTTCCTGCCCTCCATTCTAGCGGATCTTCCTCCGCCCGCTCACGCTCGCGGTTCGGCGCCAGGCCCGGGCGCGGACCGCCACCTCATTGCTTCGCGGTCACCACCGAGAGCGGGTAGCGGCGGTTATAGGCGGGGTTGTCGGGGTCGTAGACTACGGTGACCGGCGTCCCCAGTTCCGGCGCCGACTTGTTGGGAACCGGGCCGTACTTCCCCCCGGCCAGGGCGCCACCCAGAGTGAGAAAGCTGTAGTGAACCACGCGGCCCTTCTCTGACCTGGCGCCAAGCTTCGTCACCATGCCGGCGGCCGGGCGGCCATCCTCTGCCAGACGGCGTTTTCTGACGAGGTCGCGCGCTATCAGCACCGCCACAGCCGCCAGGACCGCCGTGAGGATGGGCGCCAGCCATCCGGGCGTGCCGCCGGCCCGCTCCAGACCCTCCAGCAGGCTCAGCGCGGGAGTGGATTCGACGTAGCGGACTTCGCGCAGTTCACCCTCTTTGAGGCCGTTCCATTCGCCGCGCGAAAGCCGCGCGGTCCGGCTGTACGTCTGGCCGCCGCGGGCGAACTCGTAGCTTGCAAAGTACCGCCTGTCGTTGCCGCTCCCGCGCCGCCACAGCCTGGTGATCCGCGCCTCTGCTCTGCCGGTGGCCTCCGCCAGCGCAGCGGCGCGCCGCTGGTCGCTCTCAGCCTTCACATAGAGCCCCGTCCCGAAGGCAAGCCCGCCAGCAAGCAGGAGCCCCGCCAGCGCCCACAGCGCCAGCCCGGCGCCGGTATACCGGCACGGACGGCCCCGGCCGCGCGCCAGTTCCGGCGGCGGCGTCCAGCTCTCCTGCAACTTCCGCAGTCTCTCCCGCTCCGTCATTGCGGCTCCCCTGGCTGTGGCCGGTCCTGGCCCGGCAGGCGGCCCGCGCGGCGCAGCGCCTCGCGCAGCAGATACTCGATCTGCGCGTTCAGGCTGCGCAGCTCGGAGTCCGCCCAGCGCTCGAGCGCCTGGTGCGTCGCCGGGTCCAGCCGGAGCAGAAATGGTTTCCGGTCCGCCACAACGCCCTATTGCCTACTGGTACAGCGTGCCGGCATTCACCACTGGCTGTGCGTTCTGCTCGCCGCACAGAACCACAAGCAGGTTGCTCACCATGGCCGCCTTGCGCTCTTCGTCCAGCAGCACAACCTGCTTCCGGCTGAGGCTCTCCAGGGCCATCTCGACCATGCCCACCGCGCCTTCGACGATCTTCTGCCGCGCGGCGATGACGGCGCTGGCCTGCTGGCGCCGCAGCATGGCGTTGGCGATCTCCGGCGCATAGGCCAGGTGGCTGATGCGCGCCTCGATCACCTCGATGCCGGCCTTGGCCAGACGGTCCTGTATCTCGTGCTGCAGGCGGTCGCTGATCTCACCCGCCGAAAGACGAAGCGAAAGCTGGCCGGTGTCGTGAGCGTCGTAGGGATACGACGTGGCCAGGCTCCGCACCGCGGCCTCGCTCTGCACGTGGACGAACTGCTCGTAGTCGTCGACGTTGAACATGGCCTCGGCCGTGTCCACCACCTTCCAGACCACCACCGCCGCTATCTCGATGGGATTGCCGTCGTGATCGTTTACCTTCAGCTTGCCGCTCTCAAAGTTGCGGACCCGCAGCGACACCCGGCGCCGCGAGGTCAGGGGATTCACCCACCAGAAACCCATCTCCTTCAGGCTTCCTTTGTAACGGCCGAAGAGCAGAACCACCCGCGCCTCGTTCGGATTCACCACCGTGAGTCCGCCGAAACAGACGCAGTCGACGGCCAGAACCCCGAACCACGCCAGCATGATTCCGTGGCGATCCCCCCTGGCCGCATCCACGGCCATGTAGAGCGAGGCTGCCCCGAGCAGTATCAGTATGAACAACAGCAGCCATCCTGAAAAACCGCGCAAAACCCTTTCTTGGAACATCCGAGTCTCAGTCATGACATCAAAATGATATCATTTAGATGTCGCGAATGTCAAGGCCTACTCTCGGGCATCGTCCGAAAGGTAGAATACGGACGTGCCTACTGGTAGCAGACTTGAGCTCGATCGCCGCGCGTTCATCCGGGCGGCGGGTCTCGGCGCGCTGGCGCTGCCGCTGCCTGGCGCTGCCGATCCCTGGGACCAGGTTCCATCCATTCTGAGCCGGATCAAGCCGCCGCGCTTCCCTGCGCGCGAGTTCGTCATCACCGGCTACGGCGCACGCGACGACGGGAAGACGGACTGCACTCAGGCCATCGCGCGCGCCATAGACGAATGCACGCGCTCGGGCGGCGGGCGCGTTGTGATCCCGGCCGGGAACTTCCTCAGCGGAGCCATACGTCTGCGGAGCAATGTGGATCTGCACGTCTCGGAGGGCGCCACGCTGCGCTTCAGCCAGGACCCGCGCCATTACCTGCCCGTGGTTCTCACCCGGTGGGAGGGGGTTGAGTGCATGAACTACTCGCCGCTGATCTACGCATACGGCGAGAAGAACATCGCGCTCACCGGGCGCGGCACGCTGGAGGGCCAGGCGGATAACCGGCATTGGTGGGGCTGGAAAGGCAGAGCCGAGTACGGCTGGAGGGAGGGCGATCCCTCCGAACGCAAGGCCCGCGCCGCGCTGTTCGAGATGGGGGAGAAGGACGTGCCGGTGAGCGAGCGCATCATGGGTGAGGGCGCGTTCCTGCGGCCGAACTTCGTGCAGCCCTACCGGTGCGAAGGCGTGCTGGTGGAGGACGTCACGTTCCACTCCGCGCCCATGTGGCTGGTTCACCCCGTGCTTTCGTCGAACGTGGTGGTGCGGCGCATGAAGGTTATCAGCCACGGCCCGAACAACGACGGCTGCAATCCGGAATCCTGCCGGGACGTGCTGATCGAGGATTGCCTGTTCGACACCGGCGACGACTGCATCGCCATAAAGAGCGGGCGCAACAGGGACGGCCGCCGCCTGGCGACTCCGTCGGAGAACATCGTCATCCGGGGCTGCCAGATGAAGGAAGGCCACGGCGGGGTCACCGTCGGCAGCGAGGCGTCCGGCGACGTGCGAAACGTCTTCGCCGAGAACTGCCGCATGGACAGCCCCAACCTGGACCGGGCCCTGCGTTTCAAGACCAACTCGGTGCGCGGGGGCGTTATCGAGCGCATCTACATGCGCAACGTCACCGTGGGCCAGGTGGCCGACGCCGTGCTGCACGTCGATCTGTTCTACGAGGAGGGCGACAAGGGGCGGTACCCGCCGGTGGTGCGAGACATCGAGATGCGCAACGTGACGTCCGGCAAGAGCACCTACGCGCTCTACCTGCGCGGCTACAAGCACGCGCCGATACGCAACGTGCGCATCGTCAACTGCAAGTTCGAGAACGCCGCCAAGCCCGATGTGATCGAGAACGTGGAGGGATTGATTTTCTCCCGCGCAACGGGCGCCTGAGGCGGAGGTCACTCATCGCGGACTGTTGACGCCCAGCTCCAAGCTGGCGGCCGGCCCGGCGGCCGTCTGAGGCGCCTTGCCTGTTCGTAGCGCGGAGAGAACCTACGGGAGGAGTGTGGTTCCCCGGTGAACCGCGGCCAAGGCGGGGTCCATCGTGGCTAACGAACCGCCGTGTTTCCCCGCCAGCAGCACCAGGCAGGCGTCGTTGACCTGCCTATGGCCGATGATTCCCGTGGTTGGCATGTCGAGACATGAAACGTCGTCCGGCCAGAACACGTGTCGCGGGAGTGAGGCAATCGATTCGAGCAGGAGCCTGGCGGATTCCTGAGTCGCTTCCACACCGGCGCGCAGGTGAAAACGGAAGAGCGCGCCTTGGGTGATGGGGCAAGTCGCGAACCGACGCCCCTTGAGAAACCACTCCGCCGCGCGCGCGTTCTGACTGTGCTCGGGAGTCGCCAGCGCTCTGAGGACGTTGGAGTCGAGCAGGTGGACCTTACTCTTCGTCATCGAGAGCCTTTACGTCTTCGGTGGTCACAGGCCGCACGCGGCGGAAAGTGGGGAAGCCGTAATCGCTCATCTTGATGGACGCGCTTTTCGCCCCTTTCGCCGATTGCAGAACGAGGTCGCCGACCACCCGCCCGAGGCAATCGGTGGGTTCGCTCAGGCTGCTGCGCCGCCAAGCCGGACGCAATTGAGAACGTCGTGGAATTGCTTTTCTCCGGCAGCGGTGGTAGTGTGAAGTCACGTGGATCGATTTAGGGGCCCGAGGGGTCTGGCTAATTGCAACCACGTAAAAAAGTGCTAAAGGCGAACCGGAATGACAAGGCTTGAACCCGTGGCGAAGCGCCGCGGGTTTTTCGTTTCTTGAGCCGGTTGCGGCCAACGGAGGACCTATGAACGTTCGGCCTAAAACTTACTCAGGGAAGCGTCCCTCGCTGGTGGGCGCCGAGGGAGAACTGGAATCGGTCTCCATCGCCGCCGACCCGCGGTTTTTGGAGCGGTTGCTGGAGACGCTGGCGGAACTCCCCTTCCCCGTGAACCCGCAGATTCGCCACAGCGCAGCCCAGCCTGTGGCGACGGTCGAGTTTCCCGCTTACGCTTCACGCCTGGAGGAGATCCGCAGGGCGGTGGCAGCGCGGGGCTTCGACCCCGCCTCGGTGACTGTCAAGAGCATGCTGGAGCAGATCCGCGAAGGCAGCGGCCGGGTGCGTCCCAGCCCGACCGAGTGTGGTTGACCGAGGCCGGGAGGCTGGGTTATTCTTTGATTTAGAACGACTTCTGAGGAGTGTGTTTCGCCTAGATGGCCAATACTTTTTCCGCGATCAAACGCGACCGGCGCGCCAAGCGCCGCACTGCGATCAACGTCATGCGCAAGTCGCGCCTTCGCCACACCGTGCGCGCTTTTCGCCGCCTGTTGGAGAAGGACGACCTGGCAGCCGCCAAGACCGCGCTGCCAAAGACCTTCACCATGATCGACCGGGCGGTCAAATGGGGCATAATAAAGAAGAACACGGCTTCCCGCTACAAGTCCAGGCTCTCGCTCCGGCTCAACTCACTGGCGAAAGCCTGATAGCGGAGCGCCGCAACCTCACCCGTGCCAACCGGCCGGCGCGGCGGTTCCGCACTCGAGACGTCCCTGCGCGGGCAGGTAACCCATGGGCAGGCCCTGCTGCCAGAGCGACACCTGGAAGTTCGCCGGCTGGCCCGGAGCGATCCCCAGGGCCGCGTAGGGAAGCCGCACTTCCAGGATCCTGCGGAACGCCGCCGAGACCTCCGGCGGCTCGCAACCGACCCCGCCACCCTCGCTGAGGCGGAGCCGGACCGGGCGGGCGGCCCCGGGCTCGGCAGCCACAGTGATCCGCACCTCCATCCCGGATAGCGCCTCCAGCGCGTGGGGCTCGAAGTCCAGCCTCAGGTAGAGGCTCGAAGCATCGTGGCCGTAGCGCAACTCCCTGGCCAGCGGCGCGCGCCCGTGCATGGCGCCGCTGCGCGCGTCCACGCGGTACACGCCGGCGCCCAGCCACTCGAAGAATGAGGTTACCTCGCCGTCGATTGCCGGCTGGATCGGACCGCTCGGCGCCTCGTGAAACTCACGCACCGGGACCCGCAGGATCGGGCGCGACAACTGTTCGGGTGGGGCCAGCCCCAGGGCACGATACACGTTGGACAGGTGGTCCCGGTAGAGCTGGTCGAACTCCGGCCGGTTGGCCGAGTCGTGCTGGGGGCCGTACCACCAGCACCAGTCGCTGCCCTCGGCGATGAGCAGTTCCTCGAGCGCGAGTTCAAGATTCTCGCGGCTCGGGCTGGCAGCCTCCGCTGACGAGGCGACGCGTTCGTAGGTGCGCCGCGCCGCCAGCAGGCACTCCCACGCCTGGTTGTCCTCGGCGTCGCCTATCCAGATGTCGAAATTCGCGTTGATCCAGGAAGCCGGGAAGATGTGCCCGAGGGGTTCCGGCTCGCTCCGCGCCAGCGCCTCGCTCACGGTGAGCGCGACAATCCCGGGGTCCTCCGAAATGCGCCTGTACAGTTCCCGCAGGAAGGGGCGCCCGTTTTGCTCGTAGTATTCCCAGGCGTTTTCCCCGTCCAGAATGATTGGGACGAGCGCGTCGCGTCCGGAGGCCAGAATGGGCCGGCAGTTCTCGTGGATACGGCCCAGCAGGTCCGAGGCGGCCTCGGCGGCGCCCATCCGGGAGTAGACGAAGCCCACCAGGTCGCTCAGGAAGTGATCCCGGAACAACAGGCGTATCTCCCGTCCGCCGCTGCGCCAGACGTACGGCCTGTATGTCTCGGCGGGGCCGGCGGGCGCCCCCAGTGTTCTGGCGAGCACCCCGCTGTCGGTGGCCGCCCACTGGAATCCCAGTTCACTGGCCAGCGCCAGCACCTCATCGGAAACCGACCCTTCCGAGGGCCACAGGCCCGCCGTTTCGCAACCGAACTTCTCCCGCATGTAAGCGCGCGCCCGCTCCAGCTGGCGGCGGGCGTCCTGCGGGTAGCTGAACCGGCTGGGGAGCGCCACCTCCGGATGGGAGACGCGCGCGATGTCGGAGTCGCAGATAAGCGGCAGAATGGGGTGGTAGAACGGCGTGGTCGAAACCTCGATCTGCCCGCGGGCCGCGAATTCGCGGTAGGCGGGCATAACCGTCGCCAGAAACTCGTTCTGCTTGCGGCCCAGCAGCGCCTGGTCCTCCAGCGAGTAGCCGCGTCCCTTCAGCGCCAGTTCCCGCACTTCAGCGTCGCCGCGCACGCTGTCCTCGTCGAACCAGACAAGTTGCGAAAGCACCTGAAGATCGCGGAAGGCCTGCGCGCCCAGCATGCGCCTGGCGCGCGTCACGTTGCGGTCGGCGGTTCTCCAGACGTCGTACAGCTCCGCGTAACGCGGATAGCGGGAGATCATGCGGCCGTGGTCGGCCTGGAAGAAGTAGCGGAGGATGAAAGCCTGCTCGCTCTCGGCGAGTTCTTCGGAGGGCTTCAGGGCGCATTTAAGAAACGGGTCCGAGGCGCGCCCGGCGGCATACTCTTCCACCTGCACCATCATGGAGGGCACCACGTTGAAAGTCTGATGCACCTCGGGGAAATCCTCGAGCACGCGCACCATGCCGCGATAGTCCTTGAGCGCGTGGAGCCGCGTCCAGGGCAGTTTGTACTCGCCCGAGACGAGGTCCTTATAGAAGGGCTGGTGCATGTGCCAGAGAACGCACAGGTGGATCTTCGGCATGGGGCTACCTGCGCGGTCCGCCCGGCGGCGACGGGTCGGGTTTGGCCTGGAAGCAGGCGGACATGGGACGCGCCGCGGCGTCAAACTGCGTCATGGGCTGGAGACCCGCGATGAGTCCGATGGTGCGCAGCATCGAGGCGGTGTTGTAGGACGTGCTGTCCACCATGCCCCGCTTCACGTAAGGCGAAACGACCAGGGCGGGAGCGCGATGCGGGTCCACATGGTCGGCGCCGCCGCCGGTGTGCGCGACGGTCATGAAGATCGCCGTCCGCGGCCAGAAGCGGCTCCTGGCAAGACCGGCCACCAGCGCGCCTAAAGCGCGATCGTTGTCTGAGGCGGCGCCGCTTGTGAACCTCACGAAGACCAGCCGCGGCATATCGCCGGACTTCTCGAAGCGCGCCAGGTCGTTCAGGAAGGCCGCCGCCTGCCCGGCGCTCGGACGGTTGGAGGAGTAGACAGCGAAGGGAATCTCGGCCGCCCGGGCGTTGGTCCAGAGGTAGCCGGCCGGAGGGGTCGCCGCGGGTTCGGTCTCATCGAAGATGTTCCAGCGGCGCCGGCCGGCGGCGCTGCCCGGCCAGAGTCTGCGCACATAATCGGGAGCGATGGCGGCCACCGACCAATTGTAGCCGTCCTCCAGCGCTTCGCCGATCACACGGAAGTTGTCCACCAGGACGAACTCGCGCGCCAGCGCGCGCAAGTTCGGCGTTGCTTCCTCCCCGTAGCGGACAAGCGACCGGTCGCCCTTGCCCTTCGGAAGATCCCCGAACACCTGGTCGTAGGTCCAGCCCTGGTCGGCCAGGACGTACACGACATGCTGGATGGGAGTCGGATCGGCGGGCCATGAAGGAACCGGATTGCCTTCTCCCGTGCCGGCGTTCTCAAGCCTCCTGTCGCTGTAAGGGCTGTTTTCGCGCACCACCCTGGTGTAGCCGGCCAGGGCGTCAGGGCCGGGAGATTCAACGAACCGCGCCGACCCGCCGGCGGCCAGTATGGCGAGCCACCCGTCCGGCAGCACACGGGCCGCGGTGGGATACGGGCCAGCCGGAATGTAGCCCAGGACCGTGCTCCTGTTCTCGGAGACGTCCACCACGGCCACGGCGTTCTCGTCGGAGCAGGCCACGTAGAGACGGCGCTCGGCCGCGCTGTAAGCCAGGGCGCTTGGCGTCATGCCGGCGGGCTGCAACGGCCACATGGCCAGGTTGATAGACTCGGCCGGGCGTATATCGCCCGCCTCAGTCACCCCAAGGACGCGCACGCTGTTGGTGTTGGACACTGTAACGAAGATCCGCGACACGTAAGGGCTGGTTTCGCCCTCCAGCCCGGGTTTCGGTCTGCCAGGCACCCAGATCATATCGGTGGGATGCGCGGCCAGCAAATACCTGCGGACCAGCTTGCCGGTATCGGTTTCGTGCTGCAACACCATGCCGTCGGCCCAGGCCGAAACGAAAAACCACCTGCCGCCGGGGTGGAACATGATGCGATAGGGCCGGCGGCCGGTCTTGAAGCGGTCGATCACCCTGCCGGACTGCGGATTGATCACGGCCACCGAGTTCTGGTACAACTCGACCGCATACAGCAGCCGGCCGTCCGGAGAGAAGGCGACATCCCCCACAAAGTCGCGGCTGGTCCTCCTGGCCGGCTCGGCTACCGGGAAAGACCGCTCGGGGGTCAGCCTGGCGCCGTCGAAGACGTACTCCCGCACTGCCGCTTCGGCCCCGCCCCCCACGTAGACCCGGTCGCCCTTCGGGGAGAAGGCCAGGCCGAGCCAGGCGTCCGGGCCGGCGGGCGTGCGGCTCAGAACCCGCCGTCCTGCCGTGTCGATCACCGCAATCGACGGAGGGTCGAACCCCGAGCTGAGCACAAGCATCCGTCTTCCATCGGGAGACAGGACCGCGGAGAGAGGCAGCGGGCCCACCTCCGCTTCCTGGCCGGCGGGGCTGGCCCGCCAGCCGTTCGGAAGGTAGACGGGAGCGGTCTGCGAGAGCAGCAGCGCGACGAAGATGAAGGCGCAACCCGCGGTGCGCCGCCTCATTCGAAAAACCTCTGGGCGATCGGGAACCGGCGGCCGATGCCGAACGCCTTGCTGGTGACCTTCAAACCCGGCGCGGCCTGCTGGCGCTTGTACTCGTTGCGGTCCACTTTGTTCACGATGTCGCGGACCAGGCTCAGGGGCACGCCTTGTCCGGCGGCGATCTCGGCAGGGCTGAGGTTCTCCTCGACATAGGCGCGAAGAATCGCGTCAAGGACCTCGTAGCTTGGCAGCGAGTCGGTGTCCTTCTGGTTGGGACGCAACTCGGCCGACGGCGGCTTGGTGAACACGCTCTCCGGTATGGCTCCCGGATGCCGGCGGTTGGCCACGCGGGCCAGTTCATACACCAGGGTCTTGGGCACGTCGCTGATTACCGCCAGCCCTCCGATCATGTCGCCGTAAAGCGTGCAGTAACCAACCGCCAGTTCGCTCTTGTTGCCGGTGGTCAGCACCAGCGCGCCCCACTTGTTCGAGAGCGCCATGAGCGTGACCCCTCGCAGGCGGGCTTGCAGGTTCTCCTCGGTCACATCCTGGGGAGCGCCGGCAAACAGCGGCTCCAGGCTCGCCAGGAACACCTGATAGGCTTTGTCTATCGGGATCACCTCGAAACGAATTCCGAGATTCCCGGCCATCGCGCGGGCGTCGGCGAGGCTGGCATCCGAAGAGTAGGGGCCAGGCATGGCAACGCCCACCACGTTCTCCGCACCGACGGCGTCGGCGGCGATGACGGCGGCCAGCGACGAGTCGATTCCGCCGCTCATCCCCAGCAGCACCCTGCTGAAGCCGCACTTGCGGATGTAGTCCCGCGTGCCCAGCACCAGCGCCTCGTAGGCGGCCTCGCGCTCGTCGGCCAGGTTCTCGCGCATGTCTCCGGCGCCGCCGTCCACGTCCACGCATACCAGGTCCTCGGCAAACGACGCAGCCGACGCTATCACGCGGGCTTGCGCGTCCATGGCGAAGCTGGAGCCGTCGAACACCAGCTGGTCGTTGCCGCCTACCTGGTTGACGTACACCAGAGGCCGGCGGTGGCGGCGGACCGAAGCAGCGAATATCCCGCGGCGCAAGGCGCGCTTCCCCATGTAATAGGGAGAGGCGTTGATGCTGACCAGCAGTTGCGCACCCTGCGCGGCCAGTTCGTCCACCGGATCACGCCGGTAGAGGCGGCGCTCCCAGTATTGCTTGTCGTTCCAGGAGTCTTCGCAGATGGTGAGCGCCACCCTCATTCCGCGGATCTCGCACAGCGATTGCTGCTCGGCGGGCAGGAAGTAGCGGGCCTCGTCAAACACGTCATAGGTCGGCAACAGCATCTTGTTCTGCCGGAACAGCACCTTGCCGCCGTCCACGACGGCCGCGCTGTTGGTCGCCGCCTTGCCGGCCGGCGCGGCCGAGCGGCCCACGTAGCCGCAGACCAGGGCCGGACCAATCCCCGCCGACTCCCTGGCCAGCCTCTGTAGCTGCTCCTCGGTCCGCTCCAGGAGGCTGGCCTTCTCGACCAGGTCGCGGGGCGGATAGCCGATGAGGCTCAGTTCGGGGAAGACGACTAGGCCGGCGCCGGCGGCCGCGCCGCGCCGCGCGGCCTCCAGCATCAGTTCCAGGTTTCCTTCCAGGTCTCCAACGGTGGTGTTGATCTGAGCTAGCGCGATGCGCATGCGAGACTTCTTATTGTACGGCGATCCGGCGCGCCTCGCCCCTCACCTGACCGCGAGCATGCGCTCCAGCGGCGCCAGGGCGCGGCGCGCGGTTTCGGCGGGCACCTCGACTCGGGGCTTGAGGTCGCGGAGGCAGTCGCGCAGCTTCTCGAGCGTGTTCTTCTTCATGAAATGGCACTCGCTGCAATTACACTCCTCGTTGGGAACGAAGTGGAAGCGCTTGCCGGGCGCCAGCTTGTGGAGCGAATGCGAAACGCCGCTCTCGGTCATGACGATGAACTCGTCGGCCTCGCTCTTCACGCAATGCTCGATGATGGCCGAGGTCGAGCCCACGAAACCGGCCATCGCCAGCACCTCTTCGGGACATTCGGGGTGCGCGGCGACCTTCGCTACGGGGTGCGCTTCGAGGGCCTCGGCCAGACGGCGCGCGGCAAAGGTGGCGTGGACGATGCAGGTCCCCTGCCACACCTTGATGTTCTCGCGGCCACTCTGCCGCTTGACGTAGTTGCCGAGGTTGCGGTCAGGCAGAAACAGAATCGTCTTGTCCGGCGGGACCGAGTTGACCACCTGGACCGCGTTTCGAGACGTGCACAGGATGTCGCTCTCGGCCTTCACTTCGACCGAGGTGTTGATGTAGCTGACGATGACGTGGTCCGGATGCAGCTTCCTGTAGGCCCTCAGCTGGTCCGCGGTGCAGGCGTCCACCAGGCTGCAACCAGCCTCCGGGTCAGGGACCACGACTATCCGCTCCGGGTTCAGGACCTTGGCCGTTTCGGCCATGAACCTGACGCCGCAGAAAACGATCACGTCGCCCTGGAAGTCGCGCGCTTTGCGGGCCAGTTCCAGGCTGTCTCCTATGGCGTCGGCCAATTCCTGGATCTCGGACTCCTGGTAGTGGTGCGCCAGAAGGATGGCGCGCCGCTCGCGCTTCAGATCGAGGATTTCCTCCGTCAGGGTCCGCGCCGCCAGCATGGAACAAAACCTATCTGGTTCCAGTCTAACAGCTAGCGGGCCGAGGACGATTCCGTTCCCGCGCGCGAATCAGGGCTGCACAGGGCGGCGCGGCTTGGGAGCGGCCGGTGCGGGAGGCGCAGGGTCCAGGCCCAGGCGCTGCTGCCGGCGCTGCTCGAGAAGTTGTCCGGTGCGTCTGCGGACCCGCTCCCATTGCTCCGGCGTGAGCACCGTGCGCATTCTCAGCGCCATCAGCGATACGGTCCGCATCAACTCGCCGCGCGCCGCCACCACCCGGTCGATGGCATCGCGGGTTTTGGCTTCATTCACCTGGTCATCGTTCATCAGGTCCTGAAGGTTGGCTTCCGCCTTGCGCACGGCCGTCTGCTGATCCAGCAGCCGGTCGCGGAACTCGCGCTGCGCGGCGCGGACTTCCTTCTCCTGCTGCGGGCTCAGGTTCAGCGTCCGCGCAATGGGGCGATCCCACCAGTTGAAGTCCTGGGGCTCCTGGGCTGCGGCCGCCGCAGCCGCCAGAAGCATCATCACGATCAGCCGTTTCATCGTTCCACCTCGAAAATCGCGTGTACCGGCAGGATGGCCATCGGTTCCTCGCCCTGGACCAGCGAGTAGACCTCGGCGTACAACTCGGCGTCCGATATATCCGGCCAGCGCGCCTGCTCCGCGCGATGCAGCGTCACCGCCAGCACCACCACGGCCGCCGCAGCGGCCGCCGCCGGCGCCAGCCATAACCACGCCCGCCGCCCGGAGCCCCGCTCCAGGCGGCCGCGGATGGCATGCCGCTGGCCGGCGAGAAACTCGTCGGATGCGGGTGACGGCTCACGCACACACGCCCGTGAGGCCTCCAGAGCGCGCCAGCGGGCGGCGCACTCCCGGCATCGCTCCAGGTGCCCGTCGTCGGGCCCAAGTCCGTAGAGCCGGTCGATCAGTTGATCGTCGGTCCAGTGTGTGTTACTCATCGGCCCCCCTCCCTCGCCCCGCTCACTCTTGCCGGGGCCGTGTACAAATCCCTCAGTTCGTTGCGCAACTTCGCCAGCGCGCGGGCCAGATGCGCCTTGACGGTCCCCACATCCAGTCCCAACAGCCGGGCGATTTCATCGAGGCTGAGATCCTCGTAGTGCTTCAGCACGAAGACCGAGCGCTGGCGCTCGGACAGGCGTCGCAAGGCGTCCGCCAGCCTGGCGGCGATCTGGCCCGCGAAGAGCGTCTGCTCGGCGCTGGGTGACGCATCCAGCGCGCTCCGCAGCAGGGCCTCTTCTCCTTCGACCCTGCACTTCCGCCAGAAGGTCCAGCGGCGGGAACGCAGCCGGTCCAGGCAGGTATTCACCGCCACCCTGGTCAGCCACGCGGCGGGCTCCTCCAACCGGGCCGGCTTCCCGGCGCCGAGGGCACGGAACACCTTGAGAAACACCTCCTGCGTGGCGGTGTCGGCCTCGTCGGTCTCCCCCAGCAACCGGTAGCAGAGCTGAAATACCCGCCGCTGCTCGGTCCTCATCCACGCATCGAAGTCGGCCGGGTGCGGGTATGCGCGCTGGACCTGCTCGGACGGCCACTTCATCACGCCAATCATACCTACCCATACTGACGGAGCCCGGCCGTCACGGTTTACAGGCTGGCCATTGATTCTGCTAGACTTTTTGCGTCATGACGACTCTGGTGCTGTTGCTGATCGGGCTGGGGGCCGGCGTGTGCGCCGGGATGTTCGGAATCGGGGGCGGCCTCGTCATCGTGCCGGCGCTGATATTCCTGCTGAAGCTGAAGGAACTGGAGGCCATCGGCACCAGCCTGGCGGCGCTCATCCCTCCGGTCGGGCTGCTTGGCGCCGCCGAGTACTTCCGCACCGGCAACATGAACCTGCGCTACGCCGCGCTGGTGGCGGTGGGCCTCTTTGTGGGAGCGTATTTCGGCGCGAAGATCATGATCGCGCTGCCTCCGGGCGTGGTCCGGAGGGTGTACGGGGTTTTTCTGCTCATCGTCGCCTCCCGGATGCTGTTCACGGCGAAGTAGCCTCTCACCGCAGGAGCCTGCGGCGGCCGGCGGGAGGGGCGATGGGGGCCGGTGCCGCCGGAGGATCGGCTGCTTTCTGGTAAGGGAGTTCCCGCTCGATCCATTGCGACAAGGGGATGTTGCGGAAACAGACGCGTTCCTGTAGCACGAGGCACTTGCGGTGTTCGCTCGGCGTGTCGATCTCGCGCAGGTAGTGCCGCTCCTCAATTCTCACGTCGGCGAGGAATTCGTCGAACGCCTTGCGCCGGGCGTCGGCTTCGGCCGCCCGCACGCGATCCTCTATTCCCTTCTGTTGCTGGACCAGCCGCTCCTGGGCGCCGGCCAGCGTCTCGCGATGGCGGGACAACTGCGTCTCCATGCGCGCCTGAGCGACTATGAAGGACAGCACGCCGGAGCCCAGAGCGGCGACGAAAGGCAGGGCGATCCACATCACATCCGGCATAGCGCGGTCCTATCGGATAATCGGGCGTGGGCCGGGCTTGCCAAACGGTCTCAGTAGCAAGACGCGGCCTTCTAGGGCGAACGACCCAGGTTCACAGGGCGGTCTGTGAGCCGTCCAGCTTCTGGCCGCTCAGAAGGTACTGCAAGATCGCGAGGTGGCAGCCGGCGTCCTTGAGCGCCAGCACCGATGCCAGCGTGCGCAGGGTGGCCAGCAGGCGGAACTTCACACCCTGGCGGCCGCCGTAATGCTTGCTGCACCAGAGAGCCGCGCCCAGGGCCCGGTCGGCGGCAATCAGGGCTCGCGCGCCGGCCCGCAATCGGGGGCTATCGCCGGGATCTTCCACGGTCAGGCGCGCCGCCCGAACCAGGAGGATCTTCTTGGAGGCACGGGCGATTTGAGCGGCGATCTCCAGGTCCCACCAGGCGTTGCCGTAGCGCTCATCAATGTAGCGGAGGCCCCTCAGGAAGTAGCTGCGAACCATGAAGACCGGCGGGCTGACGTAGTCCATCTCCACCAGGGCATCCCGGTCCGGCCGCGGCGTGGACCCCTCCCCCAGATCCCCGGCCATCCAGGCTGCCTGGAGCTCGCCGGGCACGGGCAGTTTGTGGTTGCGGGTCAGGGGCTCTCCGGCCCGGTCCACGGCCAGGGGGCAGACGGCGGCCGCCTCCGGCGCGGCATCCAGCGCTGAGACAAGCTTCTCAATGGCGTCCGGCGCCGGCTCCATCCCCGGATCGAGGAACAGGTAGAACTCGCCCCTGGCGGTTCGCATGCCGATGTTCAGGGCCTTGACCCGCCCGAAGTTGCGGGGCAGGCGTAGAAGGTTCACCGAGGGAAACTCGGCGTCCATTCGCGGGCATTCGTCGATCGACCCGCTGTCCACCACCAGGATCTCGATAAGACCGCGCTGCGCGGAGTTCTCCAGCGCGGCGAGTGTGCGCCTTACAGCGGCGGCGTTGTTGAGCGAAACCACAATCACCGACACGCGCCGCGGCGCCTGTTCCGTCAGACTGTCTTCCATGAAGCTGCTACTTTCTCACGGCCAGGATGCTGCCGGACGGATCAAGCACAACCCTCACAGGCTGCTGAGTCACCGTCACCGAGAACACGGCCGGATCGCTCTCCGTCCGGACCCAGCGCACGACCGGCCGGCCGGTCTTGAACTGGATCTCCACCGGCACCCAAGCCATGAATTCCTCATCCACGCCGGATTGCGTCACCTTGCCGGTGACGGTCCAGGAGGGCGCCTTGCCCCGCACCGAAGACTGTATCTGGAGCGTCGGGATGCCCGTCGAATAAACGTAGTTCTGGAAGAACACCTCCAGGCTGGCATCCACGGAATCCTTCGGCATGTGCCGGGAAGCGATCTGGCGGAATTGCTCGGTGCTGAGCGTGGACCGGTTGTGGCGCTTCACCACCTCTGACAGCATGGCGAAGAAATGCTCATCGCCCATCCGCCGGCGCAGCATGTGCATGATCCAGGAACCCTTCTCGTACACTATGGTGTGCCAGGCGTCAGGCGCCTCCGACGACATCAGGCGTCCGCCCCAGATGATGGGACCCGTGGACTCCTGCGTGCGCCCTCCGGAGGTCTCCCGCAGAAGCCGCCCGCGGTATGTCTCAAGGACGGTGTCCAGAGCCCGTGTCCCTCTTCGCTTCTCCAGATACAGGAGCGCCGAGTAGTTTGCCAGGGCCTCCATCAGCCAGCCGTCCCGGGCGCCCTGCGAGTATACGGCATTTCCCCACCACTGGTGCGCGATTTCGTGCGCCGCCAGCAAGTCCGAATAAAAGATCTGCTGGTAGTCGCCGGAGGCCGAGGCCGGGCGGTCCTCCGGCCGCAGATAGGCGACCGTCGACAGGTAGACCATGCCTGGGAACCCCTGACCGAAGGCTCCGGGGATCGGAGAAACCATCAGGTTTCGCAACGGTGGAGGCCCGAACCGCTCCGCCATGAACTCGAAGGCGCCGGCGATCTCAGAAGCCAGCGCCCTCAATTGCGCGGCAGGGGGAGCGGGAGGCACGATCACCTCCACCGGAACGCTGACCACGGCGGTTCTGCGGGCGACCGGATCCCATACGCGGCGCAGCATCGGGACGGTGTAGCCAGGCCTGGCAGCCGCCCGCAAGGCCGGCTCCAGGGCCTTGTTGGCGTGGACCTCGATCCTGTACGGCCCCCTGGACAGGCTGACCCTGGCATAGTCCCCCAGGTTGAAACCCAGGAACCTGACTGGTGTCTGGACGCGGCTGTGGGTGAAGCGGAAGTCCCCCTCGACGCCCTCTTCCACAGCTTCGCCGGGAAGGACCAGGTCAAGGTCGGCGGGATAGCGGAAATGGACGTCGTAGGTGGCGAATTGCACCGGCAGGTTGGGATACCAGTTGTCGCGCGCTCCGACAAAATAGACGTTGCTCCCCGCGGACTGGATCACAACCCCTTCGGCCTGGAATTCGACTTCGTACCCCTTGCCGCGTTCCAGCGGAGCCGGCGCCCGCAACAGGATGGTGGCGTCCCCCTCGCGAAGCAGGCTCTCCCGCAGGCTCTCGCGCTGGACGAACTCAGCCGGCACGCCGCCTACCGAGGCTGCGGTCAGCCGCATCCGCGGTGTAAGTGAGAACTCGAATATCCGCCGGCCGCTCTCCAGGGGAGTCAGCGTGACCCGGGTTGTGACCTTCAGCGTGAGGTCCGCTTCCAGCAGCGCGTTGAGCCGGTAGCCGCTCAGGCGGAAGCTCGCCGCGGGGGCCGCGCGGGACTTGTTGCGGAACGAGCGCGCTTCGAAACTCGTCCAGGTGTCGAAGTAGGCCATGCCCCCGCTCTCGGCAACCCGGCCTATCACGATCTGCTCCGTCCTGCGAGGGTCGTACAGGACGTCGAAGTTCCCCAGCCGCTCTCCCCGCAGGGTGGCGAAGAACAAGCCCCAGGAGGGATCGGCCGGTGTCAGCGCGTCCTCCACCAGCCGGATTTCGAAACTCGACACCAGGTTGCCGACCGTGTAGTTCCACTCCTGCTCCAGCGCCACACCCATCTCCGGGCTCTTGCGCGGTTCTCCGGCCTCCAGAATCTGCCGGGAGAGCGCCTCGTAGGTGTCGTCGGAGAAGAGCATGACGGCCAGCTTGAAGTGCTCGTTGAGGTTGGGCGACTTGGTTGTGCGGGACAGCGAATGCCTCTCGCTGCGGGAGGGCGGGAACACCAGGATCTCAGCCTCGCCCGCCTCGACCTCGCCCATGAAGAGCGCCGAGTGCCGGCGGCCGTTCACCGGTTTGCCGAAGATCAAATAACCTTCGGTGAAGTAGAAGCGCAGGTCCTCCTTGGCGAAGTTGACGTCGCGGACCCGGTAGCACTCGTCGCGGTCAAGCCCCGCCGCACGGATCTGGGCGGCAAGTTCCGCAGCCGTGCCTTCCCACGCCCCTTGAGCCGCAGGCACGGCAAGCAAGAGTGGGAGCAACAGCCACCGCATAACCAAAGTGTAAAGCAAAAGCAGGCGTGAAAAAGCGAAAGGCAAGAAGCAACTGGCAAGAGCGCCTTGGCCGGCAGCTCCCTGCTTCTTGCCTGTTGCCTACTTGCCTTCTCTATCGTTTCCACCACCGCTTCTTCGCGACCGCGGGCGGAGTACCGGCGGGCT
>JBBITL010000061.1:0-26207 GCA_037440765.1 Solibacteraceae bacterium
AGGAAATCGTGAAAGGCGTCGCTGGTATAGAGGTTGTTCTCCGAAAGCGCGTAGGCGCCTGCGGCTGTAGACGCCCAGGTGTCGACCAGCGTGGCCTGGATCACCTGGTACCGCTCGCCGCTCCGGCGGACGAAGCTGCGGCCCTCCTCGACCACGATGCGGACCTCGGGCGCGGAGTAGAGCCCGCGGCTGTAGCCGGAAAAACGGCGCTGCATGACCGTCTCGGCGATGATGGGATTGATCTCGACGCCGGTCACGTCGCGGCTTCCTCCTGCCAGCGCCCTGGCCACGTCCCATCCTCCGCCGGGCCCGATGATCAGAGTCCTGGCGCCGGGGCGCAGAACGTAGGGGAAGCCGGGGCCGGAGCGCAGCAGCGCCTGGCGGTCCTGTTCCCCCATGTGGCGCAGGTCGAAGGAAGCGATGGCCGTGGAGGCGCCGGCGTCGATGTAGACTGTGGGCGCGCCCGAAGCGTGGTCGGGCGCCACGGCGACACGCGAGAAACTGTTCCACTTCACGAACTGCTCGTCATCGAGCGTCTGCCCCTTGGCGTACCTGACGTCGATGATCCGGAACTTGGCGTTGTAGCCGAGCAGAACCAGCATGCCCAGGGCCAGCGTCACGCTCGCCGCTCGGCCCAGTGTCTTGCCGGCGAGGCTGTACCAGACAGCCGCCGAGGCGGCATAGACCGCGCCCGCGGCCAGCACGGTGTTGGGCCCGCCGAACGCATTCAACAGGGGAACCAGCAGCAGGCAGCCGGCGCCGGCGCCGATCAGGTGGTAAAAGCAGACGCGGTCCACGCGCTCGATGCCCTCGGCGATGGCCAGCGTCAGGGCCGCGCCTGCCAGGAAGAACGGCAGGGTGCTCGGGAAGTAGGCCGCCGCCAGCGTCCAGAAGCCCAGATTCTGACGGATCGAAAGGCCGAGCACCAGCGCGATGAGCACCACGAGGCAACTGAGCGCCGCCAGGGCGCCCAGCTTGGAGAAAAGCGATCCCCGCCAGTCCGCAACCAGGTAGGAAAAGATCCCGCCGGCGCCGAGGCCGAACAGGGCGATGGAGACGGCCAGGAACGCGAAGTGGTAATGGAAGACTACCGAGAAAATGCGCGTGAGTGACAACTGGAGCAGCAGCGTCGCCAGTGTGGTGAGCGCCACCGCCAGGTAGAACAGCGGCCACCGGAACCGCTGCGGCCCGGCGCTAGAGGTGCTGTAGCCCAATACACATGGTAAACCCGTTTCCGGGTTGCTACAGTCCCGCGCCGGAGGCGGTGATGGTCAGCCTGCCGTGCTTTACGCCCTTGGTGGCGATCAGGGCGTCGGCCACACGCTGGACCACGGACGCCTTGCCCTTCAGCACCAGGACCTCCAGGCAGTGGTCGTGATCCAGGTGGACGTGCAGGGTGGAGAGCACGTTGTGGTGGTGGTCGTGCTGCATGCCGGTCAGCCGCTCGCTCAGTTGCCGGACGTGGTGGTCGTAGACCAGCGTCAGCGTCCCTACCACCCGGCTGTCGGGAGACGCGGAGGCCGTCTGGATCAGGTCGTCGCGGATCATGTCACGGAACGCCTCGCTGCGGTTGGTGTATCCCCGCTGGGCGATCAGAGCATCGAAGCGCTTCAGGAGGTCGGAATCGATGGCCACCCCTATGCGGCTGAGTTTGCCCATTTGTCAACACAGCTTACACGACGCGGGCAGGCCGGGCAACATGGCCGGACATGCGTCACCCGCAGTGGCACGTAACTGAGCGTCGTGCTACGGCAGAAGCAACCTCATGCACATCCCTGACGGGTTTCTGTCGCCAGGCGTTTACATTGCCACGGGCGCGGCCAGCGCCGCCGGAGTGTTCTGGATGGCGCGCAAGGCGCAGGCCGAGGTGGAGAACAGCCGGGCGCCGCTGCTGGGGGTCATGGGGGCGTTCGTTTTCGCGGCGCAGATGATCAACTTTCCCGTCGGAGCGGGCACCACGGGCCACCTGCTGGGAGGCGCTCTGCTGGCTTTCGCGCTGGGCCCGGCGTCTGCCGTGGTGTCGATGACGGCCATCCTGGCGATTCAGGCGCCAATTTTCCAGGACGGTGGCGTGCTGGCTCATTCGGCCAACGTCTTCAACATGGCGCTGGCGGGAGTCCTGGCCGGCTACGAGGCCCGCTGGTTCGCGAGCGCGGCGCTCAACAGGGCCCTTGCGGGAGTCGTGGGGCTGGCTGCTGTTCTCGGCGTGGTGTTGTTATTCGCCTGGGTGGCGTCCGGGCGGAGGAGAGCCTGAGTGCACCACGTCGTGCTGGAGCGCTGGAGCAGGGGAACCAGCATCATGCACAGGCGCGACCCCCGGGCCAAGATCATGGTCCTGCTGGTGTTTCTGGTGGTAGTAGCGACAACGCCCGCGGCGCTGGCCCCCTACCCGCTGCTGGGGTATGCCGCGCTTCCAATCTGCGCGATTCTGGCGGGACGTTTGCCGGTGGCCGGAGTACTCGCGCGGGCGTCACTGGTACTGCCGTTCTGCGCGGCATTCGCGGCGACTACCGTGCTGGCCGGGGAGACCGGGCGCGCCGTCGCCCTGGTGGCGAAGAGCTACCTGTCCGCGCCGGCGGCGCTGGCCATCGCCGGGACGACTCCGGTCCCCCGCTTCCTGCAAGGCATGGAGGCCCTCGGATCTCCGCGCTTTCTGCTGTGGGTGATCCATTTCCTGCACCGGTATCTCTTTGTCATCTCCGAGCAGGCCCAGCACATGCGGATGGCGGCGGCCTCCCGCGGCTCGGCCGCCGGCGCCCGCTTCAGGCGCTGGCGACTGCGTGCGGCAACCGGGGCGCTCGCAGTGCTGTTTGCGAAATCCTACAGCCGGGCCGAGGCCGCCTACAGGGCCATGCTGGCGCGGGGGTTTCGCGGGCGGCTGGAGTTAGTAGAGCCGCTCAGTCTCAATTGGGGGGATTACTCACTGATGGTTCTGGGAGTTACGGCGCCTTTGGCGTTCAGGTACGCCCTGGAGATGCTTGCATGAGCGCACCTGTGGTGGAAGTCAACGGTCTCAGGTATCGGTATCCCGATGGCACCCTGGCCCTGGACGGCGTCGACTTCAGCCTGGCGGCCGGAGAAACTGTGGCGGTCTTCGGGCCGAACGGTTCCGGTAAGACGACCTTCGTGCTACACCTGAACGGCCTGCTGGAAGGAGAAGGGCGAGTTCATGTTTGCGGCATGGCTGTCGGGAAGGACACGCTCCAGTCCATCCGCAGCAAGGTGGGCCTTGTCTTCCAGGATCCGGACGAACAACTCTTCATGCCGACGGTGCTGGAGGATGTGGCCTTCGGCCTGCTGAACGCCGGATTTGGCGCGGAGGAGGCTCTAACTAAGGCCAGGCACTTCCTGGGCCTTGCAGGCATGGGGCAGGCCGGATGGAAGGCCCCTTACCACCTGAGCGAAGGCGAAAAACGCCGGGTGGCGATTGCGGGCGTGCTGGCGATGGACCCGGAGATACTAGTACTTGACGAACCCGCCACCTTCCTTGATCCTCACGGCCGGCGGGAACTTCTTACTTTGCTCGCCGCATTGCCGCAGGCCAAAATCGTGGTTACGCACAACACCATGTTCGCCGAGGCACTGGCCGGGCGCGCAGTGTTCTTCGAGAAAGGTAAGATTGTAGCCGACGGCCGGCCTGCGGAATTGCTCCGCTGGTTCGGGTGGGCTCCCGTGCGCTCAAGCCGCGGCCCGGCGGCGCCGCTCGCCGTACCCACAAACCGATAAGCGTCTTATGCCTCTTTGGCTTGCGCCGCCTGCTTCTTCCGGTAATCGGCCCAGCGTTTCTTCTGCGCCGCCGCGATTCGCTTCCGGGCCTCCGGGCTTAGAACGCGCTTCTGGGCGGCCTTCACGGCCGTGCCGCCGCCAAGGCTCACCCTTCTTCCGCCCAGCATCGCCCTAACCTGAGCGATCTGCTCCTCGATCCTCTTTCTTTGAAGGTCGAGGCCCTCGAGCGCGGCTGCCAGGAATGGCGCATCCTGTAATGACTTTGCGGATTTCGGCATTTGGTCTCCCACAGATAAGATAGCACCACACCTAGCCATCGTGTCAAGGAATTCCGACCGAGTCAACAACTATAGTTACAGGACCGTCGTTGACCAAGTGGACTGACATGAGCGCCTGAAAGGCGCCTGTCTCGACAGGTACGCCCCGCGCCCGCACGGCCTCCACGAAGTACTCATACAGGATACGGGCCTGATCGGGTCCTGCGGCGGCGTCGAAACTGGGGCGGCGGCCCCGGCGCACGTCGCCGCACAGCGTGAACTGGGACACGATCAACACACTGCCGCCCGCTTCCCTGACGTCGCGGCTCATCCTGCCCGCCTCGTCCGGGAAGATGCGGAGGCCGGCCAGTTTCTCCGCCAGGTAGTCGGCATCGCGGCTGGTATCCGTCTTTGCCACGCCCACCAGCACGAGAAGGCCATGGCCTATCCGGCCCGTTACGGCACCCTGCGCCTCGACCCTGGCTTCCGTTACCCGCTGCACAACTGTTCGCATGTCCGTCCAGTATGGCAGAATGTGAGGGCTGACCATGATCGAAACTTACGCCTACGCACGCGCCGGCCTGCTTGGCAATCCGAGCGACGGCTACTTTGGCAAGACGATCTCGCTGTCGGTCCGGAACTTCCGCGCGAGGGTGCTCCTGTGGCCCAGCGCGCGTCTGGAGATCAGGCCGTCCAAGGCCGACATGCCGGTGTTCGAGAACCTGGCTGACCTGTACGACACGACGCGCTGGAGAGGTTACTACGGCGGAATCAGGATCATCCAGGCGCTGATAGTGAGGTTCATCGGATATTGCCGGGAATGCGGAGTCAAGCTTCCGGACCGCAACTTCACGCTCGAGTATGAGTCGACCATCCCCCTGCGGCTGGGGCTGGGCGGCTCCAGCGCCATCATCACGGCGGCCCTGCGCGCCCTATGCCAGTACTTCAGCGTCGACATACCGCTGCCGGTGCAGGCCCGGCTGGTGCTGGAAACGGAGACCCAGGAACTGGGCGTCCCAGCCGGGCCGCAGGACCGGGTGATCCAGGCTTACGAAGGGCTGGTCTACATGGACTTCGCGCGCGAGTTGATGGAGAGCCGCGGTTACGGAGAATATGAGCGCCTGGATCCCGCGCTGCTCCCCAACGTGTATGTCGCATATCGCACCAGCCTCAGCGAAGGGACCGAGGTGTTCCACAGCAACGTCCGCGAGCGCTGGCGGGCCGGCGATCCGCAGGTGGTAGAGGCCATGAGGACCTGGGCGGACTACGCGGAACAGGGGCGGCGGGCGCTTATTGAGCGCGATTACGAAACGCTCGGCAGGCTGATAGACGCCAACTTCGACCTCCGCGCCAGCATCTACCAGATAAGCGAGGGCAACCTGCTCATGATCCGCACCGCGCGCGCAGCGGGCGCCCGGGCCAACTTCGCCGGCTCCGGCGGCGCCATCGTGGGCCTATACGAGGACGACAGGATGTATGACGCCCTTGTGTCGGCGCTGGGGGCGTGCGGCGTTGCCGTAATGAAGCCGAGGGTCACGCCGTAGGCGCGTCCCCGACGGCCGGGCAGTACTTCCTGCGCACAACAAACAGGTAGGATGCGACTCCGATCAGCAGGAACAGCCAGATGGTCTGCATGGGCGCCTCGTAACTGCCGGTGGTCTGCTTGAGCCATCCGGTGATCAGCGACGCCGCGATTCCGGACACGCTGGCGGCGCAGTTCTGCACCCCGACCACCCTGCCCACGGCCGTGCCGGGCAGCATGGTCTGCGTCAGCGCCCAGTAGTTGGCGGTCATCAGCCCCAGGCCGCTCAGCGAGAAGATCGCCCAAAACAACGCGGCGGAATTCGAGTGCGCGTAAGCGCCGAAGATCTCCGTGGACGCGGTCAGAAAACCGGCCACGATGAACGCCTTGCGCACCCGGATCGGATCCAACCCGCGGCCGATCAGCCTGTCGGCGGCCCAGCCGGCAAACGTCGCTACAGCGGCCATGCCGAGGAAGCTGAACATGGTGAAGGCGCCGGTGTCCTGTAGGGAAAGCCCGCGGCGCTCGCTGAAGTAGGCGGGCATCCAGGTCATGCAGAAGTACACGAAGTACTGATAGCAGAAGGTGCCGGCGACGATCCCCCAGATGGCGGGAGTGGACAGGATGCGGGAAAAAGGCACGCGCGGGGGGCCGCTGGCGGCGGCCGTTTTCTCCAGTCTCCTGTCGTCGTCACGCACCAGAGCGAGCCAGGGTGGCAGCCACAGTAGTCCGCCGAGGCCGAGGATGACGAACATGGGACGCCAGCCGTAGGCGGCCAGCAGCAGCGCCGCCAGGTGGGGTCCTATGCCCGGCCCGACCTTGGCGGCCGCCATGTAGAGCCCCACGGCCAGGCCCCTCTGGTTCTCCCGGCAGTTGAACCGGATCCAGCGCATGCCTCCCGGGGTGACGATGGCTTCGGCTACGCCCAACAGGACGCGCAGAGCGAACAACTGCCAGAAGGAGCCGGCCAGCGCGGCCGCCGCCGACACCAGGCTCCAGGCCACGAGGCTGAGGGCGTAGGGATACTTGACGCCGAAGCGGTCGGTGAACCAGCCGGCCGGGATCTGGAGCAGCGCGTAGCTCCAGAAGAACGCGGAGTTGAGCGCTCCCCGCTGAAAGTCGGTCAGCCGGAAGAAATCCTTGAACTCAGGCGCGGCCAGGGCGATGGAGAGATTCACCCGGTCGAAGTAGGCGATCATCATCCCGGCGCACAGCAGGCCCACTACGGTCCAGCGGCGCCGGGCGGAGATGGCGGGCTCCATTGGCAGCGTCATCCCGGGCAGGGAATCAACATACCACAGGCGCCGGGGAGGGCTGGAATTATCCTTGCCTTCCTGCCCGCGGGCTGGCAGAATGGGGACTCGGCGCTGGGTCTGACGCGCGGCAGGGAGACGGCCGATGCAGCTTCGAGTTCTCGCTTTCGTGCTGGCAGGCGGCAAGGGCACCCGCCTCTATCCTCTGACCAAGGAGCGTGCCAAGCCGGCGGTTCTGTTCGGCGGCAAGTACCGGATTGTGGATTTCGTCCTGAGCAACCTGATCAACTCCGGCATCTATTCCATCTACGTGCTGATTCAGTTCAAGAGCCAGTCTCTGCTTCAACACCTTCGTGAAGGCTGGCAGTTCAGCGGGGTACTTCAGGACCAGTTCATCATTCCCGTGCCGGCTCAGATGCGTGCCCCCGGCGAGACATGGTACCGGGGAACCGCCGACGCCATTTATCACAACATGAACCTGATTGAGCAGTCCCGTCCCGATGTGGTGGCCATATTCGGGGCCGATCACATCTACCGGATGAATATCCACGCCATGATCCAATACCACCAGCAGAAGGAGGCGGAGGTCACCGTGGCGGCCATCCCGGTCGAACGGGAGTGGGCGGCGGAGTTCGGAGTGATCGAAACGGACGACGAGGGACGGATCACCGGGTTCCACGAAAAGGACCCGGACGCTCCAGGTATTCCCGGCGCCCCCGGGCACGTGTACGCCTCCATGGGCAACTACGTCTTCTCGACGCCGGCGCTTCTCAGGGAGCTGCACGCCGACGCTGAGAACGACGCGAGCGGGCACGACTTCGGTAAGAACATCCTGCCCTCCATGGTGGGCCGGGCTCCGATGTTCGCCTACGATTTTCAGACCAACCGGATCCCCGGCGACCCGCCGGACCTGGAGCCGTACTGGCGCGACGTGGGAACCATTGAAGCGTACTTCGAAGCCAGCGCCGACGTGCGGGCGGTCTCGCCCGCGCTGAACCTCTACAATCCGCAGTGGCCGCTGAGAACCGCAAGCTATCCCGACCCTCCCGCCAAGTTCACCTTCGACGAAGACGGGCGGCGCGGCGAGGCCATCGACTCGGTGGTCTCGGGCGGCTGCATCCTGTCGGGCGGCATGGTGCGCCGCTCGGTGCTGGGGCGCAACGTGCGTGTCCACGCCGGCGCGCTGCTGGAAGACTGCGTGGTCTTCGACAACTGCGACATAGGCCGCCGCTGCAAGCTGCGCCGCACCATCGTCGACAAGAACGTGACCATCCCTCCCGACACCAACATCGGGTTCGATCCGGAGCAGGACCGGCGCAGGTACTGGGTGTCGGAGGCGGGCATCGTGGTGGTGGAAGGGCGGCGCAGCCCGGTCCGGATCGCCAGCTTGCATGTGTAGCTTCAGCCCGCGGTCTTCGCCGCGCTAACCATGTTGGCGAGCATGCGGTAGGCGCCGGCCACGCCGGCGGGCAACTGCCGGAACCAGGAAAAGGCCGTGAAAATGAACACCCCGCGCCCATGCCGCGCGTACAAGGTAGCCCCCCGCAGCGGCTCCAGGCCGGGGTCGGAACACTCGAACAGGGGCGTGTAGCGCGGGTCCCATTCAGCGGCGAAGTACAAGCCCCGCTCCTGCACCCAGCCGCAGAAATCCCGCTCGCCGATCCGGTTGGGGAAGCTCACAAGCGGATGGCCGGGTTCAAGGAATGCCACCGGCGCCTCGGCCGAAACCACGCGGTCCCGCCCGATGCTCAGCGGGTACGGTCCGATACCGGCGACCTGCTCCGGCGCCCGGCGGTCCGCCACGCTGTACTGCACCACCCAGGCGCCGCCGGCCTCTACGTAGCTCAGCAGCCGGCGCCGGTTGTCGTGCAAGTCCCGCCGCACGTTGAACGCGCGAACGCCGGTCACGATGGCGTCGAACCTTTCCAGCCGGCCACGGCGCAGTTCATCCTCGCCCAGCAGCGTGACCGCGCAGCCCAATTGCCTGAGGGCCGCGGGAACCGTATCGCCGGGCCCCATCACGTAGCCGACCTGCCGGGCGAACGTTTCAATATCCGCTCTCAGCAGAACGGTGCGGGCGGCTTCCAGCGCCACTTGCCGGGCAAGACCCGGGTAGCGGACTTCAGCCAGTCCGAAAGAAATCCGCCTCCCTCCGGCCGCCGCCGTCGCTGTGCAGGCCGAGCGCGCTTCGCTCGGCGGCGGCGTCACCATGAACGCCAGGGCCGTGCGCTCGCCTGATCCGGCCAGGTGGAACGGGCGTGAGACGGGCTCCACGGTCCACCCGGCTGGAACGTCCAAAGTCATCTCTCCGTGAGCGCCTCCGGCGTGGCTCCGCACAACGGCGCAGACACTCCGCGGCTCGCTGTTGGAGAACAGGTGGACCCCTTCAGGGATGCTCACCGAGACCGGCGCGACCACGGCGACCGGACCGGCAGACTCGCCGGGCGCCTCCACCGGGCGCTCAAATTCAATGTGGCGGCCCCCGGCGGAAACAATGAAACGCACCGTCAATGGGGCTGGGGATTCGGCCAGTCCGATCAACTCCGGGTTCTCGACCGTGTAGAGATGCGGGCCGTGCGGTTTCTCCAGCCAGTAGGGCTGCGAGCAGGGCTGCGTCTCCGGAACCTGAACCGTTGTCCGGGCTCCGGTCCCCTCCAGCCGCACTTGCAGGAGCTGTCCAGGCAGAACTTCCGGCGATTCCCCGATGGCGCGCAGGCTCACTCCCAGGCACAGCGCTATGGTCTCGTCGAGCTCCCGGAGCTTCACTCTTGCCCAAGGGTCCTCGATGGCGGCCACCAGCGGGCGAGCCTCGGCCAGCCGCAGCGCCGTCCGGCCGGGGTCGCCGGGCTCGAACAGGCGCGCGGCCTCCTTGAGCGCCAGGCCGGCCTCCTCAGCTCCCGGGACCCTGCCCCAGGTCGTGTCAACGTGGTCGAAAAGGTCGCCGGAGACGGGCTCGCCCGCAAGGCAGGAGAGCCAGCAGCGGGGAGGGGTCCTGCGCGCCGGGGAGTCGAAGCCCTGCGAGCGGTGCATGCCGCGGGTGCGGCGCGCGGTTTCGGCCAAGGGCAGCCCTTCCACGGGCTCGGTCTGGGTCGCGTCAATCTGGATGGCCGGCCCCTCGGGGGCGAGGCCCGTGACCACCTGCAACAGTCTTGCGGCCCGCCAGGGCGCCACGCGCTGCAACTGCTCCGGGAAGCTGTTGCCGTCGGCCGCCAGGTGGAAGGCTTCCGCCGCCAATATGCCGGACGCCTTGTGGTGTGCGTGCTCCAGGCCCGACGATCCTTCGAACGTCTGCACGACGACATCGGGCCGGAAGCGGCGAATGATCCAGACCAGGTCGCTGAGGACCTCATGGCGGCCCCACTTCGCGATGGTGTCCCCGGCGGAGCGGGAGAAGCCGAAGTCGATTGCGCGGGTGAAGTACTGCTCCGCGCCGTCGATCCTGCGGGCGGCCAGCAGTTCCTGAGTGCGGACCAGGCCGAGCAGTTCGTTCTGCTCGGGACCGAGGAGGTTCTGACCGCCTTCGCCGCGCGTCAGCGACAGGTAAGCGGTGCGCGCCAGGCGGTTCCGGCCGGCGTAGGCCAGCACCTCGACGTACTCATCATCGGGGTGCGCGCCGATCATCAGCACGCTTGCCAGCACGTTCAGCCGCCGGAGCGCGAACCGGATCCAGGCTGGCGACGAGATGGCGCGGGCCCCTACAGTTGCTGGCTCAGGTAATTCTCCAGACCCAGTTGCTTGATCTGTCCGAGCTGTGTTTCGAGCCAATCGACGTGGTTTTCCTCGTCTTTCAGGAGTTTCACGAACAGATCGCGGGAGCCGTTGTCGGCGGCCTCCACCGCCTGCCGGACCGCCTCGTTGTACAAGCCCACGGCCGCGATCTCCAGCTTCAGGTCGTTCTCGAGCTGCTGTTTGACGTCCTGTCCGACGCTGAGAGGCATCGTCTCGGCCATCTGTGGCGTGCCGTCAAGAAACAGGATCCGCTCGATAAGCGCCTCGGCGTGCTTCATCTCGTCGATGGACTGTTTCTTGATCTGGCCGCTCAGCTTGCTGTATCCCCAGTTCTCGCACATCTCGGCGTGAATGAAGTACTGGTTGATGGCCGTCAACTCTTCCTTCAGCGCCCTGTTCAAGGCCGCAATCACCGTTTGGTTTCCGCGCATAGATTCGTTCCCTTCGCAACAGACCAGTGTGTGTCCGGTTTGCGTCTTACACCCAGACCGCTAGTTTAGCATCCGGGCTGGCCGGCGTTCTGATACATTCGTAACGAGGGTAATATGGCGGTCTTCGTCACTGGCGGCGCGGGTTTCATCGGGTCAGAGTTCGTCCGCGCCTGGATCAGGCGGCACCCCGCCGAGCCGGTCATCAACTTCGATAACCTCACCTACGCGGGGAACCTGGAAAACCTCGCCCCGGTTGCGGAGCACCCGTCCTACCGCATGGTCAAGGGTGATATCTGCAACCCGGAGCAGGTCCGCGAGGCGCTGCCGGAGGGGTGCGGGGCGGTGGTGCACTTCGCGGCCGAGTCTCACGTGGACCGCAGCATTCAAAGCGCCTCCGAATTCGTGCGCACCAATGTGCTCGGCACCCAGGTGCTGCTGGACGTGGCGCGGGAGAAGGGGGTCAGGCGGTTCCTGTACGTCTCAACGGACGAGGTCGGCGGCAGTATCCCGCCGGGGGAGTTCTTCCGCGAGAGCTCGCCGCTGGCGCCCAGCAGTCCTTACGCCGCCAGCAAGGCGGGCGGGGAACACCTGGTGCGCGCCGCGGCTCACACATTTGGCCTGGAGGCGCTCATCACCAGGACCAGCAACAACTACGGGCCATACCAATTTCCCGAGAAACTGATCCCGCTGGCGATCGCCAACGCGCACGAGGATCTGCCCATCCCGGTATACGGCGACGGCATGCAGGTCCGCGACTGGATCCACGTAGAAGACAACTGCCGCGCGATTGCCGCCGTTGTTGAGCGCGGCCGGCCGGGGGCGACTTACCATATCGGCGGCGGCAATGAGACCGCCAACCGCGACCTGCTCCGGATGCTGCTCGGGATCATGAAGAAGCCGGAATCGCTCCTGAAACAGGTTACGGACCGCCTTGGCCACGACCGGCGCTACGCGGTGGACTGCTCGCTCATCAGGTCCGAGCTTGGCTGGAAGCCCGAGATCGGGCTGGAGGACGGACTGCGGGCCACCGTGGAGTGGTACGAGGCCAACCGCGAGTGGACAGCCCGCGCCCGCAGCGGCGAATACCGCCGCTACTATGACCGGCAGTACGGAAGGGACCTCACGGGCCCCACGGAGAAGCGCGCATGAAGATGGCGGCGCCGGGGATCCTGCTGCCCAACTGTGAGAAGGGGTTAGGTGAGATCATCAGTTCGCCCGAGGCGGCCGGCCTCATCGAGGGCGTTCGTATTCAGGCCCTGAGGCTGCATCCGGACGACCGCGGCTACTTCCTCGAGATACTCCGCACCGGGCAGGGCCTGGTGGCCGGCTACGGGGCCGGCTCCATGCAGGTGTCGGCGGCGCTCAATTACCCCGGCGCCATCAAGGCCTTCCACTATCACCTGCATCAGACCGACGTCTTCACGCCCGCCGCGGGCCTGTTGCAGATAGCGCTGGTGGACCTGCGCGCAGGTTCAGCGACCCACGGCCGCCGCAACACCGTCTACTCTGGGGCGCTGCGGCCGTGGCAGGTGCTCATCCCGCCCGGGGTGGCGCACGGCTACAAGGTCATCGGCGTTGAGCCCGCTGTGCTGGTCTATGCGACCGACCGGTTCTACGACCCCCAGGACGAGGGCCGCCTCCCCTACGACCACCCCGGCATCAATTACGACTGGGAACAGCAGCACAAATAGGACCATCGCATGGAATACAGGACGGGCCGGACTGCGTCATATAAGATGATGCTTCCCCTGATCCTGCTGTTTTCGGCCGGCTTTGGCCAGGCCCAGCCAGCGCCCGCTCCGGAGGACGCCCGCGCCATCGTCCTGCGCTCCGCCGGGCGGGACCAGAACGACCTGGAGGCGCGGCGCAACTACGCCTTCCTGACCCATACCGAGCAGCGCGACCTGGACGCTTCAGGCAAGGTCAAGAAGACTGAGAGCCGCACCCACGAGGTTATGATCCTCTACGGCCGGCCCTACCGGCGGCTCATCGCCCAGAACGGCAAGCCGCTCCCGCCGGACGAGGATCGCAAAGAGCGCGAGAAGATGGACAAGGAAGTCGCGCGGCGGCAGAAGGAGTCCGCCAGGCAGGGGGGGACGAACGCGCCCGAGGAGAGCGAGGGCGTCCGCCAGCAGCGCGCCATCCAGCGCGAAGTGGCTGACGCATTCGATTTCCGGCTGCTCGGCGAGGAGGAGGTGGACGGCTATGCCACCTGGGTTATCAGGGCCGAGCCGAGGCCGGGCTACCGGCCCCGCTCCAGGGAGACCAGGATGCTGCCCAACTTCCGCGCCAGGATCTGGATCACCAAGGATGAGTATCGCTGGGTCAAGGTGGATGCGGAGGTCGTCCGCCGCATCTCCATGGGCTGGGTGATGGCGCGGCTGAATCCGGGGACCACCATCGGTTTTGAGCAGAGGCGCGTGCACGGCGAGGTGTGGATGCCCAGCCAGGTTCATGTGCGGGCGGTCGGCAGGCTCGCGCTGCTCAGAAAGATCGACGCCGAGGTGCTGGTGACCTACTCGGACTTCCGCAGGTTCCAGAGCGAAACCAGGATCAGCGAGACCATGGAGGTCATCCCGTAGCCCTGAGGCGCACGGCTGCCTCCTCGGGCGTTATGTCGCGCTGCGGCTGGCACAGCAGTTCGTATCCCACCATGAACTTCCGCACCGTGGCCGACCGCAGCAACGGGGGGAAGAAATGGGCGTGCAGATGCCATTCCGGATGTGGCAGGCCGTCCGACGGCCGGTGGTGGAATCCGAAGGAGTAGGGAAAGGGCGACGAGAAAAGGTTGTCGTAGCGCCGCGTGAGGCTGCCCAGAATGTCCGCCAGCCCGTCGCGCATGGCCGGGTCCATCTGATCCAGGCCCGTCACGTGCTCCCTGGCGAGGACCATGGTTTCGAAGGGCCATAGGGCCCAGAAGGGAACCAGCGCCGTGAAGGAGCCGTTCTCGCAAATTATCCTGCCGCCGCCGGAGCGTTCCAGCCTGAGGTAGTCGCACAGCAGGCAGGAACTCTTCCGTTCCCTGTAGGCGAGTTGTGAGCGCTGCTCTTTGGCCACCTCGTTCGGCAGCGTGTGGCTGGCCCAGATCTGCCCGTGCGGGTGCGGGTTGCTGGCGCCCATCATCTCGCCGCGGTTCTCGAAGATCTGCACGTAGCGTATGGCCGCCTGCCCGCTCAGCTCCAGCCACTGGTCCACCCACGCGTCAATAACCAACCGCACTGCTTCCCGGCTCATCCCGGCCAGGGTGAGGTCGTGGCGCGGGGAGAAGCAGACCACGCGGCAGACGCCGGGCTCCGGCGCCGCCACCAGCAGCCCGGCTTCTCCGGTCACCGTCTCCACGGCCGCCGGGCGCAGCGCAGGGAAATCGTTGTCGAACACGAAAGTGGAGTTGTAGTCCGGGTTGCGCGTTCCGCCCGCCCGCGGGTTGCCGGGGCAGAGGTAGCAGCCCGGGTCGTACTCCGGCTGCCCGGCGGCAGGCGTCCGTTCCACTTGTCCCTTCCAGGGGCGCCGAGTACGGTGCGGCGACACCAGCACCCAGTCCCCAGTCAGCAGGTTGAGCCGCCGGTGGGAATGAGCCTTCAGGTCGAACATGGGCGCTGCCGCGAACTCAGATCTCGAACACCGCGCCGGTGTCGGCGCTGCTCACGTGCCGGAGGTAACGCGCCAGCCATCCGCGCTTCACCTTCGGCTCAAAGGGTGGGAGCGACTGGAGCCGGCGCTGGATTTCTTCCTCGGCCACCAGAAGCTCCAGACTGCGCCGGTTGGCGTCGATGCGGATCATGTCGCCCTCGCGCACTGCCGCGATAGGGCCTGCGGCCGCCGCTTCCGGCGACACGTGCCCGACGCACAGGCCGCGGGTTCCGCCCGAGAACCTGCCGTCGGTGACAAGCGCGGCGCGCGTGCCGGCCCCGGCCAGGGCGGAGGTGGGCGAGAGCATCTCCTGCATGCCCGGCCCTCCGCGCGGCCCCTCGTAGCGGATCACCACCACGTCGCCGTCCTTCACCTCCCTGTTCAGAATGCCCTCCAGCGCGGCTTCCTGGGATTCGTAGATACGCGCGGGGCCTTCGAACTCCATCATGGACGGGTCGACGCCGGCCGTCTTGACCACCGAGCCCCGGGGCGCGAGGTTCCCGAACAGGACCGCCAGGCCGCCCGTCTCTGAGAACGCCCGGTCCAGTCTGCGGATGACCTCGCCGTCGGGTTCCGGAGAGGCCCTGACGTAGTCGCCCAGCGTTCCGTCGATGGTGGGGGCGCTCAGGTCGAGGCCCGTGCCGGGGCGCCGGGAAATCTCCTTGAGGATGCAGCCCACGCCGCCCGCCCGGTGCACGTCCTCCACGTGGACGTCGCGCCGGCTGGGGGAGACCTTGCAGATGTTCGGCGTCCTCTGGCTGACCTGGTTGAGCCGGTCCAGGTCGTAAACGACTCCGGCCGAGTGGGCCAGCGCCAGCCCGTGCAACACCGTGTTGGTCGATCCGCCCATGGCCACGTCGAGAATGAAGGCGTTGTCGAGCGCCTGCCGAGTAACGATATCGAGCGGCCTGATGTTCCGCTCCAGGCAGCGTTTCAGCGCGCGGCCTGCCTTGCGCACCAGCTCCAGGCGTTCGGGATTCAACGCGGTCTTGGACTTGTCCCCGTCTGCCCACACCTCGGCGGTGATGGTGCCGTTGCCCGGCAGCGCCAGCCCTATGGCCTCGGCCAGGCAGTTCATTGAGTTGGCCGTGAACATGCCCGAACAGCTTCCGCAGCCCGGGCAGGCTTTCTCGGCCAGCTCACGCAACCCCTGCTCGCCCAGCTTGCCCACGCTGTGCAGCCCCACGCCCTCGAAGACCGAGATCAGGTCGGTCCGGCCCGGCCCGGCCAGCATTGGCCCGCCGCTCACATATACCGACGGAATATTCAAACGCGCCATGGCGTTCAGCATGGCAGGCACAATCTTGTCGCAGTTGCCGATCCCGATCCAGCCGTCGCAGGGATGCGCCCCGACGATGGTCTCGATCTGGTCCGTCATAAGCTCGCGCGAGGGCAGCGAGTATTTCATGCCGAAGTGCCCCATGGCGATGCCGTCGCAGATGGCTGCGCCGAGGTTTGTGTACCAGACGCTGAAACCCAGCGATTCCAGCTCCTCCCTCAGCACCGCGCCGAGCTTGTCCAGGTGGGCGTGGCCGGGAATCTGCGTGGTGTAGGAATTGACGATCGTGACAATGGGTTTGTCCAACTCCTCCAGCGACCGGATCAGCCCCCCGGCCTTCATCAGGCTGGCGGCCGGGAGCATCTTGGCGCCGTCTTTGAGGATGCGGCTGCCGCGCCGGCGTATGTCTTCTATCCCTTGGTTCATGCCTACATTCTCGCAGACCCGGCCACAAAGCGCGCCAAAGTGCGCCAGCCTGTTCCGTTCAGATCTACCGGCGGAAGGCCGGCTGTCAGGCGCCCAGGCGGGTTGGGTGACACAGGGCCCCCCCGGGGGTATTCCATGGTCCGGAACCCGGGCGAAAATAGAGATTCGGCAAACAGAAACTCAGGCGGCTGACACGCTGGGACTGCCATGCTATCCAGGACTTGAGAAGCTGGCATCTGCGGCTGCACTTCATGGGTGTGCGGCTGAGCTGGGTGCTCTCCGATGGCCGAAGAACGCTGGGAAGCCAGGGCCGCGGACCACCGTGTCCGCCGTGCACTGGAGACCCTGCACGCCCGTCTCAGCGACTCAGTCGATTTTCACGAGCTCGCCCGGTCTGTTGGCTTGAGCCGAAGACACTTGTCGCGCCTGTTTCAATCGGAGCTTGGCGTGACGCCCTCCGCAGTGCTGCGCCGTCTGCGCTTGGGTTTTGCCCGCCGGCTGTTGAGAGAGACGGATCACAGCATCAAGGAGGTCGCGCGTCGTCGGGATTCCGCCAGCCCAGTCCTTTCGTGATGCAGTTTATCCGTGCGCACGGAGTTAGTCCCGCTCGCTTCAGGCGAGGATCGCGGGGTAACAGTGGCGGCGTCCCGCTGCTCAGCCGCGGAAGCTGACACCTGGATTATGCGCGAATCGAGGGCGCCCGGCGCGCCTGACGTGCTGAACGGGCCTCGTGGTTGGCTGCCCCCTGGCGGCTGTTCTGGCTGAAATTCCCTCCTGTTCCATAAGTCACTGTTTCCACTGAGTCAACCGTGCATAGAGATTTATGCGTGTTAGTCATCGAGTCAGCGCCGCAGGGCGGTCGCATTGACCGGTGCGAAGCCGCCGGCGCCAGAGGCGATCGCGCGCAGGCGGCCCATCAGACGGTCGAGAATGCTTTTCTCCTCGTAATGGTCGCTATAGCTGACACCCACCCGGCCGGCATGCCGCCAGATCTTGGCTGCCAGGAGCAGGAAACGCAAGCGCGCTGTCGCCAAGGTCGTGTGTTGCATCTGGTTGGCTCCTGGGCCCTCCTCGCGGTTGAACAGTTGCAGCCAGCAGTTCAGGTTGTAAGCCAGCATCACGATTTGGAACCAGTTGGCGCTCGTCATCCAACGCTTGGACGGATGCGCCGCCAGCCCGGCATCGTTGTTGGCTTCCTTGATCAAGTTCTCGGCCCCCGCCCGCTGCTGGTTGTAGAACCACACCAGGGCGTCCAGCGGCCCATCCACGTTCGTCACGAAAGACCGGTAGGTGTACTCGGGCGCGTCGAACAACTGGTACTGCTCGGGTTCGTCTGTCTGTTTCGCCTCCGACTTTTTCCGGGCTCTGTAGCAGAATCTGTGGGCGGGCTTGAGGAGAAATCAGGAAGGACTGCCTCTCCGAATTGGGGGCTCTGCCCCCAACGCCCCGGAATTTATCGCTTTCGGGCCAGAATGGATGGACTACTAAAACTTATTGCCGACGAAAAATGGTCTTGACAATGGGGACCACCTCAGGTCAATTTATGCTCAGGATGCGCCGTGTCGCAGTCGCCGTGCTCCCCTGGTGTCTTCTGGCTTAGATCATCCCGGCGCAGCAATGGTGCTGCAACTGCGCTCCGGGGTGCTGGAGGACCACGTGGGCACAGTGGTACGATCCGAACAACCTGTTGTGCGGTTGTCCCGTGTTTGCCCATTGTATGTGGAGCGGCATTTGTACGGACTGTTATTACGGCATGATGTTGCTGTGCATAGCGGAAAACTGCACCACATACTTCCAGCCGGCCTTCAGTGCAAACTGCGGATGCGGCGAAATGTGGGCGGGACATTGCGGGACAGGTCAACTCCTGTGAGCAGGAGGGAAGGGCGATGTTCAGCGTTAGAAGCGCCGCTTTGGTCTGTATCGGGGCCTGTGTCTGAGGCCACGCGGAACAACGGAAACAACGGTCATTCGGGACCCCGGCGCTGAGAGGGGAACTGCCGCCGGAACCCGGCAGGGCCATCGCCACAGCCTACCTCGAGGACGGCTCGAAGTGGTTTCTGACCGGCGATGACGTCTTGAAGGGGATTGGCAGGCTCTACTTTTCACGGCCAGGTGGCGCCCGGCCGGTCCCGATTCCTCTTGACGGTGTGGTGCGCGGTCTCGGCGACGACTGCCAACTCAACCCGAGGCTAAGCGTGGACGCGCAGGGAAACGCCTGGTTGCCCGTCGCATGCCGGCAGGGGCGTGAGCTCAGCTTCACGCTGATCCGCGCAAGCGGCGATGCCGGCATCGCGTCGGTCGCATTGAAGCCTCCGGTCGAGGCGCGTTCCGTGGCGGTGGGCTGGGGCGGCGCGTTGTATGTGCTGGGGGTTGACCCCGGGTTCTTTCGGGGAACGACGCCGGACTGCCATCTGATCACCCAGTACACGGCGGAGGGTGAACGGATCCGGTCTTTCTCCTCGTGTCCTGTCTCCGGGGTCACCGGCGCTGGGCCAACACGCCGCGACGGGGTGGACTACGAGCAACTGAAGCTCGAGGCGGATCACGGGAGGGTTTGGCTTCAGGGCTCCCACATCCAACACTTACTGCCGCAAACCAGCCGGCTCCGCGCCTTTTCCGCCGATGGGTCCCCAATCCGGGCCGTCTCCTTCGAGCCGCCCCCCGCTTCGCCCGGCGCCGATTCCGTCATTCACGCGATGTTTCCTTTGGGCGACGGAAGGTTCCTGCTGTTCTGGCGCTCCGCTTTCCGCCAGGGAAACGCCGCACGGGGATCGGTAGGCGCAGCTCTCCATGGACCCGATGGGGACATCCTGTCCGAGTTGGCTGGCCCGGAGCGGTTCGCCGGCATGGCTCCGGCCTATGTGAATTCCAGCGGCGAGTGCATCTTTCACAGGTTGGAGCCAGGAGCCGGGAAGTTCACCTTGTGGAAGGCTGACCTCCTGCTCCAGTAGGGCGCGAGACTCCGCTCCCTCTCCCCAGCCGCGGCCTAAAGAGGAAGACCCCGCCGACCGATAGTAGTAATCGCATACACAACTCGATGCCCGCCAACATACTCATCGTGGATGATTCGGCAGCCATCCGGAAGATCCTCCAGCGCGTGCTGCGGCAGGCGGAACTGCCGCTCGGCCAGATCTACGAGGCCGGAGACGGCATTCAGGCCTTGGAAATCATGCAGGCGAACAATGTGAGCCTGGTGCTGTCCGACATCAACATGCCCAACATGGACGGCCTGCAACTGCTGGCTCAAATCAAAGCCAATCCGCAGTGGCAGTCGGTTCAGGTGGTCATGATCACGACAGAGGGCAACCAGGCCCGAGTGATGGAGGCGGTGGGCCTGGGGGCGGCGGGTTATGTCCGCAAACCTTTCACGTCAGACCAGATAAAGGAGAAGCTGCTGACCCTCTCCTAGCCGCGGGGCAGCCCTTAAGCCGATGGAACCAATCGCTCGACCAGCCCTGACGGAAATCGTGCAGAATGCCACTCACGAAGTCTTCCGCACCATGCTGGGCATGGATCTCGCCGCCCAGCCGGATTTCGTCGAGAAGTTTCCGCCGCCCCCGGCCGAGGGCGTGGTGTCGCTGATCGGGCTGGCGGGCCGTTGGGTGGGTACCGGGTGCGTGTTCTGCTCTGGTCCCTTCGCCTGCCGGATCAGCTCACAGATGCTGATGACGCCAGTCACGGCGGTCGGAGAAGAGGTGCTGGACGTCATCGCCGAACTCACCAACATGATCATCGGAAACGTGAAGACCGGCCTGGAGGACTCCCTGGGACCGATGGGCCTCAGCATTCCCACGGTTGTCTACGGCAAGAACTTCACAACGCGGAGTACCGGAGAGGGCGAGTTCACCGTCTACCCCTTCAGTCTGGACGGGGAGTCCTTTGAGGTCAAGATCTGCCTGGCCCCCAGCCGGAAGCCCAACCTCCCCGTGCGGCCCGGCTTCCCGCACTCCGGCGCCCTGCAAGGCTGACGGCAGGCCACCCGGCGCCCGGGCTCAGTGGCGGAAATGGCGCACGCCGGTGAAGACCATGGCCATGCCCAGCCGGTTGGCGGCGGCGATCACATCGGCATCCTTGACTGAGCCTCCCGGCTGAATGACCGCTGTGGCCCCGTGGCGGGCTGCCTCCTCGACGCCGTCCGGGAACGGGAAGAACGCGTCGGAGGCGACCACCGCGCCCTGTAGCGGCAACACGGCCTTCATGGCCGCGATCTTCACCGAGTCGACCCGGCTCATCTGCCCGGCGCCGACACCTACCGTCTGGCCCGTCCGAGCGAACACGATCGCGTTGCTCTTCACGTGCTTGGCCACTTTCCAGCCGAACTCCAGCGCCTCCCACTCATCTTCGGTGGGCGTCCGGTCCGTCCTCACCTGTATCTGCGAGCGCTCCAACCTGTGCAGGTCCGCCGTCTGCGCCAGGAACCCTCCGCAGATCGACTTGACCACCAGCGGGTCAGCCACGGGGTTCGTGACTCTGAGCAGCCGCAGGTTCTTCTTTGATGCCAGGATGGCCAGAGCCTTACTGCTGTAGCCAGGTGCGGCGATGGCCTCGATAAAAGTCCGGGCGATCTCCGCGGCCGTCTCTTCGTCCAGCGCGCGGTTGAAGGCCAGCACGCCTCCGTAGGCGGAGACCGGGTCGCACTCGAACGCCTTGCGGTAGCTCTCCGCCTGGGAGGCCCCTTCGGCGCACCCGCAGGGATTGGTGTGCTTGATGATGGCGGAGGCGGGCGATTCGAACTCCTGCACCAACTGCCAGGCGGCGTCCAGATCCACCAGGTTGTTGTAGGAGAGTTCTCTGCCCTGGATTTGCTCGGCGCCCCCGATGCCGCTCTGCCGCGCCGAGTACAGTGCTGCCTGCTGGTGCGGATTCTCGCCATAGCGCAGGGGCAGGGCGAGGTCAGCCCGAAGGTCCAGAACGGAGGGCAGCGCCGCGGAGTGGTCCGTGAACTCCCCGCCTTCCAGTTCGATGCGCGCCAGCCGCGCGCTGATGGCGCGGTCGTAATCGGCCGTAAGCCGGAAGGCCTTGCGGGCCAGCCTCCAGTGCGTGGCGGGCGAGAGGCTCCCCTGGCCCACCCGCATCTCGCCCAGAACCAGGCTGTAATCCTCCGGCGAGACCACCACGGCCACGTCCTGGTAGTTCTTCGCCGCTGCGCGGATGAGCGTCGGTCCGCCTATGTCGATGTTCTCAATGATCTCCGGAACCGGAACACCGGCCCTGGAGGCCGCCTTCTCGAACGCATATAGGTTCACCACGACCATGTCGATGAGCGGAATCCCGTGCGTCTCCAGGGCTTGCATATGCTCCTGGCTGGAGCGGATGGCCAGCACGCCGGCGGCGATGCGTGGGTGGAGGGTCTTCACCCGGCCGTCGAGCATCTCCGGGAAGCCCGTCACCTCGGAGACTTCGCGCACCGGGACGCCGGCATCCCGCAACGCTCTGGCGGTTCCGCCGGTGGAGAGAATCTCTACTCCCAGTTCCTGCAAGCCGAGGCCGAACTCACGCAACCCGGTCTTGTCGGTGAGACTTATCAAGGCACGTCGGATCTTGGGCATGGCCTTTCATTGTGACATAGGGGAGCAGGCCCGGAGTCGCGGCAGCGCGGCTTCTGCTACACTCCCGGATATGTTCGGACGCCTCTTCGTTGTGCTCCTGGCGGTGTGCTCGGCAGCGGCCGCCAAGGTCCCGATTACTCACGAATCCATGACGCTCATGAAGCGCGTGGGCGCGCCCGTGGCCAGCCCCGATGGCAGGTGGGCGGTCTTCCCGGTGACCGAGCCCGCCTACGACCAGAAGGACCAGGCCTCCGACCTGTGGATTGTGCCCATCGACGGCAGCGCCCGGCCCAGGCGGCTGACGTTCACCAAGTCCGGCGAGAGCGGCGTCGCCTGGAGCCCGGACAGCCGCCGGCTGGCGTTCTCGGCCCGGCGGGAGGGCGACGAGGTTCCGCAGATATATATCATCGACGTCGCCCAGGGCGGCGAGGCCGTGCGGGTCACATCGCTGTCCAGCGGCGCGTCCTCGCCGCGCTTCAGCCCCGACGGCAGGATGCTGCTGTTTGCCTCGAACGTGTACCCGGAGGCGGCTGACGACGAGGCCAACAAGAAGGCTGCCGCCGAGCGCAAGTCGCGCAAGTACAGCGCAAGGGTTTACGACGGCTTCCCCATCCGTTACTGGGACCAGTGGGTGGGCGAGACGCGGCCGCACCTGTTCGTGCAGGCGGCCGAGCCGGGCGCCAAGGCCCGGAACCTGCTGGCTGGAACAAAACTGGCGGCCATGCGGGGATTCGGCGGCAGGCCCGCCACCACCGCGGGGGGCGCCGAAGAGTCACTACAGGCGATATGGTCGCCGGATGGCCAGTCCATCGTGTTCGTCGCCACCACCGAGCGCGACGCCGGCGCTTACGCCTTCTCCCTTTACCGGCTGTACGAAATCCCGGCCGCCGGCGGCGAGCCGCGGCGGCTTACGTCGGACCCGGCCAGCTACTCCTCGGCCGCGTTCGCTCCGGACGGCAAGACCCTGTACGCCCTGCGCCAGGAGCAGACCGGCAAGGTCTACACCCTCAACCGGCTGGCCCGGCTGGCGTGGCCGTCTCCCGGGAAGCCTGAAGTGCTCACTGCCTCCCTGGATCGTTCGGTGGAGGACTTCGCGGTGACGAGGGAGGGCGTGCACTTCACAGCCGAGGAGGGAGGCCACGTCGTGCTGTATGCTTTGTCCGGAGGCACGGCGCGCCCGGTCGAGAAGGCTCCGGCAGGGGTCTACTCAAGCCTCTCGGCGGCGCAGCGGGCGGCCGCGCCAACCATGGTCGCTGTGTGGGAGAGCTCGGTGAATCCGGCCGAGGTGTACCGGCTTGACGGCGCCGGGCGGCGGCAGCGGCTGACGGATTTCGCCGTGGAGGACGCGGCCAAGATCGACTGGCTGCCGCCCGTCCATTTCACATTCACCAGCGGCAAGGGCCGCGCCATTCACAATATGCTGGTGCGGCCGCCGGCCTTCGACCAAAACAAGAAGTACCCGCTGGTTCACATCATTCACGGCGGCCCTAACAACATGTGGCGCGACCAGATCGTGCTGCGCTGGAACTACCACCTGCTGGCCGCGCCGGGCTACGTCATCCTGCTCACCAACTACACGGGATCGACGGGCTTCGGCGAGCAATTCGCCCAGTGGATCGAAGGCGACCCGTTCGTGACTCCCGGGGAGGAACTGAACCAGGCGGTGGACGAGGCCGCGCGCCGCTACCCGTGGGTCGATGGAGCGCGGGCCTGCGCCGGGGGCGCCAGCTATGGCGGGTCTCTGGCCAACTGGCTTCTGGCCACGACGGACCGCTACCGCTGCCTCATCAACCACGCGGGCATTTTCAACCTTGAGTCGATGTGGGGCACCACCGACATCGTTTACTGGATGGAGGCCCGCATCGGCGGCCCGGTCTGGGAGCAGGGCGAAGTCTGGCGCAAGCAGAATCCCGCGCGCTACGCGGCCAGCTTCAAGACCCCCATGCTGGTGACCCACGGGGAACACGACTACCGCGTGCCGGTGAGCCAGGCTCTGGAGTTGTGGAGCGTGCTTCAGCGGCGCCAGGTGCCCAGCCGGCTGGCGATTTTCCCGGACGAGAACCACTGGGTGCTCAAGGCCGAGAACAGCAGGTACTTCTACCAGGAAGTGCACGCCTGGCTGGCCAGGTTCCTGAAAGACTGAAGCCGTCCGATATAATTCGGATGTGCCTCACAGAGTCACTCTGATCCCCGGTGATGGAATCGGGCCCGAGGTCGCTGCCGCGACGGTCCGCGCCGTGGAAGCAACCGGAGTGGCCATCGCCTGGGAGCGCGCCGAGCTGAGCTGCCGTATCATCGAGGCCTCCGGGGGGGAACTGCCGCGGGGGGTGCTGGATTCGCTGGAACGCACCAGGGTGGGGCTGAAAGGCCCCGTCACAACGCCTGTCGCCGGCGGGTTTCAGAGCGTGAACGTGGCCCTCCGCAGACAACTCGATCTGTGGGCCAACATCCGCCCGGTGCGCAACCTGCCCGGCCTCAAGACCCGTTACAGCGGCACGCCCATCGACATGGTGATCTTCCGCGAGAACACCGAGGACCTGTACGCGGGGCTGGAACACGAGGTGGTGAAGGACGTGGTGACCAGCCTCAAGGTCATCACGCGCGCCGCCTCCGAGAGGATCGCCCGTTACGCCTTCAACTACGCGCGTCGCCAGGGGCGCAGGAAGGTCACGGCCGTGCACAAGGCCAACATCATGAAGCTCGGCGACGGTCTGTTCCTGCGCTGCGCACGCGAGGCCGCCCGGGACTACCCCGGCATCGAGTACAAGGAGATGATCGTGGACAACGCCTCCATGCAGCTCGTGATCCGGCCGGAGACTTTCGACGTGCTTCTGATGCCCAACCTTTACGGGGACATCGTGTCGGACCTGGCGGCGGGGCTGGTCGGGGGGGTGGGCATTGTGCCCGGCGCCAACATCGGCGACCGCCACGCCGTGTTTGAAGCCGTGCATGGCAGCGCTCCTGACATAGCTGGAAAGGGGATCGCCAATCCAACCGCGCTGATGCAATCGGCCGCGCTCATGCTGGAGCACATGGGCGAGACCCGGGCCGCGGCAAGATTACAAGCCGCCATAGAGAAAACTTACGCGGCTGGGAGGACGCTGACTCCGGACCTGGGGGGCACGGCGTCCACGGATCAATTCGCGGACGCCGTGGTAGAAGCGTTGGCGGGGATCGGCAGTTAGGCCGCTACAAGCCCTTCTTCGCCAGAAACTCGATCAGGTCAACGACGCGGACCGAGTAGCCCCACTCATTGTCGTACCAGGAGACGACCTTGAGCAGGTTTCCGTCGAGCACCTTGGTCAACTGGCCGTCCACTATCGAACTGTTCGAGTTGCGCAGCATGTCGGTGGAGACGACCGGGTCCTCGGTGTACGCCAGAATCCCCTTCAGTTCGCCCTCGGCGGCGGCCTTGAGCGCGGCGTTCACCTCTTCTGCGGTCGCGTTGTTCGCAAGCACGGCCACCAGATCGACCACCGACACGTTGGGAGTCGGCACCCGCATGGCGTAGCCGTCCAGCTTCCCCTTCAGTTCCGGCATGACCAGGCCGATGGCCTTGGCCGCGCCCGTGGTGGTCGGGATCATGTTGATGGCCGCGGCGCGCGCCCGGCGGAGGTCCTTGTGCGGGAAGTCGAGCACGTTCTGGTCGTTGGTATAGCTGTGTATGGTGGTCATCGACCCCTTGAGGATGCCGAAGTTCTTGTGGATCACCTTCACGAAGGGCGCCAGGCAATTGGTGGTGCAAGAGGCGTTGGAGATGATGTGGTGCCGGGCCGGGTCATACTTGTCCTCGTTGACGCCCAGCACAACCGTCAGGTCCTCGTTTTTCGCGGGGGCGGAGATGATGACCTTCTTCACGCTGCCCTTCAAGTGCGCCTTGGCGGCGGTGGCGTCGGTGAACTTGCCCGTAGACTCGACAACGACCTGGGCGCCCAGACTGCTCCAGTCCAGTTGGGCCGGGTCCTTGCTGGCGAACACCTTCAACTGCTTGCCGTCGATCGATATACTGTCCGCTTCGGCCTTCACTGACTGCGGGACAGGGCCCAGGACGGAGTCGTACTTGAACAAGTGCGCCAGCGTCTTGGTGTCGGTCAGGTCGTTGACCGCCACGAACTCGATGTTGGGGTTGCCCAGGGCCGCCCGGACTACGTTCCGTCCGATCCGGCCGAAGCCATTAATCGCTACCTTGATAGCCATAGACTGAGTTTGTCTCCTTTGATTGCGGCTACTGCGCCCGAGGAATACTGCAAATCTCAATAATATCAGACGGCGGCCTCCAATCGCTTTGTCCGTAATCCGTCCGCAGTTATGGGCTGGAGGGAGGAGGGGGGCGCGATTTTGGGCCTGCGTGCCGTTATCGACGCGGCACGGACGGTTTGGAGGGACGGCCGTGTGAAGAGATGGG
>JBBITL010000062.1:0-25505 GCA_037440765.1 Solibacteraceae bacterium
TGTTGCACAGAACCGCGACGGTGAGGGAGCGGGCCTGCAGGCCTGCGGATTTCTGACTAGGGACACTACCGCGGCGTGATGAGGCCGCCGAGTTTGTCCTGCTCGGTGAGGGCGGTGCCGGCAAGGCGGGTGGAGTAGGCGGCGGCGCGCTTCAGGCCGGAGGCCGGGTTGACAACCACGATGCGGTCCTCGGCGGAGATGGTCCCCTGGGCCAGCAGCTTCCGCAGTGCGATGAGGCAGGCTCCACCCTCGGGAGACGGGAAGATTCCCTCTGTCCGTGCCACCTCCAGGCCAGCCTCCAGCACGTCCGGAAGGGCGCCCGGCTCGACGCCGGGAAGCCTGGGGCGGGGTGAGGAGATCCAGCCGATAGCCTCCAGTTCGTCAAAGGCCTTCTCAAGGCCGGTGACGACAGGGCCGGCGGGCGCCAGGATTGCGGCCGGCAGCTCCCAGCGGAACTGTTCCGCGATCTCCAGGCCGAGCGTCTTGATTCCCTCGACGAAAAAAGGCCCGTCGGAGCAGGTGGCTGAGGCGCCGGCGGCGAGCTTCGCCCCGTAAGCGCCCGGCTCCAACGAGCCGCCCTGTGAGTGCAGCATCACCGTGGCGTCAAGGCCGGCCGCCGCCGCATAGGCCGCGAAGGCGCCGCCGTCTCTCGGTGGTGATGAGACCGTCAGAGCGCGGGCGCCGCGCTCCACCGCATTCGAGACGACGCAGGAGAAGCCCCGCGCTTCAACCGATGAGGCGGGATTCACGCCTTCGTCCTTGATCCAAAGGTCCTTCAGGCCGAGCGCGTCGCCCAGCCTGCGGGCGCGGACGAGCGGCGTCATCCCTTCGCCCAGCGACACGATCGAGCCGGGGTTGGCCACCGGCAGCAGCGGCGCGTAGCGCCACATGGTGGGCGGAGCGTGCGCGAGCCATTCCCGGCTCCAGCTCTGCCGCGCGGCCGCCAGGTCATATCGCGCAACCAGCGGCCCGCCGCACTCGCACTGATCACGGCCGGCCGCCGGGTCGAAGGACTTGCGGCAGCAACTGCACTCCAGGTGGCTCAGCGTGGTCATGGGATGATTGAACTATCATAGCGAACAGACTCATATGAACCGGCTATTCAGACTTTCCGTTCTCATCCCCGCCGTCCTCTGTGTCGCCTCGGCGCAGAGGATTGACCAGGCCTACTCAGCCAAGATCAAGGAGTACACCACCGAGCCGTTCTTCCTTACCGAACTCGTCGATCACCTCCCGGCGTCGGATCGCGTACCCACGCCCGAGAAGGTGCTTGGTTACGTGATCGGCACGCCCAACAAGCTGACCTATACGGCCGACATACGCCGCTACATGCGGGAACTGGAGAGGACGTCTCCCAGAGTGAAGGTCTTCTCAATGGGGCGCTCGGAAGAGGGCCGCGAGACGATTCTGGTGGCGATATCCGACGAAGCCAACATGCAGCGGCTGGACCGCTACCGCGAGATCACCTCGCGGCTGGCGGACCCGCGCAGGACGCCCGATGCCGAGGCGCAGCGTCTGCTTGCCGAAGGACTGCCCATCTACTGGATCAACGGCAGCATACACGCTACCGAAGCCGGCTCGCCCGAGATGCTGATGGAACTGGCCTACAGGCTGGCGGTGGCCGAGTCGCCCTTCATTCAGGCCATCCGGAAGAACACCATCGTGATGATCACGCCTGTGCTGGAGGTGGATGGCCGCGACCGCTACGTTGATGTCTACAACTACCGCAAAGCCAACCCCGGCAAGCCCGCGCCGCCGCTCGTCTACTGGGGCAAGTACGTGGCGCACGACAGCAACCGGGACGGCATGGCGCTCTCGCTCGCCATGAGCAAGATGATGGTCAGGACCTTCCTGGAGTGGCATCCACAGATCCTGCACGATCTTCACGAGTCGCTGCCGTTCTTGTACACCTCGACCGGAATGGGACCCTACAACGCCTGGCTCGACCCGATCGTGATCAGCGAGTGGCAGAAACTGGCTGGTCACGAAGTTGAGGAGATGACCAAACGCGGTGTGCCGGGCGTCTGGACGCACGGCTTTTACGACGGCTGGGCGGCCAACTACATGATGTACATAGCGCAGGGGCGAAACGCCACCGGACGCTTCTATGAGACCTACGGCGCCACGGGCGCCGACACGCTGATGCGCGAGGTGCCCGAGTCGGCCACCACCCGCACCTGGTTCCGCCCCAACCCGCCCCTGGCGAAAGTCAAATGGTCGATTCGCAACAATATCAACCTGCAACAGAGCGGCGTGCTGCTGGCGCTCAGCTACTTCGCCGCTAACCGGCGCGAGTTCCTGGAGAACTTCTACCTTAAGAGCAAGCGCTCGGTGGCCAAGGCGGTGACCGAAGGCCCGGCGGCCTGGGTGATTCCGGCTGACGATCCGCGGCCGGTGGAGTGCGCGGAGCTGGTGAACCTGCTGCGGCTGCACGGAGTGGAGGTGCATCGCGCCGGCGCGGACATCGAGGTCGCCCGCAAGGAGGGCAGGGAAGAGCGGAAGGAAAAGTACCCGCGCGGGAGCTACGTGATCCGCATGGATCAGCCCTATAGCCGCCAGGCCGACATGCTCCTGGACACGCAGTACTACAACCCGCGGGACACCCGGCCCTATGACGATACGGGCTGGTCGCACGGGCCGCTAAGGAACGTCAGAACCGTGCGCGTGACCGACACGGCGATCCTCAAGGCGCCGATGACCCTGATGAATGCGCCGGCCAAGGTGGAGGGAAGCCTCAGCGGCTCCGGGTCCGCCGCATACCTGATTCCCCACAACGCGGAAAACGTGCTGGCGACGTTCCGCTTCCGGATGAACGACATCGAGATGTTCGCGGCCCAGGAGCCCTTCAGGGCGCTCGACAGGGAGTTCCCGGCGGGGTCTTTCATAATCCGGGCTGAGGGGAACACGGCGAGCCTGCGGTCGAGGATGGAAGAGGCGGCCAGGGAGTTCGGCTTCAACGTGTACGCCAGCGCCGAGGTCCCAAAGGCGCCCATGCACAGGCTGGCCGTGCCGCGGGTGGCGCTGGTGCACACCTGGCAGAACACGCAGAGCGAGGGCTGGTTCCGGATTGCGCTGGACGGGCTGAAGATCCCCTACGACTACATATCGGATCAGGTGGTGGGGCGGACGCCCGACCTGCGCTCCAGGTACGACGTGATCCTGCTCGGGCCGGTGCCGGGCAGCGCGCAGCGGATCGTCAACGGCATCCCGATGTTTGGGGACCCCGTGCCGTGGAAGAAGTCTGAACTGACGCCGAACATCGGCACGTCGCCCGACCAGACCGATGACGTGCGCGGCGGGATGGGCCTGGAAGGAGTTGCCAACCTGCGGCGGTTCGTGGAGCAGGGCGGTCTGTTCATCACCGTCGGCGGCAACGCCGCCATCCCGGTGGAATACGGGCTGGTCGAGGGTGTGAGCATCACGCCCGCCCGTGACTTGCAGGCTAGAGGCAGCGTGCTTAGCGCCGTGGTGGCTGACAAAGGCAGTCCCATCACTTACGGCTACCAGGACCGGCTGGCGGTCTACTTCAACCAGGCGCCCATCCTTCGCGTGAGCTCCACCAGTACCACGGGCGGCGGTCCGGAAGCCGAGGAGCCCCCGGCACGCCCCAGCGGGAGGGGCTCTCCCAGCGACCCCGACGTTCCGCAAGCGCGTCCTTACACAGCGCCCGAGCCCAGGCCGGAGTTGAAGCCGTGGGAGGAACGGCCGCTGACCGAGGAGCAGCGCGAGAACCAGCGGCTGTTCCTGTTCCCGGATGAGCTGAAACCCCGGGTGGTGTTGCGCTTCGCCGAGGAGAGGGATCTGCTGGTTTCAGGAATGCTGGCGGGTGGGCGCGAACTGGCCGGCAGGCCGGTGGTGGTGGACGTGCCCCGCGGCAAGGGCCACGTGGTGCTGTTCGCCAACAACCCCATGTGGCGCCAGCAGACTCAGGGAAGCTTCTTCCTTCTTTTCAACGCCATGCTCAACTTCGACAGCCTGGGGGTGGGGCGGAAGTGAAACCCGCTGCACGGCCGGGCGGGGGAGTGCGTCGATAGATAGAGAGCGCCCATGAGGCGGAGTGTCATAGTGTGGCTGCTGGCGTGGCTGCCGGCGATGGCGGGAGAGGAAATCGTCCTCAAGAACGGTTTCCGGCTGCGCGTCGACCGGCACGAGATCGCGGGTGGCTGGATTCATCTCCACACCGGCGACGCAGTCACCTCGTTCCCCGTGTCGGCGGTGGCCGCGGTGGAGCGGGAGGACTATGTGCCGCCGCCTCCCGCGCCGGCGCCAGTTGTGCCCGCTGCCGGGCCGCTGGACCCCAGGCGGCTGGTCACGCAGGCCGCCCTGCGGCATGGTTTGCCCCCCGATCTGGTCCATAGCGTTGCACGGGTGGAGTCGGGGTACCGGCAGGACGCCGTCTCTCCCAAAGGCGCCGTCGGCATCATGCAGTTGATGCCGGAGACCGCCGAGGCGCTTGGAGCGGACCCGGCGGACCCCGCCCAGAACGCTGACGCCGGGGCCCGTTACCTGCGCCAGTTGCTGCTGCGGTACCTCGATGACACCAACCAGTTGCGCAAGGCTCTGGCCGCCTACAATGCCGGGCCGGGCGCAGTTGACCGCTTCAACGGGGTTCCGCCCTACCGGGAGACGATCGATTACGTCGAGAGAGTCCTCGACAGCCGGCGCCGGCACCGAGCCGCGAGCGCCGGCGAGCGGGCCGGCAACTAGTGTCCCGAGTCAGACGTCCGCTGAACAAATGCGCCCGCTTGCTGGCGCGCGGTTCTGTGCTTTCGAGGTGTTGCACAGAACCGCGACCGTGAGGGAGCGGGCTTGCAGGCCTGCGGACTGCTGACTCGGGAGACTAGTAGGCCAGCGTGCCGGAGCGGGGGACTTCGTCCGGGTTCGGCAGGTAGAGCGTCTTGCAGCGCTCGCAGCGGTAGATCTCGGCTTTCGCGCCGTACTTCTCCTTGACCGCCTCGCCGAAGAAGTACCAGCGCTTCAGGTGCCCGGCGCAGATCTTGCCCTTGTCGCCCTTCTCGTTGCAGGCGCGCATGCGTGGAAGACGCACCTTGACTTTGGCGCCATCGCTCAGGACCGCCGCAGTGCCGGTCCCCGGTCCAGTGCCGGAAGGTTCAGACATGAGGGTGAGAGACGAGTATAACAGGGGGGAGATAATGGAAACTGTCAATGGTCGAGCGAGTCCTGGATTTCATCTCCCGCTATCGCATGTTCGAGCACGGGCAGCCGGTCGGCGTCGCCGTGAGCGGAGGCGCGGACTCGGTGTGCCTGCTGCACGTGCTGGCCGAGATTGGGTCCCGTTGGGCCTTGAAGCTGAGCGTCCTGCACCTGGATCACAGGTTGAGAGGCGAGGACTCCGCCCGGGACGCCGCCTTCGTCCGTGACCTTGCCGCGCGGCTCGGCCTGACACTGCACGCCAGGGAGGTGGACGTCCGGCAGATGAAGGCCGAGACCGGAGACAACCTGGAGCAGGTGGCCCGCCAGGCGCGGAGAGCTTTCTTTTTCGAATGCATCCAGGCCGGCCTTGTGGGCCGCGTCGCGACCGGCCATACGCGCACGGACCAGGCCGAGACGGTCCTGTTCCGGCTGCTGCGGGGCGGCGGGACGGCGGGGCTGGCGGGTATCCTTCCGGCGACCCGCGAAGGACTTGTGCGCCCGTTGCTCGACGTGGACCGCGGGGAGGTGGAGTCCTTTCTCAAGGGGCGGAACCTTGAGTGGCGCGAGGACGCCAGCAACCGGGACCCCGCGTTCGCCCGCAACCGCATCCGTCACCAGTTGCTGCCCGCGCTGTCGCGTGACTGGAACCCGGACATTATCACGGCCCTGGCCCGGACGGCGACCCTGGCCCGCGATGAGGAACTGTACTGGGAGCCGGAAATCGCGCGGCTGGCCGGCCGGCATTTCAGCCGTCAGGGCAACGCGCTCCTGCTGAGCGCGTCCGCGCTGCGGGGCCTGGCGTTGCCCGTCGCCCGGCGCCTGATCCGGCGCGCCCTCCAGCAACAGAAAGGGGACCTCAGACGGGTCGAGTTCGCCCATGTGGAGGAGATCCTGCGGCTGGCCGGTGACAAAGAAGGACACGGGCGGATTCGAATCCCCGGCGTGGACGTGCTGCGCTCGTTCGATTGGATCCGGTTCGCCCCGGTAGAGGAACTCGAAGATCCCGCCCGAAACTACAGGGTGCCCCTGCATGTGCCCGGACGCACCGAGGCGCCGGATGGAAGCGCGAGCCTCACCGCCTCGCTCTCCGGGTATGACGCAGACAGCGCCGGACTGGATTGGGACCGCCTCCCCAAACCGCTGGAACTGCGCAACTGGCGTCCTGGAGACCAGTACCGCCCCTTGGGACACAGCCGCGCCGAGCGGATCAAGAGCATGTTTCAGGACCACAAGGTTCCGCTGTGGGAGCGGCGTACATGGCCGGTGGTGACCGGCGCGGGCGTCGTCGTGTGGTCGAGGCTGTTCGGCGCGGCAACCGAGTACGCCGCCGGCGAGGGCGCGCTACAGGTGCTGAGGATCGAGGAAATCAGGCAGCCACCGCGTGGCGTATAATCGGAAACACAGTGTGAGGATGGGAGTTGGCGGACACGACGATACTTGAGCGCTTCCTGCGGCGGGCTCGCCGCCGCGCCGTCGCCGCAGTTCTGGTCGAGCAGGCGGTGACCGCTCTGGGCGCTGCATTCGCGGGTCTGCTCCTGCTGCTGCTGCTTGGATCCCGGATTCTCGACTGGCGCTGGGTGCTGGCGCTGTGCCTTGCCGTCTTCCTGTCCGGACTGCTCCGCACGCTCCGCCGGGTTCCTTCGCCCTACCGGCTGGCGCAGGATGTCGACCGCAGACTGGCGCTTGAGGACTACATCGCCACCGCCCACTACTTTTCCCGTCCGGAGCCGGACGGGCGTACTTCAACCCGGTTCCGGGAACTGGTTTTGGAGCGCGCCGTCGCCATGTGCGAGGAGATCAAGGCGGAGGCGGCTGCTCCCATACGTCTTCCCAGGACGGCGTACGCGACGCTCGCCCTGGCTGTGGCCGCTGCCGGACTGTTCTCGGTCCGATACCTCACCCACCGCAGCCTGGACTTCGGCCCCCCTCTGGCGCCGGCAATCGCCGAGATTTTCCGTCCCTCCTGGCTGGCCGCCAAAAACCGGAAGGAGACACTGCGCGGGGCACGGGCGACGCCGGCGAAACAAGGGTTGGCGATCGACCCGGAGACGGGCGAGCCCGTGGATCCCTTCAAGGGAGCCGGGGAGCCCGCGCCGGCAGGGCAGCAGAACGAACGTCAGGCTTGGGCGTCGGACAGTGTCCTCGACAAACTGCGGGACGCTTTCCGCGACATGCTCGACAAGCTGGGGCTGGGTGACGAAGCCCGCGACCTGCCGGAGTCGGCGTTCAGCCAGGGGCAGAAAGGGGGAGAGAAGGGCGAGCCGTTGCTCGAGGAAGGGTCCGGAAATGGAACGCCCCGCCCGGACGAGGAGGGCGACCTGCCGGGTCCGGGCGATTCCACTCGGATGGAGGCTCAGCGGCGCCCCGGCGGGAGTGAAGGGCAGGAGCAATCCGAGAGCGGGGATGGCGCCGGCATAGGCTCCGCCGACGGCGAAAAGGGAATCCGGGAGGCCGAACAACTGGCGGCGATGGGAAAGATCAGCGAGTTGCTGGGGAAGCGGCAGGCCAACCTGACCGGCGAGATGATGGTGGAGGTCACCAGCAGCGGCCAGCAGAAACTGACTACTCCTTATTCGCCCGCCAACGCCGCTCACTCGGAGGGGGGCGGGGAGATCCACCGCGACGAAGTCCCGCTCGCCTACAGGGAGTACGTGCAGCAGTATTTCGAGCAGGTGCGCAAAGAAGCGCCTGCGGCCAGGCCGTGACTCACGAGGCCTGGGCCGGACTCTCCTCGCGCCACAGGCGCTGCAACAGGATTCCAGCCGCCAGGGGGATGAGCATTGCCGCCCCGGTGGCCATGGCGACGGCGCGCACGCCGACGCCCAGGTCGATCGCCTGTCCCGCCACGTAACCAGCCGCGGAAGTGCTCAGCACATGGAAGCCGAACTCCGCCGAGAAGACCCGCCCCAGGAAGCGGTCCGCGGTCTGCCCTTGCAGCAGCGTGGTGGAGAAGACCCAGACTGCGGAGCCGCCGGCGTGAGCCAGCGCCACCGCCAGGCAGGCCAGGGCAAGGCTCGGCGCGGCTGCCAGGGCCATGTAGCCCGCGGCCGCGAGCAGGAAGCCCAGCAGTATGCCGTAGCGCAGGCGGCTCGACGAGGGGCCCGCCAGCACGCCGCCGAGCAGCGGCCCCACCAGCGAGCCGATGCCGCGTGAGCCCATCAGCAGGCTCATGCCCAGCGCTCCCGCCGCGGCGGGAGCCATCCCATCCAACGCCACCGGAAACACACGCGCGCCGAGCAGGGGAAGGATGACCCAGTTGGCGCCCATCAGTCCCAGACCGAACTTGACGAACAGCAGCGCCAGAGTGCGCTGGTCCCGCTGTACGTAGCGCACGCCTTCGACAATGGGGGTGAAGTCGGCCAGGTCGCGCGCCCGAAGCGGAGGAGAGTTGGCGGCGTGCGGTTCCTCCACTCGCATGCGGCGCAGCAGGAGCGCCGAGGCGGCGAACGAAACCGCGTTGACGATGAAGACGGTCTGGCGGCCGAACAGGGCCGCCATGCCTCCTCCCAGGGCGCTTCCAATGGCGTGGTTGAACGACCAGGTCGCCGAAGAGAGGCTGTTGGCCACAATCCTCTGCTTCGGCCCGGCGATCAGGGGCACCAGGGCGCTGCGGCCGGGCTCGAACAGCGCCCACATCACCGTCACCAGCACCAGCAGCACGTACAGGAACCAGATGGCGCCAGGGGTGCGGACCAGCAACATTCCGAGCACGATCAGAGCCCTCGCCCAGTCGGCGAACATCATGATCCGCCTGCGGCTTAGCCTGTCGTTTAGCACGCCGGCGGCCGGCGCCACGAAGAACTGCGGCAGCACCTGGAGCAGGTAAGCCAGAGCCACGCTCGTGGCGTTGCCCGTGACCTCCAGCAGCAGGCTGTAGATGGCCACGGTGTGCAGCATGTCGCCCAGTTCGCTGACGATCTGGGCGACCCACAGCAGGCGAAAATTGCGGTTCTCGCGCAGCAGGCCGCCGTAGGCGGAGAGCGAAGGCCGCCCGCTATTCTGCATTTGTCACCAGGCCACGGGAGCGCAGCGTGTCCAGCACTCCGCGCCACTTGCGGAGCGTGACCTCGGCCAGGTTCAGCAGCACGGCCAGCCCGAGCAGGAAGGGCCAGAGCCGCAGGGTGGCGGGGACGGAGCGCCCGCCGGGATCGAACACCTGGTGCGGCTGCGGGCTGAATCTTCCGCCGGTGAACTCGGAGATCCGGCGGAGCAGCGGTTCGTCGTTGCCATGGTCGCTGAGCTCGCGCGTGGCGCGATAGAGGCCCAGTTCGGGGAAGGCGCGGGACTCGGCGAGCGGCCGCACGCGGAAGAACCCTGTCCGGTCTCCAATGGCCAGACGGCCCCGGTACACTCCCTCGGCGACTTTGTGAACCTTCACCGGCCGCTGGAATCCGTCCGGCCCGAAGGCGAACAGGTCGGGCACGGTGCGCGGCGCCTCCACCTGCCGGGCCAGCCTGTACTCCACCACCAGCTCCCCGTTGGCGCGGTCATAACTGGCGGCCGCCTCCCCGGCCTGCGAATGCGGCAGCAGGTTCCTGGCGAGGTTCGCCCAGAAACGGTCGAATCCCTTCCATGCCACCCAGCCCTCGGCCCAGCGGCTCTTGGCGTCGGACGCGAAGACGGCCGACTTGCCGAGTCCGTAGTGCCAGCGCACCAGCAGCGGATCTTCCTTGTCGACCTGGAGGATCGTCTCCGCCGTGGGCTTGGAGATGAAGCGCGTGTACCCCTTCAGAGGCGGAGCGGTCTCCATCTCGACGCCCTCCAGGAGCTCCACCTTACGGAGCACCTGGGCCTCCACGGGCTTCTCCACCGCCGTCCAGCCCGTGTGCTCAACCACGTCCCGCAGCACGACCTGCTCCAGCTCCGAGGGATCGGTGACCAGAGAGAAGCGGCCGTTGGCCGTCGCGGCGAGCTTCTCCAGGTAGGGCTGGTTGATGTCCCGGCCCAGCCCGACTGTGGAGATGGTGATGCGCTCTGCCGCCGCCCGCTCGGCCAGTTTCATCGAATCGCCAGCCTCGGAGATGCCGTCGGTCAGCAGCAGGATGTGTTTGTAGGTCGCCTCGGCGGGTTGAATCTTGGAGAAGGCTTCCGCCAGGGCGGGGAAGATTTGCGTGCCCCCGTCGCTCTGGATGCCCGACACCACCCGCTTCAACTCCGCGCCGTCTTCCACCCTCCGTATGGGCGCTGCCCACTGGAACGTGTTGTCGAAGATCAGCACGCCGAGCAGGTCGGTGGGACGCATGTTCTCGATCACACCGACGGCCGACTGCCGGGCCATCTCGATCTTGCGTCCGCTCATGGAGGCTGACTTGTCCAGGACCAGCACCACGCAGCGGTCTTCGGGCGAGCGTGGCGGGGCGAGCGTGGCGGGCATGGCGCGCTCCAGCGGATCCTCCTCCGTGCGTTTCCGCTCCCAGTAGACGTTGCGCTCGCCCCCGATGACCAGCAGGCCGCCGCCCTGCTTCACGTACTCCTCGATGGCCGACTTGCGCGCGGCGGGGATCGACTCCAGGTCCCAGTTGTCGAAGATTACCAGTTGGAACCCGTCCAGGTCCGGCAGGACGGGGCCGCGCGTTACCTGTGCATCGAACCGGGCCGCGCTGAGCGTGGCGAGCAGGTGCTTCTCCCAGCCGGGCGGATCGCCGGAAACGTAGAGCAGCCTGGGCCGGTGCAGGGTCAGCGCCTGAGCGAAGTGCGTCTCGTTCATGTCCTCCAGCCGTACGGCGCCCGTAAGCGCGATGGCGCCCGGCTCGCTGATGCTGGCGTGTATCCGCAGCCGGTTTTCGCCTGCCTCCAGCGTGACCGGACTCGATCCGATGGGCTTGCCTTCCGCCGCCATGTCGATCGAGCCGGAGGCGCGCCTGGGCGAGCGCACCACCAGGTCCACGGCAAACCTCTCGCCCGTGAACGCCTTGGAGGGAAGGGAAACGGACTCGATCTCCAGGCCGGGCTTGGGCCTCCCCTCGAGGGGGAAGGTGTCCACCGGCACGCCGGAACGCCCGAGCATGGTCGCGGCCCGAGCCACGCTGCCGCGGTTCTCCTTGCCGTCCGAGATCAGCACAATCCGCGGCACCAGGCCCGCCGGCAGCGTGCTCAGGGCGTCGCGCAGGGCGGCTTCCAGGTCCGTGGCGTCGCCCGCCTCACCAGGCGTGTTCTGCAACCCCCCGCCGGAGGCGAGTTCATTCGGGTACGCCTGCCGCGCGGAGCGGGCGAACGGGATCAGGCGGACCCAGTGCCGGCCGCGCTCCCGCTCTATGGAAGCGGCCAGTTGCGAGGCCCTTGCCAAATCCTTCTCCGGCACGCTCTGGGATGTGTCCGCCAGGATGGCCACCGCCAGGCGCGTTCTTGATACACGCAGCCCGGGTCCGGCCAGGGCCAGCAGAATGCACGCAACCGCGGCCAGCTTCAGCGCCAGCAGCGGCCTGCTGCCTGCCCGTCGCCACTGCCACGCCAGCCACGCGGCCGGCAGGACGGCGAACAACAGCACCCAGGCGCGGTCCAGCGTCATGCCTGCCCCCCGCCGTGCGCGCCCGCCAGCCGCCTCCACGGCCCGTATCGAATCCACTCGATGAACAGGCCCAGCGCGCCGGCCGCCGCAAGCCAGGGCCACAGGTCGGGCGAGGATGACCGGGTCTCGCGGCTCGCAGGAACGCCTTGAGGCGTCCCCGGCGGCGGCTCCCAGCGGCTGTCGGCTACGTCCGGCAACGTGAGCGAGAAGACCCGGGAGCGGGTGCCGTCAAAGACCTCGACCGGGCCGGGCGACGCGCTGAAGAAGCGCAGGGCGCCGCCTTCGGTGGTGAACGGCAGAGCGCGGCCGTCGCTTGCCGCCACGCGAATCCGCGAGGGGTCCGCCTCCGGATCGATCGCCGCCGTGACCAGGCCCACGCCCGCGGTGGTCAGTTCCCACTGTCCGAACAACTCGGGCGACAGCCATCCCAGCAGGTTGGCGAACAGCAGCGGCGTGGCCACCTCAAACCGCGTGGCCGGATGTCCGGGATGGAAACCAAGGGCTACAGCCCTGCGCGCGCCCGGGCGGGCGATGATCACCGGTCCCTCGGCGCAATCGGCCACGGCCAGGTCCCCGGGCGCTGCCGCGAAGACCTGGGTGGATGCCAGCCTCAAGTCCCGCGTGGCGAGGCCTGCTCCGAGGATGTTCTCGGTGTGCCACCGTTCCACCCTGGCGTCCTCGACGGTGGCGCGTACCTGAAACGGTGACGCGCCGGCGGGAGGCTCGATCCAGATCGTCCCGGCGTCGGGCTGACTCGCCGGCCGGAAGCGGTCGAGGATCACCACCGCGGCGCTGCGCGCCGGGTCGTAATCGCGCGGGTGGGCGAAGACGGCCTCCACGCTGGGATTGGATTCAAGGACGGGCCGCAGCAGAGCGGGCCGCTCCGAGTAGACCAGCACCCGGACCACCGGCTGTGCGGGGACCTCGAGCTCGACGCGGTTGTCCTCGGCCAGCGCGTCGTTCAGGCGCAGGCGCGCCTCTATCCAGCCCGCCGCGCGGGTGCGGTAGCGGAACGTGGCTTCCTGTTCAATTCCCGGCGCCAGCGCGAATTGGTGTGCCCCGATCAGTGCCCGGCCGAAATAGACGGTGAGCGGCGCGTCGCAGCGGGTCCGTCCGTAGTTGCGCGCCGCCACGAAGATCTCCCACACGGCAGGATCGTTCACCGAACGCCGGAGGCTGAGACTCCGGATGCCGCAGTTGGCGGCCGGTTCACTGACCGGGAGCACGCGCAGCCCTCCGGCCGCGGATGACAGCGCCGCTTCGGGCCTCGAGATGCGGCCCGCGCCTGCATAGACTATCGAACCGGTGGCTCGCCCTTCCAACCGCAGCGCCTGATCGGCTACCTGAAACGCCTCCTCCAGCCGCAGGCTGGTAGCTCCCGGCCGCGTCTGGCGGATTGCCTCGGCCAGCGCGGTCCGGTCTGACAGGAAGCCCGTCACCGGCGTTGCCGCGGCGTCGGCGCGCACAATCATGACCCGGTCCGCCGGCGGGAGCGCCCGCACATAGGAGATCGCTTCGGTCTTAGCCTCGTCAAGCAGGGTTCCGCCGGGTCCCCTGGCCGCCATCCACGCCGAGGCGTCCAGAATGATGACGTGATCCCGCATGACCTGCTCGGGCGAGCCCCAGCGCAAGCCGGCCAGCGCTGCTACCAGCAGCAGCACGCTCACCACTTGCAACAGCAGCGACCACGGCTGCTGCACCCTCCGGCGGCGCCTGGCCTGGGGCACGAGCGCGCTGGCGGCCCAGAACCGGAAGGTGGCCACCGTCTGACGCCGCCGCGAGCGGTCGAGCAGGTAGAGCGCCACCAGAAACGCTGTCGCCGCGGAAGCCAGCGCCAGAAACTCCGCCAGGGACAGGTTCAGCAGGAACATCACTCCACCGCTCCCACGCTCACCAGCGGTCCGAAGATGGCGGCCTCCACCGGCGTGGACGTCGGAATGCCCGCGTACCGGCCCCCCTTGCGCACCGCCGCCTCCTGGAGCGAGCGCGCCCAGCGGTCGAAGGCTTCCGTATAGGCCCCCCGGGCCTCCGGCCCGAAAGAGATCTCCATGCGCTCGCCTGTCTCGGCGTGCGCCAGGTCCAGTTCCCCTTCCCAGGGCGGCGCGCGGTCCTCGTCGGCCCAGATATGCACGAGCAGCAGTTCGTGGCCGGAGTCGGCCAGGAACTGCAGCGGGCGGATGCAATCCTCCTCGTCCAGGAAGTCCGATATCACGACGAGCAGGCCGCGCGGCGGGCCCGCCAAGGAGAACTCCCGCGCGACCTGCGAGAAGCTGGTGCGGCCCCCGGCGGCGAGGGCTGTCAGCCGGTCCACAGTTTCTGCCAGCCTCTGCCGCCCGCCGCAGCACAGGAAGGGATCTCCCAGGCGGTCCGAAAAGGGCTGAACCGTCATGGCGTCCAGCCGTATCAGGCCGATATAACAGAGCGCGGCAGCCAGCCGGCGGGCGTAGTCGAACTTGGGCGTCGCTCCGGTGGTCATCGACTGGCTGATGTCGAGCAGCATCCGCACCGGCACGCGCGGCTCGACCTGGAACATCTTGAGGACCAGTCTCTCCAGCCGCAGGTAGGCGCGCCAGTTCACCGCGCGCAGATCGTCGCCGTGGTGGAAATGGCGATGATCGAGGAATTCCTGGCCGGGCCCCGGGGACCGGGAGCGCTGGTGGCCGCCCACCAGGCCGCGGAACGGCTGCTGCCAGTGCAGCGACAGCCTCTCGAGTTTCTCGAGGAAGGCCCGGTCGATGATGGGTGCGGTGCTCACCTCACGCTGCCGGGCGTTTCACCGACCGGATTATACCCTGCAGTAGCGAGTCGGGCGTCTGCCCGTCCGCATGGGCGTCGAAGTTGCAGATGATGCGGTGCCGCAGCACGGCAGGCGCGACGGCTTCGATGTCGCTGCCGCTCAGGTGGGCCCGCCCGGCCAGCAGGGCGTGCACCCTTCCGCACTCCACCAGCGCCTGGGCGCCGCGCGGGCTACTGCCGTAGCGGATGTACCTGTCGGCCAGCGCGTGCGAGTGACGCGTGCCGGGCTGCGTCGCCATGACCAGATCGATAGCGAAATCCTGCACATGCGGCGCTACCAGAATCTCCCGGCACACGCTCCGCAGTTCGAGTATCTCCTCCCGTCCCATCACCGGCTCCAGGTGGGTTTCCTGCTTCTGGACGGTGCGCTCGACAATCCTGTTAAGTTCCTCGCGCGACGGATAGTTCACTACGATCTTCATCAGGAACCGGTCCAGTTGGGCTTCGGGCAGCGGATAGGTGCCCTCCATTTCGATCGGGTTCTGGGTGGCCATGACCAGGAACGGCAGTTCCAGCTCGTGCGTGCTGGTGCCGCTGGTAACAGTGCTCTCCTGCATGGCCTCCAGCAACGCCGACTGCGTCTTGGGGGTCGCCCGGTTAATCTCGTCGGCCAGCACCAGGTTGGCGAATATCGGGCCGGGCTGGAACCGCAGGGCCTTGGCGCCTCGCGCGTCGGTTTCCAGAATGACGCTGCCCACCACATCGGCGGGCATCAGGTCGGGGGTGAACTGGATTCGCGAGTACTTCAGGTGAAGCACCCGCGCCAGCGTTCTCAGCAGAGTGGTCTTCCCCAGGCCGGGCACGCCCTCCAGCAACACATGCCCGCCGCCGATCAAGGCGATCAGGACGCCGTCGACCACGTTCTGCTGACCTACTATGATTTTCGCTATTTCCTGCCGGACTCGATCGAGCCCCGTGGCTATTAGTGCTTGACCAACCTCGCTTTTCACTCCCTCATTCTAGTACAGGCGAAATCGGCCCCATGCCAGGGAAGCCCGCCCGGGCCGCGTCAGGCCAGGGCGGTCAGCGTCTCCTCAAGGATCCCTCTCACCAGGGGGATCTTGAACTCGTTCTTGGACAGGGGAAACGCGCCTTTCACCGCCGCCTCGGCCGCCTGCGTGACAGTGGCGGCGTCGAGCGGCCTGCCGGTGAGGAGTTTCTCAACCTCCGGCACCCGCCAGGGAACGGGCGCCACGCCGCTCAGCACCACGCGCGCCGCGGTCACCTTGCCGTCCGCCATAGCCACCACGATTGCGGCTCCCGCCAGCGCGAAATCGAACGCGCCTCGCTCGCGGACTTTCCGGTACGTGCTCCGCGCCCCCGCCTGCGGCGGTCCCAGCAGGATCTGGGTGACCACCTCGCCGGGGGCAAGCACATTCTCCGCCGTGGCGCTCTGCTCCGGAAGCACGAAAAACGAGCCGAGCGGAATGGTGCGCGTTCCCCTGGGTCCGGTGATGCTCACGCTGGCGTCCAAAGCGAGCAGGGCCGGGGCGGTATCCGACGGGTGAACGATGAAACAGGGCGCGCCGCCGAAGATGCAGTGGTGTTCACTCTCGCCCGCCACCGCGAAACAGGTGCCGCCGCCTTTGCGAAGGCAGTGAAAGTCGCCGCGGTAATACCAGCAGCGCGGCCGCTGGCAGATGTTCCCGCCAAGGGTGCCCTGGTTGCGCAACTGCGGGCTGGCGGCCGCGGCTGCGGCCTGCGCCAGCGCCGGATAGGACTTCAGCACCTGTCCGTCGGAGGCTACTTCCGACAAGGTCGTCAGCGCTCCGATGCGCAGGCCTCCGCCGGGCCTGGCGCTGATCCCGCGGAGTTCCTTGAGGCCGCTGATGCTTACCACGGTGTCGGCCGCGAAGACTCCGTCGCGCAGGCAGCCCAGAAGATCGGTGCCGCCGGCCAGAATGCGCGCGCCGGGGCGCGCCGCCGCCGCTATGGCCGCCTTGATCGTTGCCGGTTTTCGATAAGAGAATGTCCGCAGCATGGCTCACCCCCCCGCCTTCCCCCGGGACAGAAGACCCACAACGCTGCCAGGCGTGATGGGCGCCGACCTGATGCGCACGCCCGTGGCGTTGTAGAACGCGTTGGCGATGGCCGCCGCCGTGGGAATCGTGGCCGGCTCGCCGATGCCCTTGGTGCTGGTGATGTTCCACTGGTGATCGCGTATGTCCACGGGCACGCACGCCAGGTCTGCGGGTACGTCCTTTGCCGTGGGGATCTTGTAGTCGTGCCAGTTGGCGTTGGCCATCTTGCCGCTCGGCGCGTCCATGATACGCTTCTCGGTCAACGCGAAGCCGATTCCCATCGTCAGCCCGCCGATCACCTGATTGCGGTAGGTGAGCAGGTTCATCACGCGGCCGCTGTCCTGGGCCGCGAGCAACCGCAGGACGCGCACTTCGCCGGTGCGCCGGTTGACCTCCACTTCCGCGAAGTGAGCCGCGAACGGCCGGGCCACGTAGCCGGCGGGGTTCGGCGCGCGTGTGCCCACGCCCACCAGCGCCTGCTGCTGGCGCAGGACCGTCAGGTCCCGGATGGCCACCTTCTGGGACCCTCCCTCAACGTGTATCTCACCCCCCTTCAGGGTCAGGCTCCCGGCCGGCGCCTTCAACTGCGCCGCCGCCATTTCCAGAAGCTTGGCCTTCACGTCCAGGGCTGCGGCGCGCACCGCAGGTGAGTCTGACGGCACCGTCTTACTGCCGCCGCTAGGGCCGCTGTACTGCGTGGTTCCCGTATCGGAGCATTCGATCCTTATCCGGTCCAGCGGCACCCCCAGTTCCTCGCTCACCACCATGGCCATGACCGTCTTGGTCCCGGTGCCAATGTCCGCGGCGCCCATGTTCAACAGGGCGCTGCCGTCGCTGTAAAGGCTGACAACGACGGTTGACGGCGGCCCTCCCGCCGAGCCCCACATCCCGCCGGCCACGCCCACGCCGCGGACCCATGGGCCGCTGCCCTTTGCGCGCGCGCGGGCTTCTTTCCAGCCGAAGGCCTTGGCGCCCTCCGTCAGGCACTCCCGGAGTGCGGCCGAGGTGTAGGGAATGTCCTTCTGCGCCTGGTTGACGGCCGTGAAGTTCCTGATGCGCAACTCGATGGGATCCATGCCGATCTTCCCGGCCAGCGCGTCCAGCATCTGTTCGAGCGCCCAGGAGCATTGCGGGAAGCCCGGCGCCCGCATGGGCCGGTTCTGCCCGGCATTAATCAGCGCTGACGTTTCCTCGCTCCGCACATTCGGGCACCTGTAGAGCTCACGGAGCTGGGAGCCGAGAGATACTCCGCCAGGATAGGCGCCGACCTCGCCCGTCGCCGTCAACTGAAGCGCCGTCAGCGTGCCGTCCTTCTTCACGCCGGCCCTGAGGGTCATAATGTGGGCCGGGCGGTTGCCCGTACAGAGGAAGGTCTCCTCCCGCGTCAGGAACAGCTTGACGGGACGCGCGGTCTTCCTGGCCAGAAGTGCGGCCATCACCGTGTACTTGCTGAGGCCCAGCTTGGCGCCAAACCCGCCGCCCATGTAGTTCATGATGACCCGCACCTTGTTCAACGGCATGTTGAGCACGGAGGCCAGCGCGCTCTGAACGGCGAACGGCCCCTGGGTGGTGTCCCAGACCGTGAGGCGGTCGCCCTCCCACTGCGCGACCGAGCCGTGCACCTCCATCGTCGTGTGGATTTCGCAGGATGTCCTGTAGGTCTCCTCCAGAACCACATCAGCTTCGGCGAAGCCTTTGGCCAGGTCGCCCCGCTCGTAGATGCTCGGCTTGGCGCCCTGATTGCCGCCCTCCTGGACAGCCGGCGCGCCCGGCTTCAGCGCGTCCTCCATGTTGGTGACGAACGGCAGCGTTTCGTACTCCACCTGGATGGCGCGCACGGCGTCCCAGGCCTGCTGCGGGCTTTCGGCCGCCACTACCGCGACCTCTTCTCCCTCGTACCGGCATTGTGGATCGAACAGCCGGCTGACCGGCTTACCCCCCGGCCCCGCGTACCAGGGTATGTTGGCTTCCGGGTCAGCGTTGCTCAGCACGGCGCGGACCCCGGGCATCTTGAGAGCCTTGGCCAGGTCCACCTTCTTGACGCGGGCGTGCGGGTGAGGGCAGCGCAGCGTCGCCGCGTGCAGCATGTCCGGCAGCAACAGATCCAGCGAGTAGACGGCCGTTCCGCTGACCCGCTCATAGCCGTCCACGCGCGGGAGCGGCCTGCCGACCACGGTTGTCTCGCCCCAGGGTTTCGGAGTCGTCTCGGCCATGGCTCACCCCCCAGCCTTTCTCAGTTGCGCGGCCCTCGAGGTCGCCCGGAAGATGTGAGCGTACGCGCCGCAGCGGCACAAATTGCCGCTCACTCCCTCGCGGATCTGCTCCATGGTCGGAGAGGGTGTCGTCCGCAGGAGGCCCTCCACGTTCACGATCTGCCCGGGGGTGCAGTAGCCGCACTGAAACGCGTCTTCCTCCACGAAGGCCTGCTGCACAGGGCCCAGATCCTCGCCGCGCATCAGGCCCTCGATGGTTGTTATCTCGGCGCCGGCTGCTTCCACCGCCAGTGTCAGGCAGGAGTAGCGCGCCACGCCGCCTATCAACACGGTGCAGGCTCCGCACTCTCCGCGCTCGCATCCGGGTTTGGTGCCGGTCAAACCCAGCCGGTCACGCAGCACGTGCAGCAGGGTCCATCGCGGCTCGACCCGCATGGCGTGCTCCCGCCCGTTCACGTTCAGGACAACTGCGACCGATTCGGCCTCGGCCGGCGGCGGCGGAGCCAGCTGCGCGCCGGCCTGGCCGGGAACCGTAAGAATCGCCGCTCCAGTGGCCCCCGCGGCCACCGAATTGAAAAAGCGCCGCCGGCTCAGTTCGCCGGCGTGCTCTCCTTCCAGCGTTGGTTTGCCCATGGGACACTCCTCCCGGCTACTCAGGTTGTGATTGACATCCCTCGCTGCGACATGCTGCCCGGCACATCATCGGGATCTCCAGGGTGAAGCTTCGATCGGCGTCAGTATATCACGCCTGAAGGGCGCTTCAGGACGCGGCTGTCTGTTTCTTAAGGAAACGGATGCCGTCGGCGGCGATCGAGTCGGCCGTGGGCGCCAGGTCGCGCCAGATCGACGCGGCGGCCGAGATGCCGCCCACCGCGAATCCGAAGCTCTCGATGGTCAGCCAGCCGTCGTAGCCGATGTCCCGGAGCGCTCCGAACACGCCGGTCCAGTCCACGTGGCCCGAGCCCGGAGTCCCGCGGTCGTTCTCGCAGGTGTGCACGTGCTTGAGCCACCGGCCGGCGGCGCGGAAGGCTCCTGCGACGTCCTTCTCCTCGATGTTGGCGTGGAAGGTGTCCATCAGCAGGCCCACGCGCGGGTGATTCACCTCCTCGACCAGCGCCACCCCGTCCGCAGCGGTGTTCAGGAAATACGTCTCGAATCGGTTCAGAGGCTCCAGCGCGATGGTGACCTGGTTTGCCGCCAGCACCGGGCCGAGCGCCTGGCAGGCTTCGACAGCCCACTTCCACTCGTCCTGCGTGCGGCGCCGGCCGGGCAGGTAACCCACCGGCGAATAAAGCGGGCCGGCCAGCAGGCTCGAGCCAACCTCGGCGGCCGCCTTTATGCAGTTCTCCAGGTGCGTCCGCGTCGCCCGGCGGACGCCGCCGTCGTCGCTCAAAAGACTTTGCCCCGGCATCAACACGGCGGAGACGGTGCACTCCAGTCCTGCCTGTTCGAGTCCGCGCCGGATTGTGGCGGCCTGGAACTCCGCCGGCTCGAACAGGGGAATCTCCACGCCGTCGTAGCCGTACTCCCGTATCGCCGGCAGAATGTCCTCATCCGCAGGGCTGTAGCTCGCCGTCCAGATGAACGTATGCACTCCGAATTTCATTGTCTTCAGGGCCTCCCCACCAGTAAGTTATATGCCCTCCGGGCGACGACGAGTTCTTCGTTGGTGGCCAGCGCCAGCACCGCCACGGGCGCGCTCTGCGGCGACACCGCCCGGTCACCCACACCCTCTTCGTTGCGCGCCGGGTCCAGCCGGATTCCCAGAAACTCCAGGCCCCGGCAGCAGGCCGCGCGGAGCCGCGCCGAGTTCTCGCCTATGCCGCCGGTGAAGGCGACCGCGTCCACTCCTCCCATGGCCGCTGCGTACGCCCCGATCGTCTTTCGCACGCCGTAGGTGAACACCTCCAGGGCCAGCGCGGCATCCTGATTGCCTGCCGAAGCTGCCTGCTCCAGGTCCCGCACGTCGCCCCCGGCCACGCCGGAAAGGCCCGCGAGGCCGCCGCCCTTTGCCAGCCGGTCACGCGCCTCGGCCACGCTCCAGCCTCGCCGCTCCATCATGTAGAGCACCGCGAAGGCGTCCACGTCCCCCGGGCGCGCGGCGTTCTCCAGGCCGGACTGCGGGGAGAAGCCCATGCTCGTGTCCACGGACTCGCCGCGGTCGATCGCGCACATTGAGGAACTGCCGCCCAGGTGGCAGCTAATCACCCGGAGGGACTCCCGGGGCCGGCTCAGCATCTCTGCCACCCGCTCCCCGACGTAGCGATGCGAGGCGCCGTGGAAGCCATAGCGCCGGACTCCATATTCCTCGCGCCATTCAGCCGGCACGCCGTAGCGGGCGGCGTGCTCGGGCATGGTTGCGTGGAACTCGGTCTCGAAGGCCGCCACCAGGGGAATATCAGGCATCGCTTCACGAAAGGCCCGTATTGCGGTGATATAGATGGCGTTGTGCGCCGGAGCGGCCGGCAGGAACTGCTCCATGGCAGCCATCACGCCGTCATCGATCAGGAATGTGCCGCGGTAGCGCGGGCCGGCATGCACCGCCTTGAAAGCCACCGCATCGACGCGGGTGTCGCCGATCCGGATCCGGGCCACGGCCTCGCGGTAGTCGAGCACGCGCTCCATGCGGCCCTTGCCCGCCACCCGCTCGGCCGGCATCTCCAGGATCTGGTACTTGAGGGAAGTGGAGCCCAGGTTGGGCGCCAGTATGTTCATTGACTGCGCCATCGGTCAGTCATCATACCGCAGACCGGAGGCGGGGAGGCCTTCCTCCTGACGGCGCAGGGTTTGCTCTGAATGCGTGGTGTTGGCTCAGCAGTTGACAAGAGCCCCACAAATATAGAAAACTTAACCATCGGCCTTCTATTGCTTAACTTTGAGTTAATGGAGGTCTTGATGGGTCAGAGAAGATGCGTTCTCAGTGTGTTCGCGCTCGTTCTGGCGCCTGGACTGCTGCTGGGGCAGGAGTTCCGGGCCACGCTGAGCGGGCGCGTGCTTGATTCCACCGGCGGGGCGGTTCCCAACGCCAGGATCGAGGTCGTCCACACGGCGACGAACCAGACGACCACCGCCACTACGGACATCTCAGGAGCCTATGCTGTTCCGTTCCTTCGTCCCGGAGTGTACAGGATGAGTGTGACGGCAACGGGCTTCAAGGTCTACAACCGCGAGAACATCGCTTTGCAGGTAGGCCAGATCGCGGGCATCGACGTGGCGCTGGAGGTGGGCCAATTGACCGAGTCGGTGCAGGTCACCGCAGAGCTGGAACTGCTGGAGACGCAGACGGCCAGCCGCAGCGGCGTCGTGGATACGCGGCAGGTGCTGGATCTGCCGCTGAACTCCCGCAATCCCTTCATGCTGGGCGCCATGATGTCGGGGGTCACCTTCCGCGGGGCGGCCATCTGGCAGCGCCCGTTCGACAACGGCGCTATCGCCGAATGGACCGTGAACGGGGGGCGGCAGATGAACAACGAATTTCTGTTGGATGGGGCCCCCAACAATGCGCAGGCCGGCGGCAACAACATCGCTTACGTTCCCATCGTGGATGCGGTGCAGGAATTCAGCGTACAGACCAACTCCTACGATTCGCAGTACGGGCAGACTGGCGGCGGCGTGTTCAACGTGGTGCTGAAGGGCGGGACCAACCGCCACCACATCACCGCCTGGGAGTTCATGCGCCGGAAGGCCTGGGACGCCAACACGTTTCAAAACAACGCTATCGGGGCCGCGCGCCCGGGCCACAAACTGGACCAGTTCGGCTTCCAGCTGGACGGCCCTGCCCACATCCCGGGACTGTTGCGGAAGGACGGCGCCGTGAAGTTGTTCTATCTGGGCAGCTTCGAAAGCTACCACGAACTGTGGCCGCAGTTTCTGCGCAACTCCTTCCCCGAGCCGGAAATGCGCGAGGGCAACTTCAGCAAACTGGTGACCGCGGCTGGCTCTCCGGTCACGATCTACAACCCGTTCGCAACGCGCTTTGACGCGGCCCAGAACCCCTTGCGCGATCCGTTCCCCGGCAACATCATTCCGTCGAGCATGATTCATCCGGTGGCGCGGGCGGTCACCAAGTACATGCCGATGCCCAATGCCAGCACCCCCGGGGTGCGCTACTCCACGCAGAATCTGCTGCATCCGGAATACCCGGCCAACGACGACTTCTACAATCTGATTCTGAAGTTCGACTGGAATTTCGGCGACAAGCACCGGGCCTTCATCCGGCACGCTTCCAACGACCGCACCGAAGACCGCTGCACCAACGGCATCTGTGCCGGTCCCGGCATGGCTGGCCAGCAGCCTTTCCAGCGCATCAATGACGCCTACGTAGCCGACTGGGTGGGAACCCTAACGCCGACGCTGGTGCTGAACGCGCGTCTGTCGAGCAACCGGTTCATCGAGAAAGGCTTTGGACGGGGCAACGCAGGCTTTGACCTGACGTCGCTGGGGCTGCCGGCCGCATTGATCTCCCAGTTGCCCGGCCCAACTTACTTCGGTCTCTGGGAGATGGCCGGCTACAGTTCGTTGGGGCGCTACCAGAGCATCAACATCACGAACAACTACGGCGTGATGGGCAACGCCACGAAGATCTGGGGCGCGCACATGGTCAAAGCGGGCGTGGACATCCGGCGCACCCATTACATTACGCAGAACAGCGGCAACATCCTCCAGTTCACCAACCCGGTCTCCTGGACGCAGCGGCTGTGGAACCAGGCGGAGACCACCGCGGGAGACGGTTACGCCACTTTTCTGCTGGGCATCTCGGGCGGGTCCTCGAACTACCCGGTGTATCCCTTCTTCCTGGAGTGGTACATGGCCCCGTATATCCAGGACGACTGGAAGGTAACCCGGAAGCTGACGCTGAATCTCGGCCTGCGGTGGGACTACAACGGGCCGCCGAGCGAGAAGTACAACCGGCTGAACCGGGGCTTCAACCCGGCGGCGGCCAGCCCGCTGGTAGCTCAGATACCGGCGGAGATGCTGGCGCAGTACCCGGACCTGCGGAACCTGAAAGGGGGTCTGGAGTTCGCCGGGGTGGGTGGCCGGCCACGGGTCGTCTCCAAGCGGGACATGGACAACTGGCAGCCGCGCATCGGGGTTGCCTACCAGATCACTTCCAAGCTGGTCATGCGGGGCGGCTACGGAGTGAATTACCTGAACCCGAACAACAATCACCTCCAGACGACCGGGTTCTCGACCAGCACACCCATTGTCAACAGCCTGGATGGTGGGCGCACGCCCATCGCCAACGTTCTCAGCAACCCTTATCCCGGCGGAATAGCGACGCCCACGGGGGCCTCGCTGGGGTTGCTGACCTTCGTGGGAAGGAACTCCAGTTGGTTCAACGAGAACTTCTACACGCCGCTGGTTCGCCAGTTCTCGCTCGGTTTTCAATACCAGCTCACTGACCGGGGGACGATGGAAGCCTCGTATGTGGGGACGCGCACAGTGGGGGCCAATGACGAGAGGGCCTACAACATTCCCACGCTCGACTTCCGCAGGCAGTGCAACCTGCTGGAAGGGGGCAGCCCGGCGTACTGCGATGCCGCGCTTCCGAACCCCTTCCGGAATGTGCCGGCGTTTGCGGGGACGGGATTCCACACGTCGACGACCCTTTCGCGCTACCAGTTGAACCGCCGCTTCCCGCAGTTCAGCGGCGACATGACGGAGTTGGGCCTCAACACGTCGAACTTCTGGTACAACTCGCTCCAGGTCAATTACAAACACCGCATGAGCCGCGGCCTCACCATGCTGGCCAACTACACGCTGTCAAAGCAGGTGGAGCGCTGGGGCCTGAACGACGCCTTCGCCGGCGTCCCACAGCAGGGCCTGTACTTCGTTGACCGCCCGCACGTCTTCAAGCTGACGGCGATCTATGACCTGCCCTTTGGCAAGGGCCAGCGGTGGGGAGCGGGCGCGACCGGCGTCCTCCAGAAGCTGATCAGCGGCTGGGGGATCACGGCGTTCTACAACGACAGCTCGGGCGAGCCGATGAACCTGCCGGGCAACGTGCTCATGCTCAGGGACCCGCGGGTGAAGCCCGACTGGAAGGCCCACCAGGTGCGGTTCTGGAGCCCCTGTGTGCTGCGGCAGTTCAACGACGGCTCGATCCGCCCGCAGCAGTTCAGCCTGGACCGGGGGTGCGGGACCGACCACGCCAATTATGACTGGCTGATGACAGCCGGCTACGCTCCGCGCGCCACACCGTACCGCAGCGGACAGATCCGGGCGCACTCGGCGTTCACCCTCGACGCTTCGCTGCTGAAGACGACGCACATCGGGGAGCGGGCGCGGGTGGAATTCGGCATCGAGGCCTTCAATGCCTTAAACCACAACTACTTCGGGCGTGAGCGTGGCGTTACCGACCCGAACGACCCGAATTTCGGCACACTGTTTCCCAGCCAGGCCTGGACCGGCAACGGCTATCCGCGGCAGGTCCAGCTTCGCATGAAGTTCTACTGGTAGACCAGGGAAACGCCGCAGGGGCGGGCCATGCCTCGCCCCTGCGGAACAGCGGACAAGACCGCCAGAGACGCGAGGTTGCCCGGAGTTCCGTTGAAAGTGCGCGCCCCCCGGAACTCAAAGACTACGCCACCGCGACCCCCTTTGCAATCGGTTTTCTGGAAACGGCATTCGCCATCGAAGACAACAACAGGGGGATCTGCCGATAGCCGATCACCTTCCGGAACTGCCGCTCGGCCACCAGCAGCCCGGACCCGACCCAACGTTCGATTTGATCCCCGTCCCTCCATCGCTTCACGTCAGACTTGTCCCCAAAACTGAGACACCCAGTTAAGACTCATTTTGCAGCGAAAGGAG
>JBBITL010000063.1:0-25474 GCA_037440765.1 Solibacteraceae bacterium
GCCGCGCCTCCGATGGCGGCTCCGATGGCGGCGCCCCGGCCGCCGCCCGCGATGGCGCCGATCGCGGCGCCGATCCCGGCCCCCCCGCCGACCTTGGTGGCGTCTTCACGCCGGGTTGTCTCCGCTTCCATCTTAAAAGCGTCGGTCTGGATGTCGACCCGCTGCCCGTCGCTGGTTAGTATGCGGGTGAGGCGGATGGAAAGGGAGGCGACTCCCCGCACCCGGCCCGACTCCACGGCTTCGACCACCTGCCCCTCCGCTCTGGCGCCGCGCTCGGCGACCACCAGCCCGTCCACCGTTAGCGCCCGGTCCAGCGTGGCCGTGAAAGCGTCGCCCGTCTTGACGCGCTCGGTCGAAAGGGTCTCCGCCAGGCGCACCGGCACCAGGGTCCCCGCGGCGATGGTCACCGATCTCGGCGGCGGCGCAGCAACGACCGGCGCCGGCGCGTAGGACTCGGAGGCCCGCGGCGCCTCCGCGGGGGCCGGTTCGGAAATGCGCCCGGTTGCCGGGGGCGGCTCGGCAAGCCTGGGCGGGGGAGGAGACTCAACCGGCAGTCCGGCGGCGGCGCTTGGGACCCTGGCGGTCTCCACGGTCCGGGCCGGCTTGGACGGCGTCTTTGCAGCCGGAGCGGGCGCGGGCTTGGGTGCCGCCTTCACGGGCGGAGTCTCAACCGGCGGCGCTGGCCGTGGTTCCCCGGCCGGCGCCTGCGCGGCCGTTTCCACCGGCTGGGTGGCAGGTGCGCCCGGGGACGCGCGCTGGCCCCTGTAGATTTGAAACAGCAACACGCCCACTCCGATCAGGGCTATAAGAATGCCCACTTGCACGGCTTTCATGAGCAGCGGCCTCCTACTACTAGAGTATGCGACCGGGGGAAGTCCGGTTTCGCCGGATTGAGGCCGCGGCTAGAATGAGAGCAGGCCCATGGGTTTTCCATCCACGCTCACGATTGGCCCGGTGGGAATCGCGCCCGCCACGGTGCTCGCCCCCATGGCCGGTGTTACAGACACCGTCTTCCGCCGCTTCATACGTGAACTGGGCGGCTGCGGCCTGATAATGACGGAGTTCACAAGCTCGCACGGGGTTGTGGGCTCCAGCCGCTCCCGGAAGCCGGGTCCGACCATGGAGTACCTGGTTTTCGCCCCCGACGAGCACCCCATCTCGGCCCAACTGTTCGGCGCCGATCCCGCTGTGATGGCGCAGGCGGCGCGCGTCTGCCAGGACCTGGGCTTCGACATGGTGGATATCAACCTGGGCTGCCCCGTGAAGAAGGTGGTGAACTGCAATGGAGGCTCGGGGCTGCTGCGCGACCTGCCGCTGGTGGAGCGCATCCTCCGGCAGGTGCGCGCCGCCATCTCCATCCCGCTGACGGTGAAATTCCGCTCCGGCTGGAACGAGCAGCAGATCGTGGCCGTTCCGCTGGCGCGCATGGCCGAAGACTGCGGGGTGGACGCTCTGGCTCTGCACCCGCGCACCCGCGAGCAGGGCTACGGGGGCGCCGCGGACTGGCGCCGGATTGCGGAGGTCAAAGCGGCGGTCAATATCCCGGTGATCGGCAACGGGGATATCGTCAGGCCGGAGGACGCGGTCCGCATGGCCGGCCAGACCGGTTGTGACGCCGTGATGGTCGGCCGCGCGGCGGCGTGCAATCCCTGGATTTTCCGCCAGATTTCCCAGTACGTCCAGACCGGCCGCTACGCGGAGCCCACCACCGGGGACCGCTACCGGATCATGCGATCCTACTATTCGAGGCTGATCGAGCGCGCCGAGCCGGATCTGGTGGGTAAAATGAAGCAATTCGCCACGTACTTCAGTCACGGTGTGCGGAACGGGGCAGCGTTGCGCCGCCAGATCCACCTGGCGCACTCGGCCGCGGAGATCCTGGAGCGGCTGGACCGCTTCTTCGAAGCCGGACTCTCCGTCTGCCGTGCTTAAGTTCGCATGAAGAAAGTCCGGATCATCACCGACGGGGCCTGCGCCGGAAACCCGGGGCCGGGCGGCTGGGCCGCCATCCTGATCTACAAGAACCGCGAGCGCGAGCTGTCCGGCAGCGAGCCCGGCACGACCAACAACCGCATGGAGCTCACGGCCGCCATACGGGGCCTTGAAGCGCTCACCGAGCCCTGTGATGTGGAGCTGACCACCGACAGCCAGTACCTCAGAAAGGGCGTCACCGAGTGGATACACAAGTGGAAGCGGAACGGGTGGAAGAACTCGGGCAGGGAGCCGGTGAAGAACAGGGACCTTTGGGAGAGGCTGGAAAGGGCGGCAGGGCCCCACAAAGTGAGATGGGTATGGACCCGAGGCCATGCTGCGCATGCCGGCAATATCCGCGCCGACCAACTGGCGGCCCGCGCCGCCCGTGACCAGGCCTCGGCGCCCGCCCGCGCGGAATAGAATGGATCTGATGAGCTCAACCACCAGGCTTTGCGCCGCGCTGCTGCTGACGTCCGCGGCGGTTTTCGGACAGGGCTTCTCATTCGGTCTCAAGGGGGGGGTGCCGCTGGCCGACGCGGTGGACGTGCTCGACCGCGACCGGTACTTCTCCAGCAAGGCGCCCGTCGTGATGGGGCCGGTAGTGGAGCTGCGTCTTTTCGGAGGTCTTTCGGGGGAGGCGAATCTCCTGTACCGGCGCGTGGAGTACACCTCCGCGCCCCCGGAAACCCCTCAGACCACCACCCGGACCAGCGGCCAGACCTGGGAGCTTCCGGTCCTGGTGAAGTATCGCGCGCCGGGAGAACTGTTCCGGCCGTTTCTGTCGGCGGGCCTTTCATACCGCCGGCTGGCCCGCTTCCAGCAGCGGGTCTCGACGGGCGGCCTCTCCGGGACAGTCCAGGTTGCCGAGCCCCCGGAGCTGAGAGACCGTTCCACGGGAGGAGCCACGCTCGCAGGAGGGCTTGAGCTTTCGCTGCCTTTGGTTCGCGTCTCAGCCGAAATGCGCTACACGCGGTGGGGGTCCACCAGCATCCGGACGGCCGTCAGAGGGCTGGCGTCGCAGCTCAACCAGGCGGACATCCTGCTGGGCATCCTCTTTTAGCACGCTTTCATGACACTCTGGCAGAAGAAACGCGGAAGACGGGTGCAGGAGGAGCCGGAGAGGCTGATGCGTCCGCGGCTGGCCATCTTCGGCGGCACGTTCGATCCTGTCCACACCGCTCACCTGACCGTGGCCAGAGAGGCCGTGGTGCAGTACGGGCTGTCCGGAGTCCTGTTTGTGGTCGCCGCGCGGCCGCCGCACAAGCAAGGGTCGGTACACGCCACCTACGCCCAGCGGATGCGGATGGTGGAGCTGGCCTGTCTGCGGACTCCGGAGTTCGTCCCCAGCAGGTTGGAAGAGTACGACGAGATCAGTTACTCGATCCAGACCATCCAGAGAGTGAAGGCGACGGCGGGACCGGACGCGTTGGTGTACTTCCTCATCGGCGCGGACGCCTTCGCGGAGATACAGACATGGCACCGGTGGGCCGAAGTGGTGCGGGAGGTTGCGTTCATCGTGGTCACTCGCCCGGGGCACCATTATCATGCCCCGCCGGGCTCCACCGTGCACCGCTTGAACACGCTCGCCCTGCCGGAGTCCTCCTCGACGCTTCGCGCACGCCTGGCGGCGGGCGAGACTCCCGCCGAAATTCCTCCGGCGGTCATGCAGTATATTAAGGCCAACGGCTTGTACGGGTTCCCGTCACGCCGGGGTAACCGTTCCGCAATGGACCTGTAACCGGTTCTGGGTTATCGTTTGGTCAGGGCCGCATGAAGAAGATCCTCCTGATCGAAGACGACGCGGACTTGTTCGCGCTGCTGAAATACAACCTTGACCGGGAAGGCTACGCGCTGGTGGGCTCGCAGACCGGCAAAGGCGCGGTGGAGCTGTGCAGGCGAGAGAGGCCCGATCTCATCATCCTGGACATCATGTTGCCGGATTCCGATGGCCTGGAGATCTGCCGCAGCCTGCGCGCGCATCCCGAGCTCGCGCAGGTGCCCGTCATCTTCCTGACGGCCAAGGGAAGCGAAACGGACCGGATTGTGGGGCTGGAGCTGGGCGCCGACGACTACGTCGTGAAACCGTTCTTCGTGCGGGAACTGGTTGCGCGGGTTAAGGTGCATCTTCGCGACCGCGCCGCGCAGCCCAAGGTGCTGACGATGGGCCCGCTGGAGTTGAACAGCACCCGCTGCGAGGTCAGGGTGGCGGGCCGGCCCGTTCCTCTGACGGCCACCGAGTTCAAGCTGCTGGAATTCCTGATGGGCCGCCCGGGCGTGGTGTTCAGCCGGGACCAGTTGCTGGACGGCGTCTGGAGCCACGGCAGAGCGGTGACCGCCCGCACGGTGGACGTCTACGTTCTGCGGCTGCGGCAGAAGCTGGAAGCCGGCCCGGGCGCGCACTCCTATATCCGCTCGGTGCGCGGCTTCGGTTACAGCTTCTCGGCGGCCGCCGAACAAACGGGGTAGAGCCTCCCACAGCCGCCGCGTAACGCTCTATTCACAGCCCGCTGATCTGCGCGTAACATCGCGCTGATACTCTTGCCTCGCATGCACGCCCTTCGACCAGCACTCACCGTTGTCTTGGCTTGCGCAGGCGTCCTCCAGGCCCACGCGCAGCTCCGGGTCGTGAACGGAGCGACCTCCGCGGGCCTGTTTCCGGTCTGTCCCGGAGCGTACGCCCAGGTCTATCCGACGTCGGGGACATTTGGACCGGTCCCCAACACCGTCTTCGAATCGCTGCCCCTTCCCACCCAGCTTCGGGGCATGCAGGTTGTCATCGATGGCCGTCCGGCGCCGCTCTACGCGGTCGGATCGAGCTTCGCGGCGTTCGTAGTGCCGCTGGAGACTCCGGTAGGACGACAGATCATCGAAGTCAGAATCGCCGGTTCAACGGCTGCATCAGGATTCGTCAACGTCTTCCCCGTTTCCCCAGGCATCTTTCATGTTTACGAGGACCCATATAAACAAGGGGGCATCCTCAACCAGCAGGGCCAATATGCCGTCCAGGGCGCGCCTGCCAGGCGAGGCGAGGTGATACAGGTGTTCGCCACCGGCCAGGGCGCGGACCTGGACGGGAGCGTGCCGAACGGCGCTGTTCCTCCCGCCGGCACGCTCGTAAGGACGCGCAAGAAGCCACGCGCTTTCATAGGCGCCGACGAGGCCTCCGTGGAATTCAGCGGGCTTCAGCCTAGCTATCCAGGGCTCTGGCAGGTCAACATCCGGGTGCCCGACAAGCCGTACATCAAAGGACAAGTGACTCTCTTCGTTGAGATGGACGGGGTCACCAGCAATGCCGTGAGTTTTTGGGTGGCGCAATAGGAGGTGCAGCAATGGGGATTACGGGCAGAGCGGTCAGACGCGGTTTCCTTGCGGCTTTTCTGGTGACGGCTCCGGCCTTCCCGGTGGACGATCCGGACAGCGGCAGCTCCACCGGCGCGGTGGCGGGGGTGATACTGGACGGACAGTCCGGGCGGCCCATTCAGCAGGCCGTGGTCAGCGTGGTGGGCCAGGACGACAGGCGGGTCCTGACGGATCTGGAGGGGCAGTATCGAATGCCGCTCCCCACGGGTACGTATCAGCTCAGGATCGAGGCACAGAGCTACCTGCCGATGGTCCTGGAGGGAGTGGTGGTGCGGGCCAGGGAGGTCTCGCGGGTCAGCTCCGTGCTCTCGTCCTCGGCGAACTCGACCACCGTGGACGTGGTGGCGAAGGTCAACGCGGACGCGGCCACCGCGGAATCGGTGCTCGTGGAGCGGAAGCTGTCAGAGGTGGTGAGCGACGCTGTCAGCGGGCCGGAGCTGCGCGCGGGCACGGCCTCCGACGCCGCCGGGGCGCTCGCCGAAGTGCCGGGTATCTCAGTCGTGGGCAACCAGTTCGTGTACGTCCGCGGGCTTGGGGAGCGCTACAGCGCCACCACGCTGAACAATGCGTTGCTGGCGACGACGGAACCGGAGAAGCGTGTCGTGCCGCTCGACTTGTTCCCCGTGCAATTGATCGACCAGATCCGCGTTCTGAAGACGTACTCTCCGGACCTGCCGGGTGAGTTCTCCGGCGCGCTGGTCCAGATTGAAACCGTCCAGTTCCCCGCCAGAAGGACACTCGAGATCAAGCAGAAGGCCGGGTTCAACACGAGGACCACCGGCAAGCGCTGGCTCAGCTCCCCAGGCGGAGGGCGGGATTGGACCGGCTTCGACGACGGAGCCCGCTCCCTGCCTTCCATCATTCCCTCGGAAAAGCGCGTCCTTCGCGGGAACTACACCACGGCCGAGATGCAGGCGTTCGGCAGGGCTTTCGCGCCGAACTGGGACCTGGTCCAGGTGGAGTCGGCCCGGCCCAATCAGAGCTACAGCATCGTGGCGGGCAATACCTTCGGGAAGCTGGGAGTGGTGGGAGCATTGACATACGCCAACGCCCTTCAGACCGCCAACGAGGTGCGGAACTTCTACACGCCTCCCACATTGAGATCGCCGAGGCCGGTCCTTTACGCGGGCTACAACTACGACAGCTACGTCAACGGCATACGCTTGGGGGGAGTGCTGAACGCCGCCTACCAGCTCACCCCGGCGAACCGGATTTCCCTCAAGAACTTCCTTTCCCGCGACACGGATGACGAGACGCGCTTCTTTGAGGGCTATAGCGAAGACTACGGCAACACCATTCGCAATACCCGCGCCCGATGGGTGGAGCGCCAGATCTTCTCGTCGCAGCTCGAAGGCAAACACATGATTGCGGCCCTCGGCAATTCCACGCTGGGCTGGCAGATGTCCTTCTCCGGGGCCAACCGTGACGAACCCGACCTGCGCGAGTCGCTGTACAGAAAGTACGACGAGGTATCCCCGGTCTTCTACCTGACCACCGACGCTCAGAGCGCCTTCCGGATGTTCAACTACCTGGACGACCAGATCTACCAGCCCCACCTATACGTGAAGATTCCGTTCTTCAGGGGCTCGGTCGGAGGACTCGTCAAGACGGGGGTGAGCTACACCCACCGCAACCGCGATTTCTCTTCGCGCCGCTTCCGGTTCAACCCGGTAAACATCTCGGGCATCGACACCGGGCGGAGCGCCGGTGAGATCCTGGTCCCCGAGAACATCCGGCCCAACGGTTACGAATTGCGCGAAGACACCCGGTCCACGGACACCTACAAGGCCAGGCACGAAGTCCAGGCGGCGTACGGGATGCTGGACCTGTCGTTCGGGTCGAAGTGGAGAGTCATCGCCGGCGTGCGGGTGGAGAGGTCCCGCCAGCGCGTGGACACGTTCGACAACTTCGTGCCGGAACTCGCCCAGGTGAACGCGCGGCTGGAGGACACCGATCCCCTTCCGGCCCTGAACGTCATCTACGCGCTGACGCCGCGCCAGAACCTGCGGTTCGGTTACAGCCGTACCGTGTCCCGGCCCGACTTCCGGGAGTTGTCTCCCTTCGACTTCACGGATCTCACGGGCGGACGCTCCGTGATCGGCAACGCCAATCTGGGCCGCGCCCGGATCGAGAATTTCGACGGCCGCTGGGAGTGGTTCCCGGGCGCCGACCAGCTTCTGGCGTTCAGCTTCTTCTACAAGAAGTTCAAGGACCCGATCGAACAAACGGTTCAGGCGACATCGAACCTCCGCACGTCGTTCGCCAACGCGCAGCAAGCCAACAACTACGGCGGGGAAGTGGAGTTCCGGCGGAATCTGGGATTTCTGGGCCCGCGGCTGCGGCAGTTTTCCCTTGCCTCGAACTTCACGTTCGTGGATTCGGAGGTGGCGCTGGCGCCCGCCCAGTTCCTCACCGCCACCTCCGCGGTCAGGCCCCTGGCGGGGCAATCGCGCTACATCTTCAACATGGCCGCCGAATGGAACCGTCCAAGATGGCGGAGCAATTCCCGGCTCATGGCCAACTCCGTGTCGCGCCGCATCTCGGACGTGGGAACGTTCGGCCTGCCGGACATCTACGAAGAGCGTAACGTGTACCTTGACTTCGTCTACACGTTCAGCCCCCGCGAGGACGGCAAATACCAGATCAAGTTCTCCGCCGACAATCTGCTGGATAATACCGTCAGGTTCACCCAGGGAGGCGAGATCTTCCGCGGATTCCAGCCCGGCCGGACCTACTCGGTGGGCACAAGCATTGCAGTGTTCTAAATCTTCCATTTCGAGGAGACACGAATGAGAACCAGAGCCACGCTGCTGTTCCTGTCCCTGCTCGCCACGTGCGCGGCGGTGGCGGCGGACAACATCGGCCTCTCCAGGCTGGCCGTTTCGGGCGAAGAGGCGCGGTTGCTTGCGGAAGCCGGCCGGGAAAAGGCCGGCCGCCTGGTCCGCAACGAGACCGGCGCCATCAGTTACATCTGGGTGGACAAGATCACCTATAGCCCCGGCGAGCAGATCAAGCTGATGTGGACTGTTGCTCCCAACTTCGACCTGTTCCCATACACGTTCTTCTGCTACCGGCAGAACCTGCAAACGGGCGAGAAGCGGTACTTGCCCGGGCTGACGGAAGAAGCCACCGATATCGAGGGCCGCAGCATGCTCGAGGGTTTCACTATCGCCCGCGCGCCGGAGCGCGCCAAGGCAGTGCTTCTCGGCTCCGGCGGGCAGTTCCCGGCGGCCTCGGCCACAGCCCCGGCCGAACTTGGCATGCACCAGTTCGTGCTGGAGATCCGGGACTACACCGGAACCCGGGTCGTAAAGGCGTCCTATGTCAAGTTCGGTGTGGTGAGCGGAACGGAGGAACTGCGCGGTGACATCACCTCCGACAGGACGCTCACCAACGACAAGAAGTGGCTCCTCAAGGGCGGGGTCTTCGTGATGCCGGGAGTGACCCTCACGATCCAGCCGGGAACGTTCATCGCGGGAGACCAGGGCGCGCTGTCGCTGCTGGCCGTCACGCAGGGCGCGAAGCTCATGGCCGAGGGCACGCGGGCCCGCCCGATCATCTTCACCAGCAACCGGGCCGTGGGGGAGCGCGACCGCAACGACTGGGGCGGGCTGATCATCAACGGCAAAGCCCCCATCAATGTGCCAGGCGGAGTGGCCCAGGCCGAAGGCATAGACGACCCCGTGAAGGGCTCCTACGGCGGCCAGGACCCCAACGACAACAGCGGCGTTATCCGATATGTGCGCGTCGAGTTCGGCGGCTTCCCCATCACCACGACCAACGAGTTGAACTGCATTGCGTTCAACGGCGTGGGCCGCGGGACCAGGGTTGACCACGTGCAAGCCCACTTCGGCGGGGACGATGCCTTCGAATGGTTCGGCGGCACCGTGGACGCGAAGCACCTGGTTGCCACCTACTATGACGACGACGGTTTCGACTGGGTAGAGGGATGGCAGGGCCGGCTCCAGTACGGCGTGGCCCACCAGCGGGGGGACCGTGTCGACAACGGCATCGAGGCCGACAACAACAACCGCGCGGGCCGCGATGTCACGCCGCGCTCCAGTCCGGCCATCTACAACCTGACGCTCGTCGGAGATCCCGGCGAAACCTCCCGAAGCGGCGAAGGCATCCAACTGCGGGAAGGCACGGCCGGGAACCTGAACAACGTTGTCGTACTGGGTTTTGGGGCTGAGGGACTTCGCGTGGACCACGCCGAGACCTCCGCGCAGGCCGCCGCTGGCAACCTGAAGGCGAGCAGTATCATCCTCTGGCAGAACAGGAAGGGGAAGACCAGCTACAGCGACCAGTTCAACGCCGACGGCCTGAACTTCGCGGCCACTCAGAAGAATGTCCTGGTGATGGACCCGAGGCTCCTCCGGCCGTTCACCCTTGGCGATCCGGACTTCCGGCCCGCTGAAGGCAGCCCCGTAGGCAACCCCGGGCTGGCGGTTCCTCCTCCTGATGACGGCTTCTTCGACACGTCCGCCAACTTCGTCGGCGCCTTCGGCTTCGGCCGCGACAACTGGCTCGAGGAGTGGTCGAACCTGCTCAATGAGGCCGACCTCCTGCCCGCAGGGCGCTAGGAAGCCCGTAGGCCTGCCAGCCCGTTCCCTCACGGTCGCGGTTCTGTGCAACACCTCGAAAGCACAGAACCGCGCGTCAGCAAGCGGACGCATTTGTTCAGCGCAGTCCTGATTCGGGACGCTAGCGCGTGGCCCGCGCCCCGGTTAGCCGGACATTCACGGAAACGTAACTTGTTTGTAACGCCATCCCTGGACACTGGCAGTGTGAGGACTCTTCTGGCTGGTCTGGTTCTTCTCTCCGTCACCACTGCCGCGCCTGCTCAACTGTTGATCAACGGCGCCGGCGCCACGTTTCCTTATCCCATATATGCGAAGTGGTTCGACGAGTACCGCAAGGTTGACCCGAAGGCGCAGATCAACTACCAGTCCATCGGCTCGGGCGGAGGCATCCGGCAGTTGCAGGCGGGCACGGTGGACTTCGGCGCCTCCGACAGCCCCATGACGGACGAGCAGATGAAGGCCGCAGGCGGCCAGGTCCTGCACTTCCCGACCGTCCTCGGCGCAGTGGTGCCCACCTACAACCTTCCGGGCATCAAGGGCGCTCTTCACTTCACGCCAGAGGCGCTGGCTGGCATCTTCCTCGGCACAATCAGACATTGGAATGATCCGGAGCTGGCCAAGGCGAACGCCGGGGTCCTGCTGCCCAAGGCCGAGATCATCGTGGTGCGCCGCTCGGACGGAAGCGGGACGACCTTCGTGTGGACCGACTACCTCAGCAAGGCGAACGAGGCGTGGCGGAACAGAGTCGGCGCCGCCACCGCCGTCAGGTGGCCGGTCGGACTGGGAGCGAAGGGCAATGAAGGCGTGGCGGGGCTGGTGCGGCAGACGCCGCACGCCATCGGATACGTGGAGCTGGTCTACGCCATGCAGAACAAGATGTCCTACGGCAGGGTGCGCAACGCGTCGGGGGCGTTCATCGAGCCGAACCTGGCGAGTGTGACGGCTGCCGCGGCGGCGGCCGAGATCCCGGACGACTTCCGTGTTTCCATCACCAACCCCCCGGGCAAGGAGGCCTATCCGATCGCCAGCTTCACCTGGCTGCTGGTGCCGGCGAAGATCCAGGATGCGCAGAAACGCGCCGTGATAACGGCCTTTCTCAGGTGGATGCTGGCCGAGGGACAGAAGATGGCGGGGCCGCTGGGTTACGCGCCCCTGCCCAAGCCGCTGGTGGCTCGCCAGATGCAGGCGATCGCCCGGATTCAGTGACCGTGAGTGGGATCACACGCGCAGCGCTGATCCGCCTGCGCAACGGCGACCGCATCGCGCACCTTGTGACGCTGGCGTTCGCCTCGTGCGTGCTGCTGATCGCCGTCCTGCTGGTGGCGGAGCTCTACGCCAGTTCAGCGCCGTCCCGCCGCCAGTTCGGGCTGGGGTTTCTGTTCTCGCGGGACTGGGATCCGGTCGCCGAGCAGTTCGGAGCGCTTCCCTTCATCTACGGAACGGCCGTGACGTCGCTGCTGGCCCTGCTGCTGGCGGTGCCGTTCGGGGTCGGAGCGGCCATCTTCCTTTCTGAACTCGCCCCGCCCCGCGTCTCCGGCGCGCTGACGTTCGTCGTGGAGTTGCTCGCCGCCGTGCCGAGCGTCATCTACGGGCTGCTGGCGATCTTCGTCCTGGTCCCGCCTCTGCGCGAGCACGTCCAGCCTTTTCTTCAGGAGCGGTTCGGGTTCCTTCCGTTGTTTCAAGGCCCCAACTACGGCGTGGGCCTGCTGGCTGCGGGCGTGGTTCTGGCCATCATGATTCTGCCGTTCATCGTGTCAATATCGCGCGAAGCGCTCATGGCCGTGCCGCGTGAACAGCGGGAGGCGGCGCTGGCGGTGGGCGCCACCCGCTGGGAGGCGGCCTGGCACGCGGTGGTTCCGTATGCGCGCCTGGGGATTACCGGATCGGTCTTCCTGGCCCTGGCGCGCGCGCTGGGGGAGACCATGGCGGTGACCATGGTGATCGGGAACTCTCCCACGATTCATGCCTCGCTGCTGAGCCCGGGCTATTCCATCGCCGCGGTGATCGCCAACGAGTTCACAGAGGCCATGAGTGAGATGCACATCAGCGCGCTGATCCAGCTCGGCCTGGTGCTGTTCGCTCTCACCATCCTGATCAACGCTCTGGCGAGGCTGCTCCTGCTGGCCACTGCGCGCAAGGGAGCGGTGGGGGCGTGAGCTACCGCTACGCAGCGCGGAAGGCCGTGAACGGCCTGATGTTCACCCTGGCAGGATTCTGCGCGGTGGCCACGGCGTCGATTGTGCTCTTCATCCTGGGGTTTCTGGTCTGGAACGGGGCGCGGGCGATCAACTGGGAGTTCTTTACCCAATTGCCCAAGCCGGTGGGGGAAGCCGGCGGGGGCATGGCGAACGCCATTGTGGGCAGCGCGCAACTCCTGTTGCTGGCCACGCTGTTCGGAGTGCCGGTGGGATTCGTAGCGGGCGTGTATCTGGCGGAGTTCGGCGGGCGGTGGTTCCCGGCCGTCATTCGCTACATAACCGACCTGCTGAACGGGGTGCCCTCGATCGTGATCGGCATCTTCGCCTATGCAGTGCTGGTGCTGCCGGTGAAGCGATTTTCCCTGGCGGCGGGCGGGCTCGCCCTGGGGCTGATAGTCATTCCGATCACGGTGCGCACGACCGAGCAGTTCCTGAGGGCCGTGCCGGTATCGCTGCGCGAAGCCGCGCTGGCTCTCGGGGCCAGCAAGTGGCGCGTGGTCGCCACGGTGGTGATCCCGGCGGCCGGGCGCGGTGTGCTGACGGGCACGATCCTGGGGGTGGCGCGCGTGGCGGGCGAGACCGCGCCCCTGCTGTTCACCAGCTTCAGCAACCGTTTCTGGTCCACCGGCTGGGACCAGCCCACGGCCTCGCTGCCGGTGATGATCTTCACCTACGCCGTCTCGCCATACGAGGACTGGCACAGGCAGGCCTGGGCGGCTGGGCTTGTTCTTCTGCTTCTGATGCTGGCGGCCAACGTGCTGGCGAGGCTGGTTCTCGCCGGGAGGGGCGCATGCAGGTCGTAACCCTGCCGGCGGGCGCCGGGCGCACCCAGACGGCGCCGAAACTGGAGGTCTCCGGACTGGACTTCTTTTACGGCGCCCAGCAGGCGCTGTTTGACGTGAGCCTGGCGATTCCCGACAAGCGCGTCACGGCGCTGATCGGGCCGTCCGGCTGCGGGAAGTCCACGTTCCTGCGTACCTTGAACCGGATGTATGAAACCGTGCGCCACGCCCGCGCCTCGGGCTCCGTGCTGCTGGACGGCGAGGACGTGCTGGCGATGGATCCGGTGAGGCTCCGCCGCCGTGTCGGCATGGTGTTTCAGAAGTCCAACCCTTTCCCCAAGTCGATCTTCGACAATGTCGCCTATGGCCTCAGGATCAACGAGAGCCTGAGCCGCTCCCAACTGAGCGAAGAAGTGGAGCGGAGCCTCCGCCGGGCGGCGCTGTGGGATGAAGTCAAGGACAAACTGCGCGAGCCGGCCTACGCGCTCTCCGGCGGGCAGCAGCAGCGGCTGTGCATTGCCCGGGCGCTGGCCGTGGACCCCGAAGTGCTCCTGCTCGACGAACCGTGCTCGGCGCTCGACCCCATCGCCACGGCCAAGATCGAGGACCTCCTGTTCTCCCTGAGCAAGAGCTGCACCATTATCATCGTCACCCACAACATGCAGCAGGCCGCGCGCGTGGCCGAGCACACGGGCTTCTTCCTGCTGGGACGGCTGATCGAGTTCGACCGGACCCAGGTCATCTTCACCCGGCCCGCCCGCAAGGAGACCGAGGATTACATCACCGGGCGGTTCGGCTAGACTGGTGTAAACCGGAAAAGGGGCTGTATGCGCCACTTCATCGAGGAACTGGACGACTTGCAGGCGGAACTGCTGGCGATGGCGGGCCTGGTCGAACAGGGCGTCCACGAAGGGGTGCTGTCGGTGACCGGGCGCGACCCGGAGCGGGCCCGGCGTGTGCTCATGAACGAGGCCCGGATCAACCAGATGGAGATCCGGATCGACGAGATGGTCACGCGCCTTCTGGCGCTTAACCAGCCCATGGCGCGCGACCTGCGCTTCCTGACCGCCGCCATCAAGATCAACAACGACCTGGAACGCATGGGGGACCTGGCGGTCAACATAGTCGAGCGAGCGCTGTCTCTGGCCCGCCAGGAGCCGGTGAACCCGGAGATCGACATGCCGCGGATGGGGCGGCTGGTCGAATCCATGGTCCGGAGCAGCCTGGACGCGTTCGTCAGGCGCGACACTCACCTGGCGCGCACCGTTCTGGCGGCCGACGACGCCGTGGACGATCAGCGGAACATCATCTGCAAGGAACTGGTGGCCTTCATGGAGCGCAACCCTGCCACCATCTCCCGGGCGCTGGATCTGTTGCTGGTGGCCCGGAGTCTGGAGCGCATTGCGGACCACGCAACCAACATCGCCGAGGACGTGCTGTTCCTGGTTCAGGGCATAGACGTCCGGCATCACTCGGAGACGCGGGGCTAGCATGGCGCTGGGCAGTCCTATGTTCCGCAAGTTGCTTCTCACGGCCCTGCTGCTGATCATGGTCACGGTTGTGATGCTGGACCTCCTCCTCTCCCGCTACACCGTGAGCCGGGAGCGAAGCAGGACCCAGAGCCACCTCGCCACGGAAGCCGCGATCCTGGCTGGGGAGGCCGAGGCGCTGACCGTGGGGGGGCTCGCAGCCTGGACCCGCACCGCGGCTCAGCGGGCCGAGTGCCGGGTGACCTTCATCGATCCCGGCGGAGTCGTGCTGGCGGACTCCGAGGCAGACGCCGCCGCAATGGACAACCACGCCGACCGTCCCGAAGTCGCCGAAGCGTTAAAGGGAAGACGGGGCGAGTCGATCCGCCGCAGTGAGTCTGTGGGCCGGGAGCTTGTGTACGTAGCTGTGCCGGTGACTGTGGAGGGGCGGGGAGGTTACGTTCTCCGCCTGGCCGTTCCGCTGCACCAGGTGAACACGGCCGTGGCCGAGGTGCGGCGGCGCCTGGCGGAAGCTTCGCTGGTGGCGGGGCTCCTGGCGCTGGGGATCGCCTATCTCTGGTCCAGAATGCTTACCAACCGCATCGCGCGCGTGAAGGACTTCGCCGAGCGGCTGGCCCAGGCGCAATTCGCCGGCACGCTGCCGCCCGGCCCGGACGACGAACTGGGCCAGCTTGCGCGCAGCCTCAACAGCACGGCGCAACAACTCCGCGACGTGATGGAGAGCCTGCGGCTGGAGTCCGCCCGCAGGGAGGCTATCCTGGCGGGGATGGTGGAGGGCGTGCTGGCGGTAGACCACGAACTGACGGTCACCTTCTGCAACCAGGCCTTCGCTCGCGCGGTCGGAGCGCGCTATCCGGTGCCGGAGCGGCTCCCCGTGCTGGAGCTGATGCGCGATCCCTCGTTTCTGGAATTGCTCTCGCGGATACTGGTATCGGGGGAGCCACGGCAGCAGCGTCTTCAACTCGCGGCCGCCGAGGGACACTCCTTCAGGGTACAGGCGTCGCCGCTGGACCTGAAGTCAGGCCGCGGCGCCATCGCCATCCTGCACGACGTGACGGATCTGGAGCGGCTGGAGCGGGTGCGCCGCGATTTCGTGGCCAACGTCTCCCACGAGCTGCGGACCCCGCTGGCCGCGATCCAGGGCTACGCGGAGACTCTTCTCAACGGCGCCCTGGAGGACAGCGACAACAACCGCAAGTTCCTGGAGATCATCAAGGCCCATGCCGTGCGGCTCAACCAGATCTCCTCGGACCTGCTGGCGCTCTCCCAGATAGAGTCAGACCTCTCCGTTCCGCCACTTGAGAGAGTCCGGCTCAGAGAGGTGATCGATGCTGCTGTCCGCAGCGTGGAGGCCGAGGCCGGGCTGAGGGGGGTGGCCGTCCACCACCGCGGGGAAGCCGTGGACGGCACGGTCCTGGCGAGCATTGTCGGGCTCGAGCAGGTGCTGGTGAACCTCCTCGATAACGCTGTCAAGTTCAACCGGCCCGGCGGCGAGGTCTGGATCGAAACCGGGACTGAGGAAGACGGCACAACGCGGATCGTGGTTGCCGACAACGGAATCGGCATCCCCTCCGAAGACCTGCCGCGTATCTTCGAGCGGTTCTATCGAGTGGACAAGGCCCGCTCCCGCGCCGTGGGAGGCACCGGCCTGGGGCTTTCGATCGTGAAGCACGCGATCGAGCGCATGAATGGCAGGATCACGGTGGAGAGTCAGCTTGGCCGTGGTTCGCGGTTCACCGTCCTTCTGCCCGCCGGGTGAGACCGGCCGGCGGACCAGGCCAGCTCAATCGCGCGCTGCCTCTGCCGTCAGGGCCCTGGCCGAGGCGGCGCTGAGCGCGTGCTGCAAAGTGAGGAAGGCGTTCAGCACGTCGCGGGTGAGATCCCTGGCGGGCCGGTCCCCGGATTCGAACAGCGCCTCCAGGCGTTCGTTCAGCAGGCGTGAAAGCCGGAAGATTTCTTCGGCCTCTTCCGCGGCAGTCCGGGCGGTGCTGTATCCCGTTTCCGCTGCTGGAACGAACCCGGGGCCGGAGGCGGCGGCCAGCGGGGGCTTGATCGACTGCCAGGCGTCTTCGAGCTTAGCCTGGAGGTCCCTCAGGTGGTCGTACATCATCACCTCCAGCAGCCTGCGCGCGCGGGTGGAGGAGGGCTCGCCGCGCGACAGGAAGGCGCCCGCAAGCCGCCTCAGAGCCTGCGCTTCGAATATCAGATCCTGGCCCCGGGACAGCGCATTGCCGGCAAACCTGTCGAGCGCGGCCTCATCCCGGGAGAAGTAGTCGTACAGGGGCGCCAGCGTGTCCTTCCGGGGCCTTGCAGAAGCCGGCCGGGCGCGGCTCACCCTCAACGTGTTGTGCCCCAGACTGCCCACGGCTTCCTCAACGGACTTGATGTCCACGACGGCCGCCGTTCCCGCCAGCGCGGCCAGGACCTGCTGCTTGCGCGGCGCATCGACGACGACGCCCCTCACCTCCAGCCCGCCGCCGGGCTGCCGGACGACTTCAACCGCCTCGCCCAGGCACGCGCCGATCCGGTGCAGGGCGTAGTGGATCTCGATCTCGGCCAGAGCCGCGTCCACGACGGCGGGCGGGGCGGGCGGGATCCTGGATTCAGGCGGCTCCGGGTGCAGCGGCAGAGGCGGAGGCCAGGCGGCCCTGACCGCGGGCGGCGGCTCATAGACTGCGGGCCGGGGAGCCTGCACCGGTTCGGGGATGATCCACAGTTCCAGCGTCCTTGAAGTGCTCTCGTAACGGATGCGCTGCAATCGTGGCAGAGAGGTGCGCGGCTCCACTTCCAGGATGAACCCCACTGCCACCGCACCGGAGCGCTTCCAGGCAGACAGGCGCACGAACTGATCCCCGGCGGCCGAGCGGGCAGTCTCGACCTGGAGGGATTCATCCTCGCCGGCGGCTGCCAGCGCCAGCCCCGAGGAGAGAGTCACAGGACGCCACGGCCGGTTCTCCAGCCAGGTCATCAGGCTTGCTTCGAGGGCTTCCAGGGTTAGCCCTTCACGAAGCAGAAGATCCGGCCAGCGGATGTGAGCCTCCTCTCGCCGCAGCCTGACCACGGCGTCGTGGCGGGCAGGGTTGTAGACAAAGCTGCGGTCCGAGCTGGGGCGCCACAGCGCGTGGCACAGCGCGCCGCCGCTGCGGCTGAGCCGGGAGGCGAACTTGTCCTGGCCCGGATCGCTCCACACTTCCAGCCGGCTTTCGATGCTGATCTCTCGCGGCTCCAGTTGGCGCGCAAGCACCCGGAACTCCTGCTGAACCGCTCCCTGCATCAGCGCAGCCTCCGCCCGTTCCGCCTGCCGCATGAGCTGTCCGGCAACCGGAACCGGCGCGGCCGCCGGCCTGCGCGATACCCACAACCCGCCGGCGATCAACACCAGGCATGCGGCAACCCACCCCAGGCGGCGGCCCCAGGCCGGGCGCGCCCTGCCGGCAGGCGTGCCCGGAAAACTGGCCTGCTCAAGAAAACGGAGCCGCGCGCTGACAGTCCTCTGAGCCCCGGGGAAGGTGTCTTCCTTGACCGCGCGGGTCACGTCGAGTATCTGCTCTTCAATCCGGCTCAGGCGCAGGCGGCACTTCCAGCACACCGCCAGGTGGCTCCGCACCAGCGCGCGCCGGTAGAACGGCGTCTCCCCGTCGAGCCAGGCGATCAGGCTCTCGTCACTGGAGTGGCTTTGGAACAATGTCTCCGTCCTGGTCCCGGCGCGGCCGGTCCTGATGCCCGCCCGCCGAGGCCTGCCGCATCTTTCGAATGCCGCGCGCCAGCAGCGTTTTCACGGAATTGGCGCTGATTCCCAGAGCCGCCGCAATCTGCCTGTACCGCAGCCCCTCTATTCGCAGAAGCAGCACCTCCTCCTCCCGCGCGCTGAGAAGGCGGAGAAGGCGCGAGAGGCGGTCGCCTTCCCATCCAGCCGGAGCGGCGGCGCCCCGATTGTCGGCCACTTCGCCGATCTCCGAAAGGAACTGAAGCGGCCCCCCGCAGCGGCTCTGCTTCCTTTGCAGATCCACCAGTCTTCTGCGCACCACGCACAGCGTCCAGGCCCTCGGGTCTTGCACACGTTTGCCCTCGACCAGAGCCCGGTAGAGCTCGGCAAATGCCTCCTGGACGAGGTCCTCGCCCGTCTCCAGGCTGCCTGAGGCTCTCCAGGCGTACCGGAGCAAAGGGGCGTACCAATCTCCGAACAGGGCGCTCACAGCGTCCCTCGGCGAATCCTGACCGGCGCCCCCGCCGGGCTCGCCAGCTTTGCGAAGGAACATCCTCCTCAATCATATGTCGTCCGCCGGCGGCTGTTGATGACAGCCAGCGGGCGAAAAGTTTCAGCCGCCCATGTCACCCGAACGGGACCAGGGCAACGACATACGACCAGGTGGGAGTTTGCGCCAACCGCTACCACGCCCCCACCCCAAGAATGGAGGGTTAAGCATGAGATCCCGAGTAAGCCTTGCCTTACTCTTCTGCCTGCTGGCTTCGATGAGCCAACTCGCCGCTCAGGAAAGCCGGGGCACGATCGCTGGCAGTGTCCTGGACCCCAGCGGCGCCGTCGTGCCAGGCGCCCAGGTCGTGGTGGTGAACACGGCGATGGGGACCAGGGTCGTACTCAGGACCAACACGGAAGGCAGGTACGCAGCACCCCTGCTCATACCGGGCCTGTACACCGTGGAGGTGGAGGCGCCCGGCTTCAAGAAGGCGGTGCGCGAGAACCTCGAAGTGCGCGTCGCCGACCGGCTGGACATCAGCTTCTCCCTGGAGATCGGCGCGGCGGGGGAGGCTGTGACCGTCACCGCCGAGGCCCCGCTGCTCAACAGTGAGAGCGCGTCGCTCGGAACCGTGGTGGACTCCCGGCGTCTGGCGAGTCTGCCGGTCTCCTACGGCAATCCGTTCCTGCTGATCGGCCTGACCGCCGGCGTGACTTTCAACGGCAGTGCGCGGCTGGACCGCCCCTTCGAGCCGACCCACATCGTCAACTTCTCTATGGGCGGAACCCGCGGCAATCTGAACGACATCACCATCGATGGGGCGCCCACAACGGCCACGGCTGGCAGCAACGAGGTGACAGCGTCCTACGTCCCGCCCACCGACGTGGTGCAGGAATTCAAGGTCCAGACGGCTACATTCGACGCCCAGTTCGGCCAGACGCAGGGCGGCGTGACCAACATCAGCATCAAGTCGGGAACCAACGAGTTCCGCGGAACGGCTGGCTATTCCATCTATCGTCCAAGCCTGTTGGCCAACGACTTCTTCAACAACAAGGCCGGCCTGCCTGTGCCAAATTTCCGGTTCGACCGGTGGGGCGGCTCCCTGGGCGGCCCGGTTCGCATCCCGAAGGTTTACGACGGGCGCAACAGGACCTTCTTCATGTGGGGCTACGAGGGACTTCACGATGCGCGCCCGCGCCACGATGACACCACCAACACCGTCCCCACGCCGGCCATGCACACGGGCGACTTCTCGGCCCTCCTGCTGAATGGCGGAGCGGCCTACACCATCTACGACCCGGCCACGCGCGTCAGGGATGGCGCCCGGTTCCGGCAGACTCCGTTCCCCGGCAATATAGTCCCCCCCGGCCGGATCTCGGCGGTGGGCGCGGCGTTGATCTCCTACTACCCCAAGGTCGAGAAGACCCCCGGCGATCCGCTCGGACTGAACAACTACCGTGACGCCAGCCTGCCGGAGAAGACCAAGTACTACAACTACACCATCCGCGGGGACCAGAACGTGAGTGACAAGCAGCGGTTCTTCCTCCGCTACAGCACGTACATCCGGAACAGCACCTACAACAACTACTTCGACAACGCGTTCATGGGCATCCGCTTCTGGTTCAAGTCGTACACCGCCATGCTGGATCATGTGTACACGCTGTCGCCGACCATGGTGCTGAACACCCGCTACAGCTTCAACCGCTTCATCCGCGGCCAGGACAGCCCCGAGTCGGCCGTGGGATTCGACATCACCAAGCTCGGCTTCTCCTCGCAGTACGCCAGCCAGGTCCCCAAGGACATCATGCGGTTCCCGCGCATCACCTACGCCAGCACCAGCTACATCGCCAACGCCATTGGCGGTCATAACCGGCCGATAAACAACCACACGGTATCCGCCACGCTGTCCAAGGTGGCAGGAAAACACTCCATCCGCACCGGCTTTGAGTTCCGCGCCTACCAGGAAATCGACGGGTTCTTCGGCAACAACCAGACCGGGGCCTTCGTTTTCGGTTCCACCTGGACGCGCGGGCCGCTGGATAACTCGGCGACCTCCCCGAGCGGGTACGGGCAGTCGATCGCGGCCCTGTTGCTGGGTCTGCCCGACTCAGGGCAAATCGTCAGGGCATCGAACTACGCTGAGCAGTCGGACTCCTGGGGCTTCTTCGTTCAGGACGACTGGAAGGTCACCCGCGAACTGACCTTTAACATGGGATTGCGCTACGAGTTCGAGACCCCCATGCGCGAGCGGTACCACCGCAGCACCTTGAGCTTCGACCCGCTCTACGAGCAGCCCATCTCGGCGGCGGCGAAGGCCGCCTATGCGACTCTTCAGCCCGCTTACTCGGGCGGATTTCCGGAGCTTCCGGTGGACGCCTTCGCCCTGAGGGGCGGCATGACCTTCGCCGGCGTGGACGGCAACCCAGGCGGTCTGTACAAGACCCCGAAGAACGTCTTCATGCCGCGCGTCGGGCTGGCCTACCAACTGGGCAGCAAGACCGTCATCCGGAGCGGCTTCGGCATGTTCGGGGGCTTCCTCGGCCAGCGCCGCGGCGACGTGCTCCAGAACGGCTTCACCCAGAACACCAACATGGTTCTGACGGTCGACAACGGCCTGACCTGGGCCACCACCATAGCCAACCCGTTTCACAACGGAGTCGCCGAGCCCAGGGGCAACGCCGACCGTTACCAGACGTTCCTGGGGCAGGGCTTCTCGTTCTTCAATCAGAATCCGAAGGTGCCGATGACGTTGCGATGGGAGATTGGCATCCAGCGCGAGATAGCGGGCTTCGCTGTCGAGACCAACTACGTGGGGAGCAAGACCAACCGCATGGAGGTCACCCGCAACATCAACGGCCTGCCGCGGCAGTTCGTGAGCACCCAGAGGCTTCGTGACGACGCCTGGAACAACTACCTGACCGCCACCGTCTCCAACCCCATGGTGGGCCTTGTTCCCGGCAACACCCAGGCCATTTACACCGGCACCACCACCAACCGGGGGGTGTTGCTGTCGCCCTATCGCGCTTTCGGCTCCAGCGCCATCAATACCACGGAGAACATTGGCTACTCCTGGTACCACGGTCTTCAGATGAGCGGGCAGCGGCGTTTCACCAGGGGCTACACCATCTCGGGCAGCTACACCTTCGCGAAGTGGCGGCAGGCCGTCAACCTGCTGAACGCCAGCGACCCGATGCCGATTCGCGAGATCTCGGACGCCGATGCTCCGCACCGCTTCAACGTCAGCGCCGTCACGGAGCTTCCGTTCGGCAGGGGCAAGCCCCTGCTGGCCGGCGCCGGCCCGGTAGTCTCACGCCTGGTGGGCGGCTGGCAGCTTTCGGGAATCTGGACCCTGCAAAGCGGCTTCCCGCTGGCCTGGGGCAACAACATATACTACGGCGACCCGGCCAACATTCGCCGCCCGCTGTCTGAGCGGACCACGGCGGCCTGGTTCAACGTGGCCGGGTTCGAGACCGCCAGCGCCCGGCAGTTGCACGGCAACCAGCTTCGCTGGTGGCCGTTCCGCTTCGGTACGTTGAGGCGGCAGCGGATCAACAACATTGACCTGGCTGTGATCAAGGACACGGCGATTGCGGAAGGGAAGAGTGTCCAGTTCCGCGCCGAGGCGCTCAACGCTTTCAATCACCCGTACTTCCCGTCGCCGCTCATGACGGTAACCACTCCTCAGACCGCCGGCCATACCGGTTTTGGGCAGATCAACGCCTCCACGCAGGACAACTACGCGCGCCGCATCCAGATAAGTCTGCGGTTCATCTTCTGAGTTCCGGCGCGGAATTGCCCTCGATATCGGAGACCCGGTTTTCGAACTTGGTGAGATGGTGGAGGAAAACGAGGTTGATCTTGCCGGTTGGCCCGTTGCGCTGCTTGGAGAGCAGCAACTCGGCTGCGCCGCGCAAGTCCTCCCGCTTGTCGTTGTAGACCTCCTCGCGGAAGATGAACGCCACCACGTCGGCATCCTGTTCGATGGAGCCCGACTCGCGCAAGTCGCTGAGCTGGGGCCGATGGTCGCCTTGACGCACGTCTGGAGCCCGGCTCAACTGCGAAAGGACCAGCATCGGAACCCCCAATTCCTTGGCCAGCAACTTCAGGCCGCGCGATAGAGCGCTGACTTCCTGCACCCGGTTTTCGTAACGCGCGCGGCCGCTCATTAATTGCAGGTAGTCGATCACCACCAGGCCGAGCGGGCGCTCGGCCCTCAGCCGCCGCAGCTTGGCGTGTATCTCAATGAGGCTGCCGCCGGAGGTGTCGTCGATGTAGAGCGGCGCCTCCACCAGTTCGGCGGCGGCCGCCTGGAGCCGCCGCCGCTCGTCGGCGTCGAGGAAGCCTCGCTTGAAGCGCTGGCTGTCCACGCGCGCCCCGGAGCAAAGCAGCCGCGTGAGCAGCGCCTCCTTGGACATCTCCAGGGAGAAGATCGCCACGGTCTGTTTGAGCCGCACGGCGGCGTGCTGCGCGATGTTCAGGGCGAGGGCTGTCTTACCCATGGCCGGCCGCCCGGCCAGAATGATCAACTCGTTCGGTTGCAGGCCGCCGGTGAGTTCGTCGAAACGCTTGAAGCCTGTGAGCAGCCCCGTGGTGCGCCCGGCGGGGTCGAGGAAGGCGTTCAGCCCTCCCTTGAACCCATCGATGATTTCCCCCGGCGTGAACAGGGTAGAGCCGGTGGTGCCCTCCCCCATCTTGAGGATGATCTCCTCGGCGTTGGCCAGGATCTCCTGCGGCGCCTCCTCGCCGGCCAGGCAGCGGTTGATCAGGCCCTGGGAGGCGTAGATGACCCGGCGAAGCAGCGACTTGTCCTTGACGATCCGGAGGTAACTCGACACGTTGCGGATCTGCGGCAGGCCGTCGTCGAGCGAAACCAGGTAGCCGATACCGTCGCAGGCCTCCAGTTGCCCGTGTTTCATGAGTTCTTCGGCCACCGTCAGGCGGTCCACGCGTTCTCCACGGGCATGCAGTTCCCCCATGCGCAGGAAGATGCGGCGGTGCTTTTCGAGCGAGAAGTCCTCGGCCTGGAGCGCGGAGGCGACCTCCACGAACAGGGTGTCGTCCAGAAGGATCGAGCCCAGCACGAACCTCTCGGCGTCCAGGCTGGCGGGCAGACCCTTCTCGAAGTTGATGTCAAGCGAAGCCATGCGGGGAACTCCAGCTTACCCGGCGCGGGGCAATCCCGTTCCGCCCTTCTAAACCTAGGCTGCTCTGACAGATGGACAGAGGAAAACGAGAGATTCCGGCTCGCTGGAGCAGACTCGAACAAGTGCTTGGCCGCCAATAGCCCACGCCGTCAGCCGCCTCTTTTTCCACAGAATATCCGAAAACAAATCTACCCGGTATTGTACTATGCAGCGCAGGATCCGGCGGGGCGTGTTTCGAGCGCGCGTGTCTGCTATCATGCATAGTCCATGGCAAAGTACTCCATCGGCCTCGACCTTGGCGGCACGAATTATCGCGCGGCGGCGATAGACGAGGGCGGGAAAGTCCTCGACAGAATAGCCGGACCCACCGGCTCGGCGGCGGGCCGCGAGGCCATCGTCGACGCCATCGTGAGCGCCATCCTGACGCTGCGAGACGGGCGGGGCAACGAGAAACTGGCCGGCATAGGCGTGGCGCTGCCGGGCTTCATCGACATTGAGAAGGGCTACATCCTGGCTTCCCCGAATGTCCCTCCCTTCGAGGGCTTCCACGCCAGGGACGCGCTTCAGGAGCGGCTGCAGGCTCCGATCATCCTGGAAAACGACGCCAACGCCGCTGCGCTTGGCGAGAAGTGGATGGGGGCCGGCAAGGGCGTCGACGACCTGCTGCTGCTGACCCTGGGTACGGGCATCGGCGGCGGCATCATCAGCGGCGGCCGCATCCTGCACGGCTTCACGGGCATGGCCGGCGAGCTGGGACATATCACCATAGATCCCTTCGGCAACCCCTGCGCCTGCGGCAACACGGGCTGTCTCGAGAAGCACGCCTCGGCCACGGCCGTGTCGACCATGGCCAGGAACCTGAACCTGGGCGAGAATCCGACCTCAGAGCAGGTCTACAAGCTGGCGGTGGAGGGGAACGAGGCGGCGCGCAGGGTCTTCGAGCTCATGGGGACGGCGCTTGGGATAGGGCTGGCCAACTACGTCCAGATCTTCAACTTTCCTCTGTATCTGCTTAGCGGCGGCGTTCTTCCGGCCTGGGACTACTTTGCGCCGGCCATGCTGCGGGAAATCAGGCAGCGATCGCTGACGTTCCGTTCGACCGGTACCAGGATCGAGAAGGCGACGCTGGGGAGCGACGCGGGATTGTTCGGCGCGGCCTGCCTGCCCTTTCAGGCGGCAGGGCTGGCAGCGTGATAGACTCTACGCTTTAGCGCAAGAGCGCAGCAGCGAGGTGCCGTTTGGTTCTGACACTGGTTGACTATGTCATTCTCATCATTTATTTCGGCTTCGTCATAGGGATCGGCTGGCTGCTCCACAGGAAGGTTTCCACCAGCGAGGACTTCCTGACCTCGGCCCGCTCGGTGCCGGTGTGGATCACGAGCCTGGCCTTCGTGGCCACCAACCTGGGCGCGCAGGAGCTGATCGGGATGTGCGCCTCCGGCGCCAAGTACGGCATCATGACGGCCCACTTCTACTGGGTGGGAGCCATCCCGGCCATGCTTTTCGTGGGCATTTTCATGATGCCCTTCTACTACGGCAGCAAGGCGCGATCGGTGCCCGAGTACCTGAAGATGCGCTTCGACGAGAAGACCCGGGCCTTTAACGCCATCAGCTTCGCGATAATGACGCTGTTCTCGTCGGGGATCTCCATGTACGCCCTGGGGTTGCTGTTCCAGCTTGTGCTGGGATGGAGCTTCACGGCGTCGATACTGCTGTCGGCGCTGATCGTGCTGATCTACACCTT
>JBBITL010000064.1:0-25355 GCA_037440765.1 Solibacteraceae bacterium
GGAAATGCGGCGGGCGGTTTCCGAGGAGTATTCAGGGTTCTGGCTCAACGAGCGAGACGCTGGTGAGCGGCGAGCGGCCGAAGCCCCAGGTGCCGGTCGAGTTATCCTTAGATCCGGACGCCCTGAGGTTCGGCGAGGATGCCGCCGTAGTCGCGTTTCATGCCGTGCGCCAGGCAGCCATTCTCGGTCTCGTAACCCTTGTCGCATTTCACTGGGTCGGCATTCGGGAAGTGGACCAGGTCCAGCGCGCCGGCGCTTGCGAACAGACAGGCCTGCGAGTTGAACGGCTTCCAACACGTGCGGGAGATCTTGCGGGTCGGGTAGGGCAGGTTGAGCTCGTACAGAATCGCGCATGACGCGGCCGGCATTGCCGAAGACGAACTGTGCTTCGTCGGATTCGTTGCCCCTGCCCTGCGATATGCCTTCAAACTCCAGCAGGCGCGCCCGGTGGAGTTGCGAGCCCACGGTGCAACGCCGGTCCGAGACATAGATGACGGGATACCCGCTCTGGAGGGGCTGGATCTTGACCAGCGGGATGATCTGCTGGACTTGCGACAGCAGGGCGTCCTTAAGCGCTTGCGGCGGGAAGCGCGTAACGGTTTGGTTCAGTGGGTAGGTGGGTGAGGAAGATGGGGTTTCGATGAGCGTTACGCCGAGCGAGCACACGGCGTCGGTGAGCATCTCCCAGGCCAGCGGCTCACTGGTGAAGCGGCAGGTGTGGGCGGTTGTGCCGAGGCCGTCGTCGTCGGGAGCCTTGTAAGTGAATGCGCCGTACGGACCGCACTTCGATTCCCAGAAGTTGCGAAGCGCGACCCGGTCGGCGTCTCGCAACCACGCCTTGCGAACATTGAATCGCTTCGCGCCCGTGCCGAGGAGAAACCGTTGCTCGATCTTGGCACTGCCCGAGCCAAATTGGTGGACGACGACCTCGGGCGCCTGCGCGCAACCGTGCGGGTAATCCGGCACGATCGGGAACACGCCCGACGGCACGATTTCCGGGACCGCGATGTTGCCAGTGTAGTCGGGCATGAGGAATCCGAGCTTCTGGGGTGTTGGTCGGGCTCAGGTGCGAGGTGCAGTCAGGATTTCGAGCGTTCCCACGACTCTACCTGGCCAGGAACAACCGTGAACATAGGGTGCGGCGGCACACGCCGTGGGGCCGGGAGCATACGAAATTGTGCTGGGTCACGCTCCCGGAGCTTTCGCTTGAGGTGTTCGAGTTCATACAGGAGTTGCCCTCGGGTGACCTCGATCGTTGTCCGGTCAGGTTTGCCCACGATCTTTGATGCGTCAAACCGGTAGCCTCTCTGCTCAGCCTCCGCGTGAACACCCCAAAGGTAGGTCACAATCGCGGTAACCGGCTGCGGCGTTCGGCGGAACCGCTCGAGCTGTGGGTGGAAGCGGTAGCCTTTGGTGCGTCCGCAGAGCACGTGTTGGGCCAGCAGCGACTCCCGCCAGAGAGCCACCAACCCGGCCCGGTCGAGCAATGACGGGTGAATCGACCAGAGACGCAACGGACTTTCCTCGTTGACCAGACACCATCCTACTGACTCTGTCGGCAATCGCTCAACGACGGCTCTACGGGATCGCAGTGCATCAGCGCTCCTCCACGCGGATCGTGAACGAGCGGTCTTCGGTGCGGCCGCCCGCCGTGGTTATCCGATCCGTCACCATGTACGACTGACCCGCCGTACCACCGGAGAGCCAGACTGCGCAGCCGAGGGCGTCGATGAGCCGGCCCTGCGATCGGTATTGGCGGCGCTGGAACAGCCGGGCGGCTGAGCTTCCCGGCGGCCGTCAAGGCGTACCTGTGCACGGTGGCCTGTGACATGCGCCGGAGCTTCGACGGCCTGTCGATGATGGCCGGGCACGTCATCCGCTGCAATCCGTTCTCGGGTCATCTGCTGGTGTTCTGCAACAAGCGCAGCGACCGGCTGAAGATCCTGTACTGCGACCGGGACGGGCGGGTGATCTGGTACAAGCGGCTGGAGGCGGGCACGTTCCAGCTTCCGTTCGCCCAAACGGGCCGGCGGGAAATCGCGGCCTGGGAGCTGGGCGTACTGCTGGAAGGCATCGATCTGAGCAAGGGCCGGCGCCGGAAGCGCTGCGCGCTGCCGGCCGCGCTGGTGGCCAAGGAGTGCGAACTGGGGCGCGTGCGGCACTGGCTCCAGCAGATGTCGCGCCACCGCTACGGACAGAAGCGCGAGCGGGTGGATGAGAACCAGTTGTTCCTGTTCGCCGCCGAGATCGCCAGCCGGGGCCAGGAGCCGCCGCCCGCGCCGAGGGATCTTCGCGCGGCAGGGCGTGGATCTGTCTCGCCAGACCATGTGCGACTGGATGCGGCAATGCGCGGAGTTGGCCAGCCCGCTGTACGAACTGATGAAGCAGCGGACGCTCAGCTCCAAGGTTGTGCAGACCGACGACACGCCGGTGCCGGCCCTGCCTGGGTTCACCGGACGCCTACGGCTGTACAGCGCCACTGGCTTCGTGACCCCGGCCGACATGCTGGCCGGCCGGCAGAGGGCGATCCACGCGGCCCGCGATCGCAAACTGGAGGAGGCGCGCCGCCAGCGGCAACTGCGCCGGCGCCAAGCCGCATGAGATTCGGCAGACCCCCATGCCTTGAAAATCCCCGCCCGAAGGGCGGAATATTCCCTAACGGAAAACGCTCGGACTCCAGTTCAGGCTGAGCCGGAACAGCTCGGCGGATCGCCCGCGATCGCCAAATCACGAAACTACAAGATCGACAAATCAGTCCTTCAGCTCGACGATGGTGGCGCCCGTGCCGCCCTCGCTGTCGCCGGCGGGATAGAACTTATCGACGTGCGGATGCGCGGCGAGCAACTCCGCCACCATGCGGCGCAGGATCCCCATGCCGTGGCCGTGCACGATCCGGACGCGCGAAGCGTCGGCCAGCGTGGCCGTGTCCAAGAACCTCTCCACCTGCTCCCGGGCTTCTTCGGCGCGCTGTCCTATCAGGTTGAGCTCACGCACGGACCTGCCGGGCAAAGGAGCCGCGTCGTATTTGACATACTTGGGACGCGGCGGCGGCGCGCCGCCCGGCGGCAGCACTTCCATAACCTCGTCCGCCGGCACCTGTAACTTGAGATAACCCGCTTCGACCTCGATGAGAGCGCCCGGCAACATGCGGCGCACTCGCGCCGGTTCCGTCATGCCGCGCAGCCTGACCTGCGCCCCTTCGCTGATCTTAGGGCGGACAGACTCACCCTGCCTCGACTCGTCCGCGGCGGCCAGCACCGTGGTCTCGATCTCCTCCCGCAGTTCCCGTTTCAACCTGGCGGTCTGCCGCATGGCGGTTGCCGCCGCTTTCCGGTCCCGGAGACCGGCGGCGATCTTCTCTATGGCCCCCCTTGACTGAGACTCGAACCGCTCAAGCACCAGGCCGCAGCGCCGCTCCATCTCGTTCAGCTTCGCCGCCTCGCGCTCCGCCCACTTGTGAGCGGCGGCCCTCTCCGCGGCGGCCAGCGATTCCTTCTGCGCCCGCAGTTCGGTCTCGAGCGCGGTTGCCGCCTCCAGCCGCCGGTGCAGTTCCGACAGGAACTGCGCGATGTCGCCCTCCCGGGCGCCCAGCCGGGCGCGCGCCTGTTCTATGAGTTCGGCCGGCATGCCGAGATGTTGCGCGATGTCGAGTCCTGCGGACTTGCCCGGCGCTCCAAGCCGGAGCACATAAGTCGGCTCCAGCGTCTTCTCGTCGAAACCCATGCTGCCGTTGACCACGCCCGGCGTCCCCGCGCCGTAGACCTTCAGGGCCAGCAGGTGCGTGGAGGCGAGCGTGAACGCGCCGGTCCGGCGGAACCGCTCCAGCACGGCGACACCGAGCGCGCCGCCTTCCTCCGGATCGGTGGCCCGGCCAAGTTCGTCCAGCAGCACGAGTGAATCCTCGTCGGCGGCCTCCAGCATGGACCGGATCCTGGCGATATGCGCGGAGAAGGTGCTCAGGCTTTCCTGGATCGACTGGTTGTCTCCAATGTCCGCCAGAACCTGGCTGAAAAGCGGAATCTCAGCCTCTTCACAGGGCACCGGGAGTCCAGCCCGGGCCATCATGGCGATCAGTCCGACGGCCTTCATGGCGACCGTCTTGCCGCCCGTGTTGGGGCCGCTGATGAGCAGTGTCCGGCAGTCGTCGTCCAGCGTAACGGAGGCGGGGACCACCCGCTTTCCCTGGCGCCGAAGAACATCCTGAAGCAGGGGGTGCCTGGCCGCCTTGAGCAGCAGCCGGCGCGAGCCAGGGGGGCTGAAGCGGGGGATCGTGCAGTCGAAATCGGCCGCGAACTGGGCCTTGGCGAACAGCAGCTCCAGTTGGGCAACCACCTCCACCGTGCGCCGGATGTCGCCCTGGCATTGCCGCAGCCGCCCGGTCATCTCCCGCAGGATGCGATGCACTTCCCGCAGTTCCTCTTCGGCCAGCCGGACCAGTTCGTTGTTGAGCTCGATGGTCTCCAGCGGCTCGACGAACAGCGTGTGGCCGCTGCCGCTCGTGCCGTGTATCACTCCCTCAATCCTCTTCTGACGCCCCGCGACCACCGGCACCACAAACCGTTCGTTGCGGATCGTCACAAACTCCTCTTGCAGCAGGCCGTCCTCGCGGTGGAGTCGCAGGAACCTCTCAAGCGAGCCCTGAATCAGGCGCTTCTGCTTCTCGACGTCCCGGCGGAGGCGGGCAAGCTCAGGGCTGGCGTGGTCGGCTACCGTGCCGTCCGGCAGGATCTTGCCCGCCAGGTCGTTCAGCACCCATCCGAACTCTCCGATTTGCTGAGAGCGCGCTGCAAGTCTGGGAGAGGATGCTCCCACCGAGCCGAGCAGGCGACGCATGTCGCTGGCGGCTTCCAGCAGGCCGGTCAGGTGAAGAATCTGCCCGGCCTCCAGGGTTGCGCCTTCGATGCGCAGTCTGGCCAGCGCCTCAGCCGGGTCCGCGAGCGAGTCGAACCGGATGCGGACGGCCGAGCCCCTGCGGGCGGGCTGAGGGCGCGAGGCCGCGCGGAGGTACTCGATGGCCTCCCCGGTTTCGGCCAGGGTTTCCTCGAGCGCGGCCCGGTCAGCAACCAGGCCCACTTTCTCCAGTTCCGCCCGTCCGAGCGGGCTTGCCACGTACCGCCCCAGCAGGCATCTCAGTTCCTCGAACTCCAGCAGATCGGCGCTAGTCATCTTGTTATGGCGGCCTGGCGGAGCGCCCTGAGAATCACCTCCAGCGTCCCCTCCGTAATCGGGCGGCTCCGCAAATCCCGCCGGCGCACCCATTCGGCGGCGCTGGCGTCGCCGCCCGGCCTCGCTTCGCCGCCGGCCGCCCGGCAGAGATAGTCGATCAGGACGTAGTGGTATTCCAGCCGGCCCTCCTGATCGCGCATGATGCGCTCGAAAACCTCGAATACACCCAGCGCGGAAAGCTCCAGCCCGGTCTCCTCGCGAACCTCACGGCGGACGCAGTCCTCGAGCCGCTCGCCGGCTTCCAGCACCCCGCCTGGAAGCGACCACAGGCCTTGGGCGGGAGGGCGCCCGCGCCTGACCAGCAGGACACGGTCCGCATGAATAAGGATCGCTCCGACCCCCACTACGGGCCGCCGCGGATACCTGCGCCTGATGCCTCTAGCGCGCGTCGCGAGGCGCCTCCCGCCGCCTTGACTTTTCAGCCTCGACTATTCTATTGTAACGATTCGACTTCGCTCGGTCGCACTCGGCGCGGAAGCCACGCCGGGAAGACCATGAAAGGCCCTGAACCAGAGGTGACCAGTGTTGACACGTATCTGGACTCTAACCTCCAGAGCGTGGATGCCGCCGAGAAGATGGTGCTGGACGCGGCCGGCGAGGCCGGGTTCCCCGAGGAGGAACTGCACAAGATCAGCATGGCGGTGCGTGAGGCGGTGGTGAATGCGGTGGTCCACGGCAACCGCTACAACTCCCACAAGAAGGTTCGCCTTCAGGTCTCGCGGACGCCCGGAGAACTGGATGTCACAGTGTCGGACGAGGGGAACGGCTTCGACCCGGCTTCGCTGCCGGACCCGCTGGCCCAGGAGAACCTTTTGCACCAGTCGGGACGCGGCATATTACTGATCCGCGCTTTCGTGGATGATTTCCAGGTGCGCCGCCTCAGCCCCTCGGGAACAGCGGTGAGGCTGATTAAGCGCCTGACACAGAAGTCGTAGCTAGACAGGACTAATTGATCAGGAGGATGACTCAGTGAGTATACAAGTGACGAGCCGCCAGGTTGGGGATGTCAGCGTGGTCGACGTGGCCGGCCGCATCACGCTCGGTGAAGGCGCCAGCACCCTTCGGGAGACGATCCGCGGCCTGGTTGCCAAGGGCCAGAAGAAGATCCTGTTGAATCTGGGCGACGTATCCTATATCGACAGCTCCGGCATCGGCGAGCTTGTTTCCGGCTTCACCACCGTGGCCAACAACGGCGGGGCGCTGAAACTGCTCAGCCTCACCAAGCGCGTCCAGGACCTGTTGCAGATCACGAAGCTGTATACGGTATTTGACATCTACGACAGCGAGACCAGCGCAGTAGCGAGCTTCTCCTAGCCGCCGGGATCAGGTCCCGCTGCGAGAACGCTCCGGGCGGAGCGGTCTTCGAGGCCGGTTGTCGGCCCCGGGAGTCGGGGAGCGTGCCCAAGAAAGCGACAATTCTCCTGGCCGACGAGCAGGCGTTGTTTCGGGAGGTTCTGGGCGCGTATCTTGAGGCAAGCGGCCTGTTCCGCGTGGCCGGCAACTGCGGCGACGGTGCCAGCGCCAGCAGGATGATCGCCGCTCTCGGCCCCGACGTCGCAATCATGGACCTGGGCCTGCCCAGGCTGTTCGCGCCGGAGGTGATGCGCAAGGCGCTGCTCGCCGGTTCGTCCTGCAAGTTCATAGTCCTGTCGATGCGGCGGGACCGTAAGACCGTGCTCGAGGTCCTCCGCGCCGGCGCCAACGGTTACGTGCTCAGAACCGATCCGGCCGCCTCGCTGCTTCGCGCGGTGCGCGAGATCCTGGCCGGCTGCATCTACGTTTCCCCGCGGTTGTCCCTGGCCGAGGTGTTTGGAGGCTCCAGGCCCGCTCCGACGGGTGAGGACTACGAGCAGCTCAGCCCGCGGGAATTCCAGGTGTTCACGCTGCTGGTCGAGGGGCTGCGCGGCAAGGACATCGCCGATCGTCTGGATATCAGCGAGAAGACCGTCTGCACATATCGCACCAACCTCATGCAGAAGCTGAATATCCACGACGTCGCGGGCCTGGTTCGCTACGCTGTCCGCAAGAAGCTGACCCCCCTGCGCTGATTGCCGGCCGCAGTGTGCTAGGATACAGTATCTCCCTGAGGTATTCGTGGACAGACTCACTCGTCGGGAACTCAAGAAGGACCGGTTTGCGCAGGAGGTCGGCCACACGGTCGAATTCCTGGACCAGCACAGGAAACAGTTCATACGTTATGGCGCCGCGGCCGTGGCGCTGGCTCTGATTCTGGCCGGCCTGTTCTATTACAACCGCGGGCAGCATGCGGCGCGCCAGACCGCCCTGCGCGGGGCTATGGACGTCATGGACGCGCCCGTCGGGCCCGGAGCGGTTCAGGGGGGCGAGCTGACCTTCGCCTCGGCCGAGGAGAAGCAGACGGCCGTCAGCAAGGCTCTGAACGACCTGGCGGCGAGGCACTCGGGATCCGCCGAAGGCGCCATAGCGAAGTACTACCTGGGCGCCGCGGCCATGAACCAGGGTAAGCCGGATGAGGCCGTCAAGTACCTGAACGAGAGCGCCAACTCAGGCGAGGACGCGCCGGCCTCGCTCGCCAGGCTGGCTCTCGCCGGGGTCTACGCCGGCCAGGGCAAGACGGCCGAGGCGGAAAAACTGTTGCGGTCGCTCGTCGACCGGCCCACCGTGCTGGTCCCCAGGGAGGAGGCCACCATCGGGCTCGCCCGGCTCATCGCTCCCTCCAAGCCGGAGGAGGCCCGCAAGCTGCTGGAGCCCCTGCTTAAGGCTTCGGGACCCGCCGGCCGCGCGGCGATCACGGCCCACGGCGAACTTTTCGGCGCCCGTTAGGCCAGGCTAATGAGCCCGAGCCTGGCGCCGCTTCGTTTCCCCGCCGGGCGGAGCCGCGGACGCCGCTACCCGGAGCCCCCGCACCCCTATCGCGACGAGTTCCAGCGGGACCGCGACCGGATCGTGCACGCCCGCGCCTTCCGCAGGCTGGAGGACAAGACTCAGGTCTTCACCCCCGCCGTGTCCGACCACTTCCGCAACCGGCTGACGCACACCATCGAGGCGGCCCAGATCGCGCGCACTGCCGCCGCCGAACTGGGGCTGAACGAGCACCTCACCGAGGCTCTCGCCCTGGTGCACGACATCGGCCACCCTCCCTTCGCGCACGCCGGCGAGGAGGAACTGAACCGCCAGATGGCGCGCTTCGGAGACCGCTTCGACCATAACCTGCACGCGCTGCGCATAGTGGAGTCTTTCGAGCAGCGCTACGCGGGTTTTCCCGGCCTGAACCTTACCTTCGAGGTGCGGGAGGGCATCGCCAAGCACTCACGGGACTTGGACGCCGGCCAGTTCCCAGAACTGGACGAGTATCTGCCCAGCCTGAGGCCGCCGCTGGAGGCCCAGCTGATCGACCTGGCCGACGAGATCGCCTACAACACGGCCGATCTGGACGACGCCTTCTCCGCCGGGATGTTCACCATCGAGGAGATAGCCCGGGAAGCGACGGCCTTCGCCCGCCTGCTGGACGCGGCCCGGACCCGCTATCCGGCGGCGGCTGAGCGCGCCCTGTTCTCCGAGACGCTGCGCGGCCTGGTGGATCTGCTGGTGTCCGGCCTCATCGGGGGCACGCGGGAGGCGGCTCTGGCAGCGCCGGTGACCGACCTCGACCAGGTGCGCCGCCATCCCGGCCGCATAGCCTGCCTCCTGCCGGAGGCCGCGGCAGCCAGCGCGGCGCTCAAGGACTTCCTGCGGCGCCGGGTCTACTTCACCGATGGGCTGCTGGCGGAACGCCGCCGGGCCACCGCCATGCTTTCCCGCTTGTTCAGCCACTTGGTCGAGAGACCCGAGGCGCTGCCCCCAGCCTACCTCGCGCAAGCCGGGAACGAACCCGTGCACCGGGTCGTCTGCGACTACGTCGCGGGCATGACCGACGGCTTCTTCCGGCGAGTCTACCGGCGGACCTTCCATACTGGAGAACATCCATCCGATGAAATGCGCGATTTGTGACACGCGGCGTCCCCGTCGCTTCTGCCCTGCCTCGCGCGGAGAAATCTGCGCCCCCTGCTGCGGCGAATCCCGCGAGGTCACGCTGGACTGCCCGCTGGATTGCGTCTATCTGGAAGAGGCGCGCCGGCGGGAGAAGCCTCCGCGGATCGACCCGGAGAGCATTCCCAACCGGGACCTCGACATCACGGAGAGGTTCGCCGTGGACAACGCGCCCCTTTTTGACCTGCTGGGCCGCACGATGGCAGGCCTCACACACACTGCCGCCGGCATCCTCGACGCCGACATTCGCGAGGCGCTCGACGCCGCAATCCGCACCTACCGGACCAGGGAGAGCGGGTTGATTTACGAAACGCGTCCCGCCAACCTGCTGGCGGCCGGCATCCAACAGCAACTGGGCCGCGAGATTGATGAAGCCCGCAAGCAGCTCCGCGAACGGCTCGGGATGGAGACGGTCCGCGACGCGGATGTTCTGGGTGTGCTGGTCATGCTCCAGCGGCTGGAACTCAGCCACAACAACGGCCGCCCGCGCAGCCGCGCCTTCATTCACTTCCTGCGCCGCGAGTTTCAACGGGAGCGCCCGTGATAGGATCGGAATTCTGAGGAGCCCAGGGCTTGCTCGATTTCCTCAAGGCGCCGATCCAGTCGGTTCAGGACTTCTTCGTCCTTTCGGCCAAGACCATTCGCGGCGTTTTCCGCCGGCCCCATTATTGGGACGACGTATTCCTCCAAATGGATGTGATCGGCTTCGGCAGCCTGCCCATCGTCATCCTCACCGGCTTCTTCAGCGGCGCGGTCATGGCTTTGCAGATGTCCAAGGCCCTCGCTCAATACGGCGCCGTAGGCAAGACCGGCGAACTGGTCACCATCAGCCTGGTCCGCGAACTGGGCCCGGTGTTGACCTCCCTGATGGTAGCGGGCCGTAACTCCTCCGGCATGGCGAGCGAGCTCGGCTCCATGAAGGTCACCGAGCAGATCGACGCCATGCGCGCCCTCGGCACCGACCCGGTGCAGAAGCTGGTCGCCCCGCGCCTCATGGCCACCTGTTCCGTGCTGCCGCTGCTGACCGTAGTGGCCGACTTCATGGGCATGCTGGGCGGCTTCGTCATCGCCTACACGCTGCTTCAGATGAGCCCGGAGTTTTACTGGAACAGCGCCTGGCAGTCGATCGGCTACTCCGACATCTTCCAGGGTCTGATCAAGCCGTTTTCGTTCGCCGTCATCGTGGCGCTGGTCGGCTGCCACTACGGCCTGCGGACCACCGGCGGCACGCAAGGCGTGGGCCGGTCCACGACGCGCGCGGTGGTGGTGGCCTCGGTCTGGATCTTCGTGCTGGACTTCTTCATCACCCGCTTCTTCGTCAACATCTGAGCGCCTCATGTCCGCCGACCCCAGCGCCAGCGTGCTTCGCTTCGAGGGCGTTTCCCTGGCGTTCGACGAGACCCCCGCGCTGGACAGCGTGAGCTTCGAGGTCCGCCGGGGCGAAACCCGTATCATCCTGGGAAGCGCCGGCAGCGGCAAGACCGTCCTGCTGAAGACGGCCCTGGGGCTGCTGAAGCCGGATTCCGGCCGTGTGTTCGTGTTCGGCGGCCAGATCAAGGACCTCACTGAGGCGCGCCTGTTCGACATACGGGCCAGGGTCGGGATCCTGTTCCAGGAGGGCGGCCTTTTCGATTCGCTCAGCATCGGGGAGAATGTGGCATACCCGCTGCTGAACCAGAGACTGCTCCGGGTGGAACCCGCGGAGGCTTTGCGCCGCGCCGGGGAGGCGCTCCGTTTCGTGGAGCTGGAGCACACCCTGGAGAAGTTCCCCAGCGAGCTCTCCGGCGGCATGCGGAGAAGAATCGGAATCGCGCGCGCCGTGGTGTCGCGACCCCCGCTGGTCCTGTACGACTCCCCCACGGCGGGCCTGGACCCAATCACGGCGCACACCATCATCTCCCTCATCATCAAGGCCCGTGACCTGGAGAACACCACTACCGTCATCGTGACCCAGCGCTACCAGGACGGGATTTGGCTCGACAATTTCCGATACAATCCCAAGAGCGGAGGTCTTGAGCCTGTGCGGCACGCCGGACCGGACAAGCCGGGGACGATGTTCAGCGTGATGCGGGAAGGGCGGATCGTTTTTGAAGGTGATCGCAAGGAACTGGAGGGCTGCCGGGACCCATACGTGGCCAAGTTCGTGAAGCGCGAGACCTCCGCTCCCTTACGGTCGCGGTCCGGTGCTGGCACCGAACCGCGACCGTAAGGGAGCGGCTGCAGTAAAGAGCGCGTTGTCATGCCATCGGCAAAGAAGGTCAAGTGGGCGCAGTTGAGAGTAGGGCTGATGACCCTGGTGGCCATGGCTCTGCTCGGAGTCCTGGTGTTCCTGCTGACGGGAACCGAGAAGCTCTTCGTCCCCAGAGCGGTTATCTACACCTACCTGGACGACTCGGCCGCACTTGCCAGGGGCGCCCCCGTGCGCCTGAACGGCTACCAGATCGGCAGCGTGACGGACGTCAGCCTGTCCGGAGAAAAGGCCCCGCGCCGCATCATCCGGGTTCAGATGTCGGTGGAAGCCGCCCTCCTGCCCGCCATCCCCGTCGACTCGGAGGCCGGCGTAAGCGCCGAGAACGTTCTCGGCACCAAGTACATCAACATCAAGCAGGGCGTCAGCCCGCAGACGGTGCCCAACGGCGGCGAGGTGCCCAGCAAGGACGTCAGCGAGTTCGATGAAGTCGTGCAGTCGGGCTATGACGTGATGGTAGCGGCACGCGCGCTGCTGAAGCGGGTCGATGGCGTGGTGACCGAGTTGGAGAAGGGGCGCGGCACCATCGGCCAGCTCCTGGTCGACAAGACCCTCTATGAGCGCCTGAACTCCGCTGTCTCCGAAGTCCAGAAGGTGGCCGCGGCGGTCTCAAGCGGTGAGGGAACCGTGGGGCGGCTGCTCCAGGATGAAACGCTCTACCATGACCTGCGTTCCGCCGTCCGCCGCCTGGACGCGCTGGTGACAAGCATCCAGAATGGAGAGGGCACGGCCGGGAAGCTGATCCGCGACCCGGCGCTTTACGATGACGCCCGCAAGACTCTGTCCGAACTGCGCCGCACGGCCGAGGACCTCAACGCCGGCAAGGGCACGGCCGGCAAGTTGCTCAAGGACGACCAGTTGCACAAGCAGATTCAGGATCTGATCGTCAGACTCGACGACACCATGGTGAAGATCAACTCGGGCCAGGGTACGCTCGGCCAGTTGCTGGTCAATCCCAGCCTGTACGAGTCGCTCAGCGGGGCCAGCGGCGAGATGCGCGACCTGATGAAGGACTTCCGCGCCAACCCCAAGAAGTTCCTGAGCATCAGGCTGGGACTCTTTTGAACGGCCGCAGGCTGCTGATCGTCAACGCCGATGATTTCGGCCTCGCCCGGGACGTGAATCTGGGCATCGTTGAGGCGCACACCTGCGGAATCCTCACCGCCGCGACCCTGATGGCCACCGGAGCCGCCTTCGCCCACGCCGCCGAGCTGGCCCGCGCCAACCCGACGCTGGATGTCGGCTGCCATCTGTCGCTCGTGAACGCATCCTCCGCCCTGCCGCCTCACGGCCCTTTGCCGTCCACGGTCCCCCGGCTCGCCGCCGCCGTCGCGCTCGGCCGGGTTCGCGTCCTGGAGGAGTTGCGCGCCCAGGTGCGGAAGCTGTTGGACGCCGGCCTGGCGCCCTCCCACCTGGACACGCACAAGCACACTCTCCTGCTTCCTCAGGTCGCGGAGGCGGTGGCGCGGATCTCCGAGGAGTCCGGCATTCGCTGGGTCCGCAGGCCGCTGGCCGTTCCCGTCCTGGGCGCCCGGCTCCGCCGCGCGCTCCGGCGGCGCGGCTGCCGCCTCACAGACCGCTTCGTCGGCCTGCGCCAGACCGGCCGCCTTGACGTCGCTTCGCTCATCCGGCTGCTGCGCAGCCTGCCCGCCGGCCTCACCGAGCTGATGTGCCACCCCGGCATTCTCGGCGCGGAGCTGCGGGCCGCGCCCACACGGTTGAAGGAGAGCCGACAGCGCGAGCTGGAGGCGCTCACCTCGCCCGAAGTCAAGCGAGCCGTCGAGGAGTGCGCCATCCGCCTGGTGAACTACCGGCAACACCTGGACCGGGATGGCTTGTTCAAATGACGGCCACTTCGCTCGCTTGACCGAAAGCTGCGCCCGGCCGGCAGACACAGTCCCGCCGGCGGAAACCGTGTTGTCAACGTCGCCGTCCGGCTGCTAATCCGGCACTTTGACGTTGATCTGCGCGGGGCTCACGAAGTGCACGGCGGCGTTGCTCCCGTTCACTTTCGCGCCGGTTCCCTCCACCTCAACCCGTCCTTCGCTTGAGGATGTGCCGTAACGGGACTCGGTCCAACCCGGGAATCTCAGATCGGAACACGCTCTAGCACCACGCCGCATTTCCCGTGCGGCACATTCTTTGCGCATAAGGGAAAGTTCTTGATTCTCAGTAAGTAAGTCAGCTTACAAACCGCCGGCCTCCGGCGGACGATATTGGCCGCCGGCTTGCTCATACTGCCGCGCGGGCTTGAGGCTGGATGGAATCAGGCCCGGCGGGCGGCGTCGCGGTGGCTGGATAGAGCAAAGCCCTTCGTGACGCAGGCTCAGTTCGGGTGCGCGTGATCCAAAAGCTCCTAGCCTGCCGATGAGTCCCTTAGAGCGAAAAGGGACAGCCCGACAGTAGCGAGAAAGCAAGGAGAGAGAGATGCACGCCACCAGTGTGCCCAAAGCCGAAGAGACTGGCCAGAAAGACCGGGATCAGGTCATCCTGGAGCACCTGCCGCTGGTCAGGGTCATCGCCATCCGGGTCCATGAGAACTTGCCTGTTCACGTGGATATAGACGACCTGGTGCACGCTGGCATCATGGGGCTGTTCGATGCGGCCAAGAAGTTCAACCCTCGCAAGCAGGTGGCCTTCTCCAGTTACGCCAAGCACAGGATAAAGGGCGCCATCCTCGACAGCCTGCGGCAACTGGATTGGGCCTCCCGGGACCTGCGCCGCCGGCACAAACAGATCGAAGCCGCCACGCGGGACCTGGCGGCCGTTCTGCAACGCCATCCCACCCACGCCGAAGTAGCCGAGAAGCTGGGCGTCGGAGAGGAACGCTGGCGCCGCATGATGATTGAGCTGCGAAGCGCGGGGCTGGTCTCCGCCTCCGGCAGACAGCAGGACAACGAGGAAGCTGCCGCGCCGGATTTCCCGGCCGAGCAGGACACGCAGCCCGATCACATGTGCGCCCGGGAGGAGTTGCGCGGGTACCTCCGTGTGGCTATGGGGACTTTGCCGGAACGCTACCGGCAGGTGGTTCAGCTTTATTACTCCAGAGAACTGACGATGCGCGAGATCGGCGAGATGATGGGGATAAACGAGAGCCGCGTGTCGCAGATCCACAAATCCGCGCTTCAGAAGATGGCCAGCGCGCTTCAGGCGGCTGGCATCGAATCCAGCGCCGCCTTCTGACAGCCGTGGGGTCAGATTCCCAGCGAGAGCAGGGTTTTCATGCGCCTGGCAACCGGCCCGCGCCCGGCGGCCGGCTCCCGGCCCATCACCCGCGACGCCAGCTCCGCCAGGCTCTTGCCGAACGCGCTTCCGGCGGCCGCCGGGCGGCCCTCCAGCAGCGCGTCTTCAATCGCCTGCGGGTCGCTGGGCAGAACGTGAAACACATCCATGCCAAGCGCCGATTCGATCTCCTCGCGCTCGAAGCCGACGTCGCGCCTGGATCGGCCGACTATCAGCCTGATCTTGGCGCGCGGCGTCCCGTTGGCCGCCAGGCAGCCGAGCGACCTCTTGGCTCCGTGGACCGCGCCCAATTCGCTCGTGCTAACCAGCAGGATTTCGTCGCTCAGCCTGGCCAGATCCAGTGCGGGCGGGGTGAAGACTCCGCCGGTATCCAGAATGATCAGGTCATAGCCGCGCCGGGCGTACGACAACAGCTGGCCCGCAGCCGAAGCGGACGCTTCCAAGCCCGCGGGGTCTTCAGGGGCCAGAAGCACATCCAATCCGCGGTAGGAAACCACCAGGCCCTTCCACAGGTCGGCGTCCAGATGTCCGGCGTGGGCCATGGCGTCCACAAAGCTATAGGGAGACCTGAGCTTCAGGGCGAAGGCCAGGGTTCCGGTCAGGGCATCCATGTCAGCCAGCAGCACACGCTCGAACCCCGCCCGGCCTGCCTGGCAGGCCAGGTTGGCCGCCAGGGTGGTGGCGCCGCTGGAACCCTTGGCCGGCATGACGCACAGCACTTTGTGCCGGCCGTCTCCCTCGGCGGCCGGCTCGCGGTATCCCACCCGCAGCAGCAGGGGCAGCAGTTGCTCCTGGTCAAACGGCCGGATGAGGCACCCGCAGGCGCCCAACCTCAGGCAGCGCAGGGCCGCCTCGTGATCGTTCTCCCCCAGGACCGCCACGGTAGGAACCGAAAGGGGAGGCTCCGGCAACTGAGCCAGCCAACCCAGTTCCTGCCTGGACCCGGCCGGCACGTGTAGAAAACAGACCTGAGGTGTCTGCCCGCCTTGCGTCGCACCCGCGGGCAGGGCCTCCAGGTGCCTGACCAGCATGGCAGGCGCCTCGCTGGACAGCAGGGCGAGCAGTTCCGACGCCACACGCCGGTCTGCGCTCAGCAGCCACGCGTCGCAGCGGCCGGCATGGCCGCCCGCTGCCGCCTGGGCGCGGATGTCGTTGCGGCTCAACACGATCTCACCTGATACCTGATCGGCCGCGGCCGCTGGAAGTTTGAGAAATACTCCGATGGCCTCGTACTACAGTTCTTGATCCATCTGGCCGAACAGAGCCTAGCGCAATCCAACCGGGAGTGTATGCATGCCTGAACTGCCCTTCCGAATAGCGGTCGGAGTTTGCGACACTCAGCCCGTAACGGCTGCCGGTGTCCGGGCCATCCTCGACGCTTGTCCGGACCTCGAGTTCCTCTGGTCCACCAGCACGCTCGATGACGCCGTTCGCATGGTCCGCCAGCAACCCCCTCGCGTGGTGCTGGCCGACAAGGGCGTGGGGATCAACAGCCTCGTCCACTGGATCCTCAACCTCCGGGCTGGCGCGGACAAAGTAGGGGTGGTCGTGTGGGGCTCTCCCATCACCGAGGCCGAGGCGCTGCGGTTCGTGCAGGCGGGCGCCAGGGGGGTTGTGAGAAAAGTAGCCGTCGCCGAGACGCTGGTTTCCTCCCTGCGCGCGGCCGGTGCGGGCTCAACCTGGATGGAGGACGTGATCTTCCGCTCGGCGCGTATTGCTCTCCGGTCCTCCCGTTCGGACCTGACGCCTCGCGAGTCACAGATCTTCGCCCTGGTCGAACAGGGCCTGACCAACGGCGAGATAGCGCAGGAGTTGGGCATCCGGCCTGGCACAGTGAAGATCCACCTGAAGCACCTCTACGAGAAGACCGGCATCCACAGCCGCTACCACCTGGCCCTGTCCGGCCTCAAGGACAAGGGCATCCTCACCATGACCGCCTGAGCGCAGCGCCGCCGGCCCGGTGGCCGGCGTCCTGTTCCCCCGCGCGGTTTCGAAGTGCTCCTCGGTCTGGTGCGCGAACGGAGGAGAAACAACCACCAGGCCTCTCTGTGGCAGTACGGCCGGCCGGGCGCGCGCCGGGAACCCGGAGGAATTGGCTGGGAGGCAGGGATTCGAACCCCGATACGCAGATCCAGAGTCTGCAGTCCTACCGTTAGACGACCTCCCAAACTCTACACCGATTGTACTACTACCCTGACGGCGCCTGCACGGCCTTCCAGCCGCCGATCAGCGCCCCAGCAGCCGCAGCAGGCGAGCCAGGCCTTCGTCGCTGACCCCCCGGGCGGCAGCCAGGTTCTGCTCCCGCGTCGCCTTCAGTTCCTTCCGCAGCACCTGCACCGCCTCCGGGGCCCGGATTCCAAGCTTGACCCGCGCCGGCGTAATCTCAAGCACTTCGACCTCGACGTCCTCTCCAATGAGGACCGCTTCGCCTTCACGTCTGCGAATCACCAGCATCGGGCCTCCGGCGCGCCAACTCCAAGCGGATGCCGGTGCGAGTATCCCGAGCCGGCCTGCACCGCCTGGATCCCCCGGCGGAGCCTCAGGTTCACAACCAGCGGCGACAGCATGTTCGCCGTCGGAGGCGCCCCTTCCTCCACACTCAGGATCAGCAGGCAGAGCAGGTCAGGACCTATCTCCGGCTGCCGGTCCTGCTCCAGCCCCAGCTCCGCCCGGTCCTCGGTGGAGAGAGCCAGCCTGTAATCAGGCGCCACCGCGCGCGCCGGCGCCGCCAGCAGGCACAGTTCCGGCGTGGCGATGCTCTGAACGAAGACCAGCGGCTTGTTGGCTGGCTGTTCGATGAAAAGAAAGTCGCGTTCCTCCTCGAAGCCCGGCAGCCCGCTCGGGAAGCTGTATACCGATTCCACGGCGTAATCGACGGGGCCGAAATACCTGGTCGCAAGACGTGGCATGACCGCAAAGCACCGAATGTAGCATCTTCCCCGCCCCGCTGGAAAGCCGGCGCCCGCGCGCTTTCGCTAAAACCTGTCCCGCGCCGGGCGATACGGCCTGCATGCCCGGTGTTTTCGCCGAAGCGGCTGATCTGTTCGAAGTCGCCAGAGCCTCGGCCGGCTCCGACGCCGACCTGGCCCTGGCCGTCGGCCAGGATGGCTCGATCCGCATCTTGAACGCACAGGGCTGGTCCTGCCACGCCATCCAGGTGGAACTGGGCGCCAGGACGGTCTACCACATCACCCGCGCCTCAGGCCGCGTGCGCCTGGAAGCGCGAAGCGGGCTGGATTTCTGCGTGCTTGAAGGTGCCCGGCGGGAGCCTGCAACTCACCGGGGCATGGGCCCCGCCAGTTCCACCACCGGAAGTCCCGACGTCCGGATGCGCTCCGCCATCTCGCCGGGCGGCCTCTGCGTAACCACCACGTGCCCGGCCCACCCCAGCAGCTCATCGAGCGTATCGGTCATCAGCCGGCCGACGTGCGGTATGGCGTCGAGCACGAACTTGCGGTTGCTGCCGTAGATGGTGGAGAGGCGGATCTGGGGATCGAACACCCGCACCTCCCGCCCTTTGCCGATCAGGTGCTCGAGCAGTTCGATGACGGGGCTTTCCCGCAGGTCGTCGGTGTTTTCCTTGAACGAGAGACCGAAGACTCCGATGCGCCCGGCGGGGAGGTCCATCACGCGTTGAATGGCGCGCGCCAGGTGCTGCCCGTTGCTCGGCATGGTGGCCTCCAGCAGCGGGAGCTTCAGGTCGAGCCTCGAGGCGCGGTAGGCCAGCGCACGCAGGTCCTTGGGCAGGCAGGAGCCCCCGAACGCGAACCCGGGTTTCAGGTACGCCGCCGAAGCGTTCAGCTTCCGGTCCTGGCACAGCGTGTCCATCACCTCGTCCGGCGGCGCGCCCAGTTCCGCCGCCAGCGCGCCGATCTCGTTGGCGAAGGCCACCTTCACCGCGTGGAACGCGTTGCAGGCGTATTTGATCATCTCGGCCGTGCGCATCGCAACCAGCCGCGGCTCCACGCCCAGCGGCCTGTAGATACCCGCCACGCGGTTCATGGCTTCAGGGTCCGCCCCTCCGACCACGACCAGCGGAGGGCGCGTGAAATCCTCCATCGCGGCGCCTTCCCGCAGAAACTCGGGGTTGCACACCACCTTCACCGGGAGCCCCTTGAAGGCGGGCTCGACCACCTCCTCGCACGTTCCCGGAAACACCGTGCTGCGGACCGTGACCACAAACGGCCTCGGATCGCGCCGGAGCGCCGCGGCGATCTCGGCCGCCGCCCGGCGCAACTGCTCCAGGCTCGGATTTCCGTTGCGCTCCGAAGGCGTACCCACGCACATGAGCGCGATGTCCGCTCGCGCGACGCCTTCCTCCGCCGATACAGTGGCCGTCAGGCGTCCCGCCGCCACGTTGCGGCGGATCACCTCCTCCAGCCCCGGCTCGTGGAAGGGCGCCCGGCCCGCGAGCACCGCATCCACCTTCAGCCCGTCCCGGTCGACCCCGGTCACTTCATGCCCCAGCTCCGCAAGACAGGCTGCCGTCACCGCCCCAACGTAGCCCAGCCCGAAGACGGCGACGCTGGATTTCGGGTAATCAGGTGTCAATCTTCGCGTTCCTCGGGCTCATTATCCCATGCCGCTTCACTCGCCCATGGAGTATCATTTATCCAGCCTTCCATGAAGCGTGCTGACAGGACTTTCTGAAACGGTGCTCTCGCCCTCCGGAATCACCTTCCGCCTCAAACAGGAAGCAGCCAATCTGTTTCTGCTCGCGACGCGCCCGGGCCTCCGCGCCCCGGCTCAGCCCCGGCCGCTCGCCCTGCTGCCCGACCCCCTGCCGGTGGCCGCCGCGCTGCGCTCCTCGCCTTTCGCCAGGGAGATTGTCCGGCTCGCGGATTCGATCCTGGGCCACCGCATCCCGCTGCTGGCCCACACTGTCGACACCGGCCCCCGGATCGACTGGCGCCGGGACTACGTGCATCACGTATCAACTCCCCCCGTCTACTTCCGCCGGATCCCCTACCTCGACTTCGCGCGCGCCGGCGACCACAAGGTGGTCTGGGAGATGAACCGCCACCAGCACATGCTGCTGCTGGCACAGGCCTGGCTTCTCACCTCTGATGACCGCTACCTGGCCCGGATCGTCAGCCACCTGGAGAGCTGGTGGGAACAGAACCACTTCCAGCGCGGCATCAATTGGGCCAGCGCGCTGGAGGTGGCCTTTCGCGCAATTTCCTGGATCTGGGTCTTCCACTGGACCGGTCACACGATGACGCCCGGCTTCCGCAGCCGCCTTCTGGAGGAACTCTACCGCCACGGTCTCCACCTGGAGTTCAACCTGTCGGTCTACTTCTCCCCCAACACGCATCTGCTCGGGGAAGCTGTGGCGCTGCACGCTCTCGGAGTGCTGTTCCCAGGCTGGCCTCGCTCTTCGGGCTGGCGCCGCCTCGGCCGGAAGCACATCCTCGAGCAGATGGACCGCCAGGTCCTCGCCGACGGCTTCCACTTCGAACTGTCGCCCTACTACCACCTGTATGCGCTCGACATGTTCGTGTTCCACCATCTGCTGGAGCCGCTGCCGTGCCCCCGGCTCGCCACGCTGCGCGCGATGGCGGACTGCCTCGACCTGGTGGCGGGGCCCGCCCGCCGGCTGCCCGCATTGGGAGACGACGACGGCGGACGGTTCTTCCACCCTTACGGCCGCCGGGAACGCTTCTGCCGGGCCACCCTGGCCACCTGCGCCCTGCTGTTCCCTGGCGCACAATGGCGGTTCGACCCCGGCGACCTGGCCGAACAGGCCGCCTGGTGGCTTGGCGCGCAGGCGCTCGACCAGGTTCCCGGTCCTCCATGCGCGCGGGCCTCCAGGCTCCTGCCCTCCGCCGGGCTGGCTGTGATGACATCCGGGGATCTGCACGTACTGGCTGACGCCGGACCGTTCGGCGAAGGCAACGCCGGTCACAGCCATGCTGATACTCTGAGCGTGACGGCGCGGCGCGGCGACGAGGAGATCCTGATCGACGCCGGAACATTCACCTACGTGAGCGACCCCGGCTGGCGCGACTGGTTCCGCGGCACGGCGGCGCACAACACCATCCGCATCGCCGGACTGGACCAGGCCGTCGCGGCCGGACCGTTCCGCTGGACTCAGAAGCCCGCTGCTGCCGTGCCGGCATGGACCTCGAATCCGGAGTCCGATTACCTGGCCGCCTCCTGCTCCTACCGCGGCTTCACACACAGGCGCCGCGTCTGGCTCCTCAAGTCCGAAGAGTTGCTTGTGGTATGTGACGAGATCGCCGGGCCCCCGGGCGGCCACGAACTGGAGCAATTCTGGCATCTGGCCACAGCCGCCGCCGCGGTCCGTTTGAGCCTGGCCGGAGCCGGGCCTCCCGAGCACAGCGAGGGCGGCGAGCATGGCTGGCGCTCGACCGTGTTCGGCTCAAAGGAGCCAGCGCCGGTCATTTGCCTCCGAAGGACCGGAGCCCTGCCCGCCGTGCTGGCGGCGGCGCTGGACCTCTCCTCCGCCCCGCAACCGGCTTCCCTCACCCTGGAGCCTGGCGGGGTGCTGCGCTGGCGCCGCGGCGCCAGGGAATTCCGGCTCCCCATTAAGGAGAACCGATGACCGTTTCCGCGAGGCCCGTACCGGTGCTGCTTCTGGCGCAGGAACTGGCCCAGGGGGGCAGCGAGCGCCAGCTGGCCACCCTCGCGCGCAGCCTCGACCGCGGCCTGTTCGAGCCGCACGTCGGCGTGTTCCGCCCGGGCGGTTTCAGGGTGGACGAGTTGCTTGCCGCGGGCGTGCACGTCGAATGCTTCCCCTTCGCTTCGTTCGGAAGCCCGGCGGCGTTGCGCGCCGCCTGGGGCCTGCGCCGCTTCCTCCGGCGGAGACGGATCCGGCTCGTGCACGCCTTCGACACCCCCGCCAATCTGTTCGCGGTCCCCGTTGCCAGGGCGTGCCGGACCGGCGTCGTGCTCTCCAGCCAGCGTGCCTTCCGCCGCCTGACGCCCGCCCTCTACCGGCCGGTCCTCCGCCTCACGGACCGCCTGTCGGACGCCATCGTTGTGAATTGCCGCGCCTTGCAGCGCCACATGACCGGGGACTACGGCGTGCCGGATCGCAAGCTCAGGCTCTGTTACAACGGCCTGGACACGGAGCAGTTCAGACCCGGCCCCCGCTTGAGGCCGCCGGAGCTTGCCGGCGCCTCTGCTGTCATCGGGGTTGTCTGTCCACTGCGCCCGGAGAAGGGGCTCCCCGTCCTGATGGAGGCTTTTGCCCGCGTGCACCGGTCTCGCCCTGGCGCGCGGCTCCTCATCGTAGGGAGCGGCGGCATGCTGCCCGAGCTTGAGACCCTGAGGTCGCGGCTGGAACTGGAGGCTTCCTGCGTCTTCAAGCCTGCCACGGCCGATGTCGCAGCCTGGTTGCGCGCGCTGGACGTATTCGTTCTTCCGTCCCTGTCGGAGGCCCTGTCCAACTCCCTGATGGAAGCCATGGCCTGCGGCTGCGCCGTGGTCGCTTCCGATGCGGGCGGAAATCCGGAACTGGTTGAGCACGGCCGCACCGGCCTGATCTTCAAGACCGGCGACCCGGCGGATCTGGCCCGCCAGCTCTCATTGATGCTTGAGCGCGACGGCGAGCGCCGCCGCATGGCGGACGCCGGATGCCGCTTCATCCGCGACGGCTTCTCCCTGGACTCCGCCACCCGCAACATGGAGGCCATTTACCTGGATCTGCTCGACGCCAAAGCGGCCCGCTGAGCTGCGCGCCCTGGCGGCGCAACATTGGCGCGAGGCCGTGTGCGAAATTGGAGATTTCCGGCAGAGCCCGTTCTCATGGAGACATTAGTGGCAGTCGCCCGGAGCCCCCGGCCCGATTACGGCCGGATCGAGCCCCCGGTAGCCGCGCCGGAGTTGCCCGGCCTCGAGGTTTCCACCGTCGCCGCAGTCGCCTTGCGCGAACTGTTCCAGACCTGGGGACTCGACCCTGAGAACACTGGAACGCCACACTGGAATCCCCTGGGCGGCTTCATACCTCCCGGTTCGCGGGTCCTCGTCAAACCCAACTGGGTGCTGCACTACAACCAGTCCGGCGGCGGGCTGGAATGTCTGCTGACCCACGCGTCGGTCATTGAAGCTGTGGTCCAGTATGCGGCGCTGGCCAGTCCTCGATCCATCATCATAGGAGATGCCCCTGTTCAGGGATGTGATTTCGAGGCGTTGCGGCGCGTGGCCGGGGTTGACGATCTGATCGGCCGGCTCGCCGCGCGCGGTCTGCCGGTGGAGGTGCGCGACTTGCGCCGCTCCATCCTTTCCGGCGGCGAGCCGGGATCACGCCGCCGGGAGACGGGCCGTGGCCCGGACAGCTACGTGCTCGCTGACCTGGGCGGGGACAGTCTTCTCGAGCCGGTTTCCGGCGCGTCCCACCGGTTCCGGGTGACCATGTATGATCCGGAGGGCCTGGCGCGCTCGCACGCGCCGGGACGCCACCAGTACCTCATTGCCCGGGAGGTCCTGGAAGCGGACGCCGTGATCAATCTCCCCAAACTTAAGTGCCACAAGAAGGCCTGCCTTACCGGTGCGCTCAAAAACCTGGTAGGCATCAACGGCAACAAGGAGTTCCTGCCGCATCACCGCAAGGGAGGATCGTCCGCAGGCGGGGATTGCTACGCCGGGCGGTCCTGGCTGAAGCGGTTGGCGGAGGAGGCCGCCGACGCCGCCAACCGGCTCCCGGCGGGGTGGCCGCCGCGGTTACTCTCCCGCGTTTCAGGCGCCCTGCTGAGCGTGTCGTCCCGCCTGGGGCGGGGCGGTGACATAGAAGGCTCCTGGTACGGCAATGACACGGTATGGCGGATGGTCCTGGACCTCCAGCGCATTCTGGCGTACGCCCGCGTGGACGGGACGATGGCGCGCCAGCCGCAGCGGACCGTCATTCATATCACCGACGCCATCGTAGGCGGCCAGGGAGAGGGGCCTCTGGCGCCCGAGCCCGTCGCCTCCGGCTTCCTCACCGGCGCCGTCAACCCTGTCGCCGCTGAATGGGTGCACGCGCGGCTGATGGGCTTCGACCCCGACAAGATCCCTTTGGTGCGCGAGGCGTTTGAGGACTTCCCCTACCCCTTGGCGCGCTTTGCCCCTGGCGACATACATGCGAGGGGCAGCCTGTCGCTGCCGACGGTTCGCTTCAGGCCCGCGAAGGGCTGGAAAGGCCACTGTGAACTGGACCACGTCCCTGACACGGCTTCCGATCCGCTTCTACTGGCGTAGGTATCTGTCCCGCAACGCAACACCGTGGGACGAGCTTGAGCGCTTTCCACGACTGTCCCCGGATGACCAGCGCCGGGCCCTCGCCACGAAGCTGATGGCCCAGCTTCGCTACTTCGGCAACCGCGCCGACAGCCTGCCGGAATGGCGCGATGCCGCCGCAATCCGCGATCCCGACGACCTGTGGCGCATCTGGCCAACCCTGCCGATCCTTGGCAAGCGCCACCTCCAGGAACGCTTCGACACCTCCGAGATCCGGCGCCGTTTCCGTCTCGAAGGCAGGGTGGACGCCACCGGCGGATCGACCGGCGAGCCAATCCGCTTCTTTCACGACCGGCGAATGATCTTGGCCACCGTGGCCTCGACCGTCTGCACCCAGTTGCGGATGGGCTGGAAGTTGGGCATGCCCACAGTCTGCGTCTGGGGTTCGGAGCGTGACATCGGACGAAGCGTCAGCCTCCGGACACGGTTGCACCATCGCCTGTTGAACAACTTTCCGATCGACGGTTATAACCTTACCCCCGAGACCGCGCGAAGGGTCTGCCAGATAGTCCGCCGGCATCCGGGGGCTGCTGTCTACGGCTTCACTTCCATGCTTGGGTATGTGGCGGAGCAGGCACTGGAGAATCGCTGGTCGCCCGGCCCAGGCGCGGTGCTGGCCGCCTGGAATGGAGGCGAGATGCTGTTCCCCGGGCAGTGCGATCTTTTCCGCCGGGCCTTCGGCGTGCCGATTCTCAACCGGTACGGCGGCCGCGAGTTGGGCCCCATGGCCTGCCAGTACCGCGAAGACGGGCCGCTCTGGGTTTTGCGCCCGTGGCTGTTTCTTGAGGTGGTGAACGAGTCCGGCAAACCCGCCGCCCCTGGGGAAACCGGGCGGCTTATCTGGACCAGCACCATCTGCCGCGGGACGCCTTTCCTGCGCTACGACATCGAGGATCTCGGCGTGTTCGACGCCGCCCATTCGGACGAGTCGGGCGTCACCGCCCTGCGTGCGCTCGAAGGCAGACGGGCGGGACTCCTGGAACTTGCCGGCGGACGCAAGGTCAGCGCCCTGTTCTGGAATCATGCCTTCAAGGGGTTCCCGGAGGTGCGCCAGTTCCAGGTGGTCTTAAAGAGCGGCGGCTCGATCGAGTTTCTTCTTGAGGGTCCGGGTCTTTCACCGGCCCGCGAGGCGGAGTTGACCGCCGTGCTGAGGGGCTTCCTGCGCGCCATACCGTTCCGCCTCACGTGGGTGGGCTCCATCCCCAGGACCCCGCTCGGAAAGCTCATCCAAGTGGTGAAAGAGGACTGACTGGAACCAGGGGCAACGCCCTCCGCCAACTCCACCCACGGCGGCAGCCACGATCTGTAGACCCGGGCCATCCCAACCAGCAGGCTGCTAGCCGCCGGCAACCCTGATTTCCGGCGCATCTCAGCTCATTCAGGCCGTGGC